>NZ_VDFY01000260.1 GCF_006228125.1 Micromonospora orduensis | reverse complement strand
GGGTGGCGGAGCGCTCGAGTCCCCGCGACGCGCTCTGCTCCCCGGCGCGCTGCAGCAGCTCGGTGCTGCCGGCGCGGGCGTCGCCGCGGGCCGGGACGGCGTCGTCGTCACGGACCTGCGCGACCGCGGCCAGGCCGAGGCAGCACACCACGCCGGTGGCCACGGCCACCTGTGCCCGGCGTCGACCGATCAGGTCCCGGGCGTACGCCCGGAGGCGACTCGCGGTGGTTGTCCGTTCGGTTGAGGTGCCGTCCTCCATATCGGCAGTGGGGCTGCTCGGGGCGTACGGGTCGTCGAGGGTGCCGTCGTCACGCATCAGCCGAGGCTAGGCAGGCCGATCCGCCGATCACGCACGGTGATCACGTGGCGCTCGCCACAGATCCGGGGTGTGCTGGTGGACGACAGGGAAGCCTCGACCCGCCCGGGGAACGTACCTCGCGTACCGGATGAAGCAGGCGGGGCACGCAGGCCGGCACGCCCGGCGACAGCCCGGGACATCGGACCGCGGGCCTTGACATGATCGACAAACTCGGCCTTTGGGCGGAACCACCACTCCACCGTTCAGGCGACCCGGACCACCCGGTGGCGTAATCGGGTGATTGGTCCGGTCACGCTCGTCCGCCGGGCGACGGATCGCCCGAAGCAGGAATGCACCAGGATGGCGGGTACGTTGCCCGAACCGGGTGCCGTCCGTCGCGTCGGCATCCGAGTAGGCACATTCCAGGGAGGTCCGCACCGGTGCTCGACCCACACGAGCTCTACCAGCTCACCGACGACCTGCCCGACCTCGGGCAACCGGTCCTGATCCAGGCCCTCACCGGCTTCGTGGACGCCGGCAACGCCAGCCGACTGGCCCGCGAGCAGCTCCTCACCTCGCTGGAGGGCCGGCCGATCGCCACCTTCGACGTGGACCAGCTCTTCGACTACCGCTCGCGACGGCCGGTGATGACCTTCGTGGAGGACCACTGGGAGAGCGTCGACGCGCCCAAGCTGGAACTGCACCTGTTGCACGACGACGACGAGACCCCCTTCCTGCTGCTCACCGGTCCCGAGCCGGATCTGCAGTGGGAACGGTTCGTGGCGGCCGTCGCCGGGCTCACCGCCCGACTCGACGTCCGGCTCACCGTGGGGCTCAACTCGATCCCGATGGCGGTGCCGCACACCCGACCGACAGGGGTGACCGCCCACGCCACCCGCCCCGAACTGATCGCCGGGTACGAGCCCTGGCTGCAACGGGTCCAGGTGCCCGGCAGCGTCGGTCACCTGCTGGAGTTCCGCCTCGGCGAGCAGGGCCGCGACGCGCTCGGCTTCGCCGCCCACGTGCCGCACTACGTGGCGCAGACCGAGTACCCGGCCGCCGCCGAGGTGCTGCTCACCTCCGTGTCCCGCAGCACCGGGCTGCTGCTGCCCGGCGACGGGCTCCGCTCGGCCGCCGAGGTGGTCCGGGTGGAGATCGACAGGCAGGTGGCCCAGACCGAGGACGCCGCCGCCCTGGTCCAGGCCCTGGAGGAGCAGTACGACACGTTCGCCCGGGGTCGGGGCGAGAAGAACCTGCTCGCCGCGGAGGCCGGACCGTTGCCCACCGCCGACGAACTCGGCGCGGAGCTGGAACGCTTCCTGGCCGAACAGACCCGTCCCGGCGACACCCCGGGCAGCTGACCCGGCGGCGGGGCGGCGGATGCGGCAGGCTGGAGTCATGCGCCTGGCGACCTGGAACGTGAACTCGGTGAAGGCCCGACTGCCCCGGCTGCTGGAGTGGCTGGCCGGCACCGGACCGGACGTGGTCTGCCTCCAGGAGACCAAGTGCCCGGACGGCGCCTTCCCGGTGGCCGAGGTGGGCGAGCTGGGCTACACGGTGGCCAGCCACAGCGACGGCCGCTGGAACGGGGTGGCCATCCTGTCCCGGGTCGGGTTGGACGACGTCCGGGTCGGGTTCGCCGGTGAGCCCGGCTTTCCCGAGCCGGAGGCCCGGGCCATCTCCGCCACCTGCGACGGGGTGCGGGTCTGGTCGGTGTACGTGCCCAACGGGCGGACGCCCGACGACCCGCACTACGCGTACAAGCTGGCCTGGTTCGCGGCGCTGCGGGACGCGTTGGAGGCGGAGCTGGTCGCCGGGCTGCCGCTGACCGTCTGCGGCGACTTCAACGTCGCGCCGACCGACGCCGATGTGTGGGACCCGGCCGTCTTCACCCACTCCACGCACGTCACCCCGGCCGAGCGGGCGGCCCTCGCGGCGCTGCGCGACCTGGGCCTCGCCGACGTGGTGCCCACCCCGATGAAGGGGCCGCACCCGTTCACCTACTGGGACTACCGCGCCGGCATGTTCCACCAGAACAAGGGCATGCGGATCGACCTCGTGTACGCCTCCGCGCCGTTCGCCCGGGCGGTCCGCTCGGCGTACGTCGACCGCGAGGCCCGCAAGGGCAAGGGCCCCTCCGACCACGCCCCGATCGTGGTCGATGCGGACCTGGTGCCCGCGGTCGAGACGTTCTGAGCTGGCTAGGGTGGGCAGATGGCAGTCGTGAAGATCAACGCAATCGACGTTCCGCCGGGCGCCGGCGCGGAGCTGGAGAAGCGGTTCGCCGCACGGGCCGGCGCGGTGGAGAACTCCCCCGGCTTCCTCGGCTTCGAACTGCTCCGGCCGGTGGCCGGCGAGACCCGCTACTTCGTCTACACCAAGTGGGAGAGCGAGGAGGCGTACCAGGCGTGGGCCGCCGGCCCCGCGCGCGCCGCGCACGCCACCGCACCCGGCGACAAGCCCCGCCCGCCGGTCTCCAGCGGCGCCAGCCTCCTGGAGTTCGAGGTGGCCCTGCACGTCCCCCAGCCCTGACGGCCTGCCGATCCTGGGCTCGACCGAATGCCGACCGGGCGGCGACCTGCGCTGATAGCGTCCGGCCATGTTCGAGGGGTTCGAGGAGTTCGACGTCGACACGTCCGGCGCCACGATCCACGGACGCACAAGGTGGCGCCCCGGCTCGCCGAGCAGTTCACCGTCGTCGCCACCGACCTGCGGGGCTGGGGCGACAGCAGCACACCGCCGAGCACGCCGACCACGAGCCGTACGGGATGCGGGCCATCGCCCGCGACCAGGTCGAGGTGATGCGGAGCCTGGGTCACGACCGGTTCCACCTGGTCGGCCACGATCGCGGAGCCCGGTGCGCGTACCGCCTCGCGCTCGACGCGCCGGACGTCGTCACCCGGTTGGCCGTCATAGACGTCGTGCCCATCGGGGACGTGTACGACCGCGCCGACAAGGTGCAGCCTGTCCTACTGGGTCTGGTCCTTCCTGGCCGCGCCGGCGCCGGTGCCCGAGCGGTTCATCGCCGCAACGCCCGAGGTGCTTGTCGACTACATGCTGGAGACCTGGCCGGAGGTCAAGGACGCCTTCCCCGCCGAGGGCCTCCTGGACTTCCTGAGCTGAGACGCGGTAGTGGATCCACTCGGGTTCGGCGATGTGGGGGTGTCGGCGCTGCCGGGACAGCACGACTTCGCCGATCTCGTGGATCAAGCCCGGCGAGGTCAGGGCTTGCGGGAGGACTGGAGGCTGGCGAAGGCGATCACGTTGTCGGCGTAGCCGGTCCGGCCGCCGATGAACTGGCCGCCACAGGTGATCAGGCGCAGGCCGGGGGGTCCGTCGTGGCCGTAGATCCGTTCGGCGGGCAGCCGGTCCTTCGGGAAGTGCTCGACGGTGTCGACCTTGAAGACCACCGTCGAGCGGTCCGCCCGGGCCACCTCGATCAGGTCGCCGGGCTTCAACCGGCCCAGGTCGTAGAAGACCGACGGGCCGCTCTTGGTGTCCACGTGTCCGACGATCACCGCCGGGCCGGGCTCGCCGGGCGTGGGCCCGCGGTCGTACCAGCCGGTCTCGTTGTGCCGCTCCAGCGGCGGTACGGCGATCGAGCCGTCCCGGGCCTGCCCGACCGGCGCCACCGGCGCGGCCACCTTGATCGCCGGGACCGTGAGACGCACCGGACGGCTGGCCGACAACCCGACCGACTCGCTGCGGGCCGGCCGGTCACCCCCGGCCGGAGCCAGGTCGAACGGCCCGACCGAGCGGCCCAGCCCCGCCCCGGTGGCGAAGACGCCGACCAGCACCAGCACCACGGCCAGCGGCACCGACCAGGGGCTTCGGCCGGACTGGCGGCTACGCCGAGGCGCGACGGCGGTCGGCGGGCGCGCGGCAACCGCCGGGCGAGCGGCGGTTGCTGGACGGGCGGCCCCTGACGGGCGTTCGGGATCCAGCGGGCCGTCGGAGTCCAGCCAGCCGTCGTCCACAGGCAGTCGTACCCGGTCAGGGGGCGACGCGGGACGACCGGCGGGCGATGGGCGCGCACCAGCGGGCGGCGACGCGGGACGGCCGGCGGGCGGCGGACGGGAACCGGGTGGCGGCGGCGTGGGGCGGAAGATCTCCATGGCGGGCTCAGCGGCGCGCGGCGGCTCGGACGGTCCGTGGCCGGCGCAGCGCCACGACGGCGAGGATCAGCCCGGTGACGGTCAACGCCGCTCCGCCGGACAGCAGCAGCTTGCCGGTCATGCCGTCGGCGCCGCCGCCGAAGCCGGTGGCCGGGCCGCGACTCGGGTACGCCGGCACCTTCTTGACCACCTGGAGCATGGTCGAGGCGGTCTCGCCGTCGCGGCACTCCAACTTGACCCGGTAGTTGCCGGGGCGGGTGCGCTCCCGCACCATCGGCGCGGCGGTGAGCAGGCCATTCTGCGGCTGTACGCCGATCGCGCCGAACGCGTCGGAGACCACGGTGGCGCCGACCCAGTTGTCCCGGCAACTGGCCCGGATGCCCACCAGGTAGCCGGGCTGCACGGTGCTGGGGCTCACCTCTACGAAGATGTCCACCGGCGGGTTGGGTCGCGGCTGGCCGCTCGGCGCTCCGGGCTGAGGCGCGGGCCCCGCCGCCCCGGCCACCGCGGCCACAGGCACAACCGCCGCCGGCGCGGGCACGGCGAACGCGGGCGCGGCGGTCAGCAGGGGGCCGGCGAGGACGGTCAGCACCGACAGGGTCACACCGCCGCGGGTCACTGTCACGATGCCCCCTCTCGACGCCGTGTGGGCGTGCCGGGCAGCGGACCGCCCGGCCTGCCGTACCAGTTGGATCCTCTCATTTCCGGTCGCACATCACATCCGATCCGCCGGCGGCGTCGCGTACGCTCGGGTCGCTGTGACCGCCACCGAACATGACCCCGCCGTCCCGCCCGCGAGCCGGACGATCCGCACGTTCCACCCCCGCCGGGGCCGGATGAGCGGCCGGCAGACCGACGCGCTGGACCGGCTGTGGCCCCGCTACGGCCTGGACGTGTCGGACGAGCCCGTCGACCTGGCCGAACTGTTCGGTCGCCGAGCGCCAGTGGTGCTGGAGATCGGCTCGGGGATGGGCGACAGCACCGCCGTGATGGCCGCCGCTGACCCGGATCGAGATTATCTGGCGGTGGAGGTGCACACGCCGGGAATCGCGAACCTCCTCGACCTGGTGGACCGTGGTGGGCTGGGCAACGTCCGGGTGGCCCAGGGTGACGCGTTGGAGCTGGTCAGCGGCCTGCCGGAGGGCGTCCTGGACGCCGTGCACATCTTCTTTCCCGACCCCTGGCCCAAGGCCCGCCACCACAAGCGGCGGATCATCCAGCCGGCGCACGTGGCGCTGCTGCGCTCCCGGCTGGTCCCGGGCGGCACGCTGCACTGCGCCACCGACTGGGCGGAGTACGCCGAGGCGATGCGGGAGACCCTGGACGCCGACCCGGAGCTGGTGGACACGTACGGCGGCTTCGCGCCGCGTCCGGCGCACCGCCCGGTGACGAAGTTCGAGCGGCGGGCGCTCACGGCCGGCCGGCCGGTCGCCGATCTGATCTACCGCCGACGGTGACGGGCCGGCCCGCACGGGGGTCCGCCGGAGGCCGGGTTGGCGTACCGGGGCATGATCCAGGCACCATGGACGGGATATGACGCTCACCGCCGCGCTGCCGACAAGCGCCGACCCCGACACCCTCTTCGACGCGTTCGCCGGCTGGGCGAAGGAGCGCGGCCTCGACCTCTACCCCCATCAGGAGGAGGCGGTCATCGAGATCGTCTCCGGCGCCAACCTGATCATGAACACGCCCACCGGCTCGGGTAAGAGCCTGGTGGCGATCGCCGCGCACTTCGCCGCCCTCGCGGACAGCCGGACGACCTTCTACACCGCGCCGATCAAGGCGCTGGTGTCGGAGAAGTTCTTCGCCCTCTGCGAGGTCTTCGGCGCCGAGAACGTCGGCATGCTGACCGGTGACGCCAGCGTCAACGCCGACGCCCCGATCATCTGCTGCACGGCGGAGATCCTGGCCAACCTGGCGCTGCGCGAGGGCGCCAAGGCCGACGTCGGCCAGGTGATCATGGACGAGTTCCACTTCTACGCCGAGCCCGACCGGGGCTGGGCGTGGCAGGTGCCGATCATCGAGCTGCCGCAGGCCCAGTTCGTCCTGATGTCCGCCACCCTGGGGGACACCACCCGGTTCGTCGACGACCTGACCCGGCGTACCGGGCGGCCGACCGCCGTCGTCCGCTCGGCCGAGCGGCCCGTCCCGCTGATCTTCTCGTACGCGATGACGCCGCTGCACGAGACGCTCGAGGAGCTGCTGGAGACCAAGCAGGCCCCGGTGTACGTCGTGCACTTCACCCAGGCCGCCGCGCTGGAACGCGCCCAGGCGCTGATGAGCGTCAACGTCTGCACCCGCGCCGAGAAGGACATGATCGCCCAGGCGATCGGCGGTTTCCGGTTCACCTCCGGCTTCGGCAAGACCCTGTCCCGGCTGGTCCGGCACGGCATCGGTGTGCACCACGCCGGCATGCTGCCCAAGTACCGCCGGCTCGTCGAGACCCTCGCCCAGGCCGGCCTGCTCAAGGTCATCTGCGGCACCGACACCCTCGGCGTCGGCATCAACGTGCCGATCCGCACCGTGCTGTTCACCGGCCTGTCCAAGTACGACGGCGTCCGTACCCGGCTGCTCAAGAACCGCGAGTTCCACCAGATCGCCGGGCGGGCCGGGCGTGCCGGCTACGACACCATCGGCCGGGTCGTGGTGCAGGCCCCCGAGCACGTCATCGACAACGAGAAGGCCCTCGCGAAGGCCGGCGACGACCCGAAGAAGCGCCGCAAGGTGGTCCGCAAGAAGCCGCCGGAGGGCTCCATCGGGTGGGGCCAGCCCACCTTCGACCGGCTCGTCGACGCCGAGCCGGAGCCGCTGACCTCCAGCTTCCAGGTCAGCCACTCGATGCTGCTCAACGTCATCGGCCGCCCCGGGGACGCGTTCACGGCGATGCGGCACCTGCTCACCGACAACCACGAGGAGCCGGCCGCCCAGCGCCGGCACATCCGCCGGGCCATCGCCATCTACCGGGCGCTGCGCGCCGGAGGGGTCGTCGAGGAGCTGCCCGAGCCGGACGAGACCGGCCGACGGATCCGCCTCACCGTCGACCTCCAGCTCGACTTCGCGCTCAATCAGCCGCTCTCGCCCCTGGCCCTGGCCACCATCGAGCTGCTCGACGCCGAGTCCCCGTCGTACGCGCTCGACGTGCTGAGCGTGATCGAGTCGATCCTCGACGACCCCCGGCAGATCCTCTCCGCGCAGCAGTTCAAGGCGCGCGGCGAGGCGGTGGCCGCGATGAAGGCCGAGGGCATCGAGTACGAGGCCCGCCTCGAACTGCTCGACGAGGTGACCCACCCGAAGCCCCTGGCCGAGCTGCTGGAGGCCGCGTACGAGATGTACCGGCAGGGGCACCCGTGGGTCGCCGACCACCAGCTCTCCCCCAAGGCCGTCGTCCGCGACATGTACGAGCGGGCCATGACCTTCACCGAGTACGTGCAGTTCTACGGGCTGACCCGCTCGGAGGGCCTGGTCCTGCGCTACCTGGCCGACGCGTACAAGACGCTGCGCCAGACCGTGCCCGAGGACGCCAAGACCGAGGAGCTGATCGACCTCATCGAGTGGCTGGGCGAGCTGGTCCGCCAGGTCGACTCCAGCCTCATCGACGAGTGGGAGCGGCTGCGCAACCCGTCGGACGTGGCCGAGGTGGCCCAGGCGCACGCCGCCCTCACCGACCGGCCACCGGCGGTGACGCGCAACGCGAGGGCCTTCCGGGTGCTGGTGCGCAACGCGCTGTTCCGCCGGGTCGAGCTGGCCGCGCTGCGCCGCTGGGACCTGCTCGCCGAGCTGGACGCCGCCGACGGCTGGGACTACGACGCCTGGGCCGACGCCCTCGCGCCGTACTTCGAGGCGTACGACTCGATCGGCGTCGGGCCGGACGCCCGGGGACCGGCGCTGCTCATGATCGAGCAGGGTCGGGAGCGGTGGACCGTGCGGCAGATCTTCGACGACCCGGACGGCGACCACGACTGGGGCATCAGCGCCGAAATCGACCTGGTTGCCTCGGATGAGGTAGGCGCGGCGGTCGTCCGCATCACCGACGTCGGCCAGCTCTAGCCGTCCTGCCGACAGGGGGCCGTCCGTACGCCGGGCGGCCCCCTTTGTCGCGTCTTCCGCACCGTCGTTTTCGCTGGGCGATGTCAGAGGTGTCGATTAGAATGTATGTACTAATCGAGTTCCTGACCTGCAGGATTACGACTGGGAGGACGCCCGTGACCGCGCCCGCCTCCACGCCCCTCACCCCCTACGCCACACTGCTCGGTTTCACCCGCTACGTCGACCGCACCGGCCCCACCAAGGCGACCTTCGTGGGCGGCCTGCGCAAGCAGCGCGCCAGCCGCTCCGGCTTCAACCCGCACGGCCCGTTCGTCAAGGCGCTCAAGGCCGACATCGCCTTCCACACCGGCGGCACCCACCTGGCCGGCGTGGTCGACGTGGTCAAGCCCCGCTGGCGCCCGCTCTACCAGGCGCTGGTGCCCGGCGCCACGGCCTGGCTGCACTCCCTCGGCGATCCGGCCGCCCTCGACCTGGCCCACACCCGCGACGCCCTGGCCATGCTGGGCGACCTCCCAGTCAAGATCAACCCCCATTTCGGGGTACGCCACGCCGACGGTCGCGCCGAGGCCGTTCGCCTGCACTTCGACGAGATCCCGCCGAGCGATGAGTCGGTGCTCGCCACCCTGCACCTGATGGCCCGACACATGGACGCGGTGCTGCCGCACGCCGAGCCGGTCCTTGTCGACGTCCGACGGGGCCAGGCCCACCGGATGCCCTCCGACGCCAAGCCCGACCACGCAACTGCGGAGGCCGACGAGGAGCTTTCGGCATGGGCTTCAGGCTGACCGATGTCCCGCACACCACGCTGCCCCTGTGGCTAACCATCGTCGCCACGTCACGCCAGCGCGCGCC
>NZ_VDFY01000128.1 GCF_006228125.1 Micromonospora orduensis | reverse complement strand
GGGGAGGGGCCGGACGCACCCCTCACACGTCCGGCCCCTCTATGCACGATGCCCCGCCGCCACCCCTCGACCGACAGGGCATCGGCCGTCTCCCGTCATCGCGCTGTGCAGCGCTCCGACACCTGACTCAACGACGCCCCGTCAGACGGGTTACGCACCCTCGGCAACATCGCCCGGACGGCTGACGCCGCGCGTGTCGGGGGCCGAAACCCACCCCGCGTACGGCCGGGTTGTGCATTACCGCACACCGTGCACCCGCTCGGTTGCCGGCCGTGCCCACCTCGCTAGGCTGCGGCCAACGGCCTGTGTCAAGTGATGACAGGCGTCAAACTGTTTTCTGAACGCTGGTGGCGGCGCGACGGCGCGCCGCGGAGACGGGACGGGACGCGCAATCGTGGACCTGTACGAGTACCAGGGGCGGGACCTGTTCGAGCGGCACGGCTTGCCCGTGCTGGCCGGCGGCGTCGCCACTACCCCCCAGGAGGCCCGCGCGATCGCCGAACGCCTCGGCGGTCGTGTGGTCGTCAAGGCGCAGGTGAAGGTCGGCGGCCGAGGCAAGGCCGGCGGCGTCAAGCTGGCCGAGGGCCCGGATGAGGCGGTGGCCAGGGCCACCGACATCCTCGGCATGGACATCAAGGGTCACACCGTCCACAAGGTCATGATCACGGTGACGGCGGACGTGGCCGAGGAGTACTACTTCTCGTACCTGCTCGACCGGGCGAACCGCACCTTCCTCTGCATCGCCAGCGTGGCCGGCGGTATGGACATCGAGCAGGTCGCGGCGGAGACCCCGGATCGCGTGGTCAAGGCGCCGATCGACGCGAACACCGGCGTGGACGAGGCCAAGGCGCGGGAGATCGTTTCCGCCGCCGGCTTCCCGGCCGAGGTCGCCGACCAGGTGGTCGAGATCGCCGTCGGCCTGTGGCAGGCGTTCGTCGCCGAGGACGCCACCCTTGTCGAGGTGAACCCCCTCGCCAAGAACGGCGACGGTCGGATGCTGCTGCTCGACGCCAAGATCAGCTTGGACGAGAACGCCGCGTTCCGGCACCCGGACCACGAGGCCCTGGTCGACCAGGCCGCCGTGGACCCGCTGGAGCAGGCCGCCAAGGCCAAGGACCTCAACTACGTCAAGCTCGACGGTGAGGTCGGCATCATCGGCAACGGCGCGGGTCTGGTCATGTCGACCCTCGACGTGGTCGCGTACGCCGGTGAGCGGCACGGCAACGTCAAGCCCGCCAACTTCCTCGACATCGGCGGCGGCGCGAGCGCCGCGGTGATGGCGAACGGGCTGGAGATCGTGCTCTCCGACCCGGCCGTGAAGAGCGTCTTCGTCAACGTCTTCGGCGGCATCACCGCCTGCGACGAGGTCGCCAACGGCATCATCCAGGCGCTGGCCCTGTTGGAGCAGCGCGGCGAGCAGGTCACCAAGCCGCTCGTCGTGCGCCTCGACGGCAACAACGCCGAAGCCGGCCGGGCGATCCTGGACGGCGCGAACAACCCGCTCGTACAGCGGGTGGACACCATGGACGGCGCGGCCGAGCGGGCCGCCGAGCTGGCAGCTGCGGGGGTCTGATCATGGCTATCTGGCTGACCAAGGACTCGAAGGTCATCGTCCAGGGGATGACCGGTTCCGAGGGCTCCAAGCACACCCGGCGGATGCTCGCCGCCGGCACCAACGTGGTGGGCGGCGTCAACCCGCGCAAGGCGGGCCAGAAGGTCGACTTCGACGGCACCGAGCTGCCGGTCTTCGCGTCCGTGGCGGACGCCATGGCCGAGACCGGAGCCGACGTGACTGTCATCTTCGTGCCGCCGCAGTTCACCAAGGCCGCCGTCGTCGAGGCGATCGACGCCGCGATTCCGCTGGCCGTGGTGATCACCGAGGGCGTGCCGGTGCACGACACCGCCGCGTTCTGGGCGTACAACCTGGCGCAGGGCGAGCGGACCCGCATCATCGGGCCGAACTGCCCCGGCATCGCATCGCCGGGCGCGTCCAACGCCGGCATCATCCCGGCCGACATCACCGGCTCCGGCCGGATCGGCCTGGTCAGCAAGAGCGGCACGCTGACCTACCAGATGATGTACGAGCTGCGCGACATCGGCTTCTCCACCTGCGTCGGCATCGGCGGTGACCCGATCATCGGCACCACCCACATCGACGCCCTCAAGGCGTTCGAGGCCGACCCGGAGACCGACGCCATCGTGATGATCGGCGAGATCGGCGGCGACGCCGAGGAGCGGGCCGCCGAGTTCATCAAGGCCAACGTCACCAAGCCGGTGGTCGGCTACATCGCCGGCTTCACCGCGCCCCCCGGCAAGACCATGGGCCACGCCGGGGCGATCATCTCCGGCTCGGCCGGCACCGCCGAGGCGAAGCAGGCGGCGCTGGAGGCCGTCGGCGTCAAGGTCGGTAAGACGCCGACCGAGACCGCCAAGCTGATGCGGGAGATCATGTCCGGCAACTGAGCCGGCAGGGCACCGGCGAAGGGGTCGACCGGAACCGGTCGGCCCCTTCGTCGTACCACCCGCTCAGTCGTTGTTCCAGAACGGGTAGTTGCCGGTGAGACGCAGGATCGAGCCGCCGATGATGTTGATCACGCCGAACACGATGGCGAGGTATCCGAGCACCGGCGACTGGCCGTAACGCCGGGCGTCCCGGATGGACAGATAGCCGAAGACGATGCCGAGGATGCCGCAGCAGATCAGGCCCAGCACGATGCCCAGCACGCCCCAGAGGGTCGTCCGGTCCCGTCCCCGGGCCGGTGGCGGCGGGGGCGGCGGGTATGCGGTCGTCACAGCTACCTCCGGGCGGTCGTGGGCGGCGGCCGCCCCGGACCGTGACCGGTGGACCCGACCCGGCGTACCGGCGACGCGCACCCCCTCTGGGCCGAGGCTAGACCCGACCGGGCGTCCCCGACCGGGGTTCGGTCAACTCGCCGCCCATCGGGGCGGGTTAACGGACTGCTCCCGCCCGCGCGACGTGCCAGAGTAGAGCGGATGTCCCCCGTCACCCCTGACCGTCCCAGCCGTCCCGGCGGTGTGCGCGCCGACGACCGGCCGGTCGACCGCGCCACGCCGGCCCGACGGGTGCCCGCGCCTCGCGCCGGTGGGTCGCCGCGCGGGCGGGCGCCACTGCCCGTCGCCGCCGGGGTCGCCGCCGGCTGGGCCGCCCTCACGTCGTACCTGCCGGTCGTCATCGTGCTCGCGCTCGTGCAGCTCGGCGCGGACGGCGCCACGCTGGGCGGTGCCCTCCGCACCGCGCTGGCCGGCTGGCTGGTCGGGCACGGGGTTCCGCTGCACACCGAGGCCGGCCCGTTCGGGCTCGCCCCGCTGGCGCTCACCGTGCTCGCGATCTGGCGGCTCACCCGGGCCGGCGTGCACGTCAGCCGCGCGATCGGCGCGCGGGACACCCGCTCGCCACGCCGGGCGCTGCTCGCCGCGTGCGCGGTCGGCATCGCGTACGCGCTGCTCGGCGCCCTCGCCGCGGTGCTTGTCGGCGCCGGTGGCCCGGATGCCTCCCCGATCCGGGCGGCAGCAACCTTCGCGGCGGTCGGCACGCTCGCCGCGCTGGTCGGCGCGACCCGGATCACCGCCGTCACCCGGCTGCTCGTCGACCGGATGCCGGCCCGGCTGCGCGACGGCGTACGCACCGGCCTGGTGGCGGGGCTCCTGCTGCTCGGCGCGGGCGCCGGCGCGGCCGGACTGGCCGTGGCCACCGGCGGCGGGGACGCGGCCGACATGATCGGGGCGTACCGCACCGGGGTGGCCGGACAGGCCGGGATCACCCTGGTCAGCGTGGCGTACGCGCCGAACGCGGCGATCTGGTCGACGAGCTACCTGCTCGGGCCGGGCTTCGCCGTCGGCACCGACACCGCGGTCCGGACGAGTGAGGTTTCGGTAGGCGCGCTGCCGGCCGTACCGCTGCTCGCCGGCCTGCCGCGCGGCCCGGTGGACGGCCTCGGCGCTCTGCTGCTCGCGGTGCCGGTGCTGGCCGGGATGGTGGCCGGCTGGCTGCTCGCCCGGCGCACGGCCCGGCACGCCGGGCCGGAGCGGGCCAGGATCGTCGACGCCGAAGCGCAGCACGGCCGCGAGCGGCCCTCGCGGCGCTGGGCCGACCTGCTGGTGCCGGCGGCGCTGGCCGGGCCGGTGGCCGGCGTGCTGCTCGGCGTGGCCGCGAAGGTCTCCGCCGGGCCGCTGGGCGCCGGCCGACTCACCCAGCTCGGGCCGGTGGCCTGGCAGGTCGCCGCGGTGGCCACCGGTGTCATCGCGGTCGGTGCGCTGCTCGGCGCCGCCGCGACCCGGGTGCTCACCCGGCCCTCCGCCCAGTAGACGAGCGCGGGGCGCCCCGGACAGGTCCGGAGCGCCCCGTCGAGACCCGACCGGTCAGGGCTGGGTCGGCAGCGCGACGTTCGCCACGACGCTCAGGATGATCAGCAGGATGCCGAGCCCGACGCCGACCGCGCCGCAGATCAGGCCGGCCTTGGCCTGACCGGCGTTGCTGGCCTGGCCCTGGGCGACCTTCTGCTTGGCGAGGTAACCGGTCACCACGCCCGCGATGCCCACCGGGATGCCCAGGTAGAGGCAGCAGACCAGCGGGATCGACGCGATGCCGAGGATCATCGACACCAGGCCGAGGGTGTTGTTCTGCCCCTGGGCCTGCGGGTAGCCGGCGTTCGGGTACGTCGGTGCGCCGTACTGCGGCTGCTGCTGGCCGTACGGGTCGTGGGGCTGCTGCCCGTAGGGCGCCGGCGGCTGCTGACCGTACGGGGCCTGCGGCGCCGAGTACGGGTCCTGCGGCTGCTGGCCGTAGGGCTGCCCGGAGGTCGGCTGCTGGCCGTACGGGGCGGCCGGCGGCGGGGCGTACGGGTCGTGCGGCGGCTGGGGTGCGGTCGGGTCCTGGTTGGGCTGCTGGCCGTACGGGTCCTGACCGGGGTTACCGGGCTGCATTCGAGAAAGCTCCTTGGATCGGTTCCGTCAGCTGGTACTGCTGTTCCCACTCATGATCGCGCCCAGACCACCCAACGCACAGCACAGCAACACGACGACATACCACCCGATGCCCACGATGAGCGCCCACTTCGACCATTTCCGCGACTCCGCGGCGGCGGCCTGGGCACCGGCGTGGTCACCCTGTTGAAGCAGCGGGTTGACCTTCGACGCGCTGATGATCGCCGGGATGGCCAGCGGCCAGAAGAGGAAGATGGCGACGATCGACATCGTCATGTTGTTGTTGATCGGCGGCTGCTGTTGGGGGTGGGTACCGGGCTGCATGGGGGTGCTCCTCATTCCGACGACACGCCTCGCGTGCCGGATCAGTTCCGGGGGTGCGGGCCGGCACGACTTCCAGCCCGGGCGACCGGCAGCGTACCGGGTCGATGCCCGTCGGCACTGTCAAAGATCAGCGCCGCCCAGCCGGAGGGCGTCCTGACCTGCCCGATAGGGTGGCGCGGTGACCGAGCCCGCGTCCGCCGCCCGCATCGTCGTCCTCATCTCCGGCTCCGGGAGCAATCTCCAGGCGTTGCTGGACGCCGGCACCGACCCCGCGTACGGCGCGCAGGTCGTGGCGGTCGGCGCGGACCGCGACGGGATCGCGGGCCTGGACCGGGCCGAGGCCGCCGGTGTGCCGACGTTCGTGGAGCGGGTCCGCGACCACGACTCCCGGGAGGACTGGGACCTGGCGCTCACCGCGCACGTCGCGAAGCACCAGCCCGACCTGGTCATCTCGGCCGGGTTCCTCAAGCTGGTCGGCCCGCACTTCCTCGCGGCCTTCGGCGACCGCTACCTGAACACCCACAACACGCTGCTGCCGGCGTTCCCCGGCATCCACGGCCCGCGCGACGCCCTCGCCTACGGCGTGAAGCTCACCGGGGCCACGCTCTTCTTCGTCGACGCGGGCATGGACACCGGGCCGATCGTGGCGCAGGTCGCGGTGCCGGTGCTCGACGACGACGACGTGGACACGCTCACCGAGCGCATCAAGGAAGCCGAGCGGCGCCAGCTCGTCGAGCAGGTCGGTCGCCTGGTCCGCGAAGGCTGGACCATCACCGGAAGGAAGGTCACCGTTCCGTGAGTCCCACTCAGGACGGGCGCCGCCCGATCAGGCGGGCGCTGGTCAGCGTCTACGACAAGACCGGTCTGGTCGAGCTGGCCCAGGCCCTGCACGCGGCGGACGTGGAGATCGTTTCCACGGGCAGCACGGCGGGCACCATCGCCGCCGCCGGTGTGCCGGTGACGCCGGTGGAGACGGTGACCGGGTTCCCCGAGGTGCTCGACGGCCGGGTGAAGACCCTGCACCCGAAGGTGCACGCCGGTCTCCTCGCCGACCTGCGCAAGGACACCCACGTCGCGCAGCTCGACGAGCTGGGTGTGGCGGCGTTCGACCTGCTGGTCTCCAACCTCTACCCGTTCCAGGCGACAGTCGCCTCCGGCGCCGGCGTCGAGGAGTGCGTGGAGCAGATCGACATCGGTGGCCCGGCCATGGTGCGGGCCGCCGCCAAGAACCACGCCTCGGTCGCCGTGCTCACCGACCCGACCGGGTACTCGGCGCTGCGCGCCGCGCTCGACGAGGGCGGGTTCACCCTGGCCCAGCGCCGCGCGCTGGCCGCCCGGGCGTTCGCCGACATCGCCGAGTACGACGTGGCGGTGGCTCAGTGGTGCGCCCGGGAGTTGGCCCCGGCCGACGACTCCTGGCCTGCGTTCACCGGTTCGGCGCTGCGTAAGTCGACGGTGCTGCGCTACGGCGAGAACCCGCACCAGCCGGCCGCGCTCTACAGCGACCCGGACACGCCGGCGGGGCTGGCGCAGGCCGAGCAGTTGCACGGCAAGGAGATGTCGTACAACAACTACGTCGACGCGGACGCCGCCTGGCGGGCCGCCAACGACTTCGCCGACCAGCCGGCCGTGGCGATCATCAAGCACGCCAACCCGTGCGGCATCGCGGTGGGCGCCGACGTGGCCGAGGCGCACCGTCTGGCGCACGCCTGCGACCCGGTGTCGGCGTTCGGCGGCGTGATCGCGGTCAACCGGCCGGTCTCGGTCGAGCTGGCCCGGCAGGTCGCCGACATCTTCACCGAGGTGGTGGTCGCCCCCGGCTTCGACGAGGGCGCGGTCGAGGTGCTGCAGGGCAAGAAGAACATCCGGCTGCTGCGCGCGCCGGCCTGGAACCCGGCGAAGCTCGAGTGGCGGCCGGTGACCGGTGGCGTGCTGGCTCAGGTCGCCGACCGGGTGGACGCCTCCGGCGACGACCCGGCGAACTGGCGGTTGGCGACCGGCGAGGCCGCGGACGAGGAGTTGCTGCGGGACCTCGCGTTCGCCTGGCGGGCGGTGCGCGCGGTGAAGAGCAACGCGATCCTGCTCGCCAGGGACGGCGCGACCGTCGGCGTCGGCATGGGTCAGGTCAACCGGGTCGACTCGGCGCGGCTCGCGGTCAGCCGCGCCGGCGCCGACCGGGCGCGGGGTTCGGTGGCCGCCTCGGACGCGTTCTTCCCGTTCGCCGACGGCCCGCAGATCCTCATCGACGCCGGCGTCCGCGCCATCGTGCAGCCCGGCGGCTCCATCCGCGACGAAGAGGTCATCGCCGCGGCCAAGAAGGCCAACGTGACGATGTACCTGACCGGCACCCGCCACTTCTTCCACTGATTCCGGCTCCGAGCGGCCCCGTCCCCAATCGGGGGACGGGGCTGCCGTGTTCCGGAGTGCGTGTCACGCCGCCGCCCTGGTCAGTCGATCCGCCGTTCGATCGGCAGGCGAGACCGGGTCAGCAGTCCGGCGCCGAGCATGGCGACCAGGGGCACCACGGCCAGCGCACCGAGGACGGACCACGGGACGACGATCGGATAGAGGTCTCCGCTGGGCCAGGTCCGCAGGTACGTCTGGTTGACCGCGGTGAGGATGGCGACGCCCCCCACGAGGCCGACGGCCATGCCGAGCAGCGAGCCGAGGCAGGCGATCGTCCCGGACTGGCTCAGCGACAGCTTCCGGCGCACCAGGGGACTGGCGCCGACGGCAGCCAGGGTCGACAGGTCCGGTCGACTGTCGGCGGCGGTGAGCCCGGTCGCGATCCCGACTGCGCCGAGGGTGATCAGCCCGGCTGCCACCATCAGGATGAGCAGGATCGGATGGTCCGACCTCGCGGGGCCCCGCTCCACGTCGACGCGCAGACCGGTGGAGAGTGCGCCGACCTCGGCGCGGAGGCGGTCCTCCGCCGCCGTGGCGGGAGCTGGTGTGGCGATCACGAATCCCCACTGGTGTGTGATGAGCCCAGCTCGGGCCAGCGCCGATGGCGAGATGATCGTCCGGTCCGAGCGGATCCCGGTGGCGAGGGTGTACCCCGGCAGCTTGAGGGCGGCCGGCTCCTTGGCGCCTTTCAGCGGTCCTCCCGGCCTCGCTACCGCGGGTGGCTGCACCGTCACCGTTCCGTCCACCACGTACGCGATCCGCGGCGTCAGCGGCAGGTGCTGGCCGAGCCGGGCGAGCAGGCCGACCAGGGCCGGGGTGCAGAGCACCAGGCCGAGCTGGGTCAGCATCAGCCCGGCCAGCAGCAGATTCGTCGACACCTGGACGGCGGCGTACGCCACCGCACCGCTACCGCCGGCGGCGAGCACCAGGCCGACGGCCACCCAGCGCCGCCGGGATCGCGTCGCGCCCCGACGCCCGGTCAGCGCGACGACCACGTTCTGCCGCGCCGCCACGATCGCGGGCACCAGCGCCGCCACCACCCCGGTGAGTACGGCCAGCCCGGCGACAGCGAGCAGGGCGAGTGGGAAGAAGCGGTACCCGCCGCCCCGCGCCTGGGCCAGATGCTCCTCGACGAGCGGGCGACCGGCGACCGCCAGGATCGCGCCCAGCAGGATCCCGATGACGGCTCCGATGAGGCCCAGCACCACGCCGTCGGCGAGCACGATTCGGCGAAGGTGCGCGGGGCTGCCGCCGTTGGCAGCCACCAGAGCGAGGTCGCGCTGGCGACGCCGCGCACCGATGGCGAACGCCGGCCCGGCCAGCAGCACGATCTGCATGGCGCTCAGCCCGCCGAGCAGCACGCTGATGCCCACCGACCGGGCGTCCACCTCCGACGGGGACGTGTGCTGCACCGGCGGCGGGTCGAGCAGCACCGCTCGGGAGATCACCAGGAGGCCCTCGGCGTTCAGCCGCCCGACCTGGTCCCAGCCGACCGGGGTCGGGGCGTCGACCAGCCACGCGCTCGGCGGGTCGGTTCGGGCGGCCGGGGGGAGCACGACGACCTCGCCGAGATGATCCGGGATCTCGACGACCCCGACGACGGTGAACCCGCCTCCCGCCCCAACGCGTCGATCTAGGGATTATCGTCGTTAGTTGATCTATAGCAGCAGCGATATGCCCTAGATCGACGGCGGGGGCGTGGCGCGCGGGTCAGCGGGGCCCCGGGGCGTCGGCG
>NZ_VDFY01000304.1 GCF_006228125.1 Micromonospora orduensis | reverse complement strand
CACCCGGCTACCCGCCCTACCAGGGTGCCGCCGAGCCGCCGAAGAAGAAGCGCGGCCTGCTGATCGCGGCGATCGCCCTGGTCGTGATCATGGTGCTCTGCGTGGGCGGTGGTGTGGTGGCGTTCCTGACCCTGCGTAACGCCGAGAGCGGCGAGGGCGCCAAGGAGCCGGCCGTCGCCGTTGACGAGTTCCTCACCGCCATCTACAAGGACCGCGACGCGGCCAAGGCGGCCAGTCACGTCTGCGCCGCCTCCCGCGACGACGAGAAGATCGCTGCGAAGGTCGCCGAGGTGCAGAAGTACGCCTCCGAGTACCAGGGCGCCCGTTTCCGATGGACCACCCCGAAGGTGGACAACAAGACCGGGGACCGCGCCACCGTGTCCACCCGGGTCACCATGACCACCGCGGACGAGAAGGTGGCCGACCAGGACCTGCGCTTCACTGTGGTGCAGAAGACGGGTTGGTGGGTCTGCGAGGTCGCGTGACCGGCAAGCCTGGATAGGCTCGACGGGTGCGTGCAGCTGAGCGGCCGACCGACCCGGCCGGTACCGGATGGTCGGCGCGTCTCCACGTGGTGACCGGCAAGGGCGGCACCGGCAAGACCAGCGTGGCGGCGGCGCTGGCCCTGGCGCTGGCCGCAGGTGGCCGGCGCACCCTGCTGGTGGAGGTCGAGGGTCGCCAGGGCATCGCCCAGCTCTTCGGCATCGACCCGCTGCCGTACGAGGAGCGACACCTCGCGGACGCCCCGGACGGCGGTGAGGTGCGCGCGCTCGCGGTGGACGCCGAGGAGGCGCTGCTCGAATACCTCGACATGTTCTACAAGCTGGGTGCGGCGGGCCGGGCGCTGCGCAAGCTCGGCGCCATCGACTTCGCCACCACCATCGCCCCGGGCCTGCGCGACGTCCTGCTCACCGGCAAGGTGAAGGAGGCCACCACCCGCACCTCGGGTCAGCGGCGCGCGTACGACGCGGTGGTGCTGGACGCTCCACCGACCGGGCGGATCGGCCGTTTCCTGAACGTCACCGCCGAGACGGCCCGGTTGGCGAAGGTCGGCCCGATCAAGACCCAGAGCGAGGGGGTCGCCGCGCTGCTGCGTTCCCCGATGACCGCGGTGCACGTGGTCACGCTGCTGGAGGAGATGCCGGTGCAGGAGACGGTGGACGCCGTCGCCGACCTGACGTCGCTCGGTTTCGGCATCGGCAACGTGATCGTCAACGGCACCCGTCCGCCGCTGCCCGCCGGCCGGGCCGTCACCGCCGCCGAGCTGAAGCGAGGGCTGGTCGCCGCCGGGTTACCGGCCGACCGGGAGATCGTCGCCGGTCTGCACGACGAGGCCCGGGACCAGGTCATCCGTCGGGAGCTGGAGGATTCGCTCCGCGCCGACCTGGTGGAGTTGGGGCTGCCGATGGTCGAGCTTCCGCTGCTGCCCGACGGGGTGGACCGGGCGGGTCTCGCCACGCTGGCCCGGGCCCTCGTCAGGGCGGATTGACTCACACCTGAGGTCGGCACGGGCGCACGGACCCACGCGGCCCGATACGCTCGATTGGTGCCTTCCGAAGACGCGGCGCCGCAGCTGGACGTCGACCAGATCCTCGCCGACCCCGGCGTGCGGATCATCGTGTGCTGCGGTGCCGGCGGGGTGGGAAAGACGACCACGGCCGCGGCGCTGGCGCTGCGGGCCGCCGAGCAGCACGGCCGCCGCACGGTGGTGCTCACCATCGACCCGGCCCGCCGGCTGGCCCAGTCGTTGGGCCTGACCGAGCTGGACAACACCCCTCGCCAGGTCAAGGGAATCGACGTCGAGGCCAGCGGCGGCGAGCTGCACGCCATGATGCTCGACATGAAGCGCACCTTCGACGACGTGGTGCTCCAGCACACCGATCCGGCGAAGGCCGCGGAGATCTTCGCGAACCCGTTCTACCAGGCGATGAGTTCCACCTTCTCCGGCACGCAGGAGTACATGGCGATGGAGAAGCTGGGCCAGCTGCACGCCCGCGGCGAGTGGGACCTGATCGTGGTGGACACTCCCCCGTCTCGCTCGGCACTGGACTTCCTGGACGCGCCGGCCCGACTGTCCCGCTTCCTGGACGGCCGGATGCTGCGCCTGCTGCTGGCACCGGCCCGCACCGGTGGCCGGAGCATGTTCAGCCTCGTCACGGCCTCGTTCGGGATGTTCTCGAAGGTGGTGCAGAAGGTGCTCGGCGCGCAACTGCTCACCGACCTGTCCGGCTTCGTGGCGGCGCTGGATTCGATGTTCGGCGGTTTCCGGCAGCGGGCCGAGCAGACGTACCGCATCCTCCAGGCACGGGAGACGGCCTTCGTGCTGGTCGCGGCCCCGGAGCCGGACGCGGTCCGGGAGGCCGCGTACTTCGCCGGCCGGCTGCGGGAGGAGAAGATGCCGCTGGCCGGCCTGGTGCTCAACCGGGTGCACCGCCCGGCGGTGCCGGAGCTGGACGCCGACCAGAGCCGGGCCGCCGCCGAGCGGCTGACCGAGCTGGGTGGGCACGAGGCCACCGCCGACGTGCTGCGGGCGCACGCCGCGTTGGCCCGCCAGGCGGTACGCGAGCAGCAGGTGGCCGCGCGGTTCACCGAGGAGTTCCCGGCCGTGCCGTCCGTCTCGGTGACGGCGCAGCCCGCCGACGTTCACGACGTCGACGGGCTGCGGACGATCGGCGCGGCGATCAGCCGGCCCTGATCCGCCTCAGTTGGCCGCGCTGACCAGGATCTTGTCCTTGCCGGCCTTGTCCTTGCTGTTCTTCTTCATCGCGGCCTCGAACATCTTGCGCCAGCTCGTCACCTGCGGGTGACGGCGCAGCAGCGCCCGGCGTTCGCGTTCGGTCATGCCACCCCACACACCGAACTCGATCCGGTTGTCCAGCGCGTCGGCCAGGCACTCGTACCGAACTGGGCAACTCCGGCAGATCCGTTTCGCCACGTTCTGTTCGGCGCCCTGTACGAACAACGCGTCCGGGTCCCCGTTCTGACACGCCGCCAGCGACGGCCAGTCAGTGATCATGCCCATGTGTACACGTCCCCCCTTGCAGTACCTACCGACCTCGTCGATGCACGTCAGCCGGCAATTCCCCCCGATCGCCCGGCCTGCCTTCCCCAAGGCGGCGCGGACGACATGTGGCGCTGTCGCCGCCCCCATCATGCTCTGTAGTCGACTGATTACGCAACGTTGTCGACGAAATCCATCATTCCGGACACTCCCGGGCTTCCCGGGCTCTTGACCGCCGGTTACCCCACCGAGGTCGACGAAAACGCTGCGCCGCCTCCACCAATCGGTGGAGACTCGCGGCAGGTCACACGCAACCACGCACCGGGGGTCGTGCGTTTAGCACAACGAGGGCAGCGCACGCAGGAAATGGGGAAAGAACGCCCAAGCGCCCCTCGTTCCCTACTCGCGTACCCTGTCGAGGTGACCTGGATGCGGAAACGTGACCACAATGTGCTGACCAACGCCGCATCGCTGCTTGTGTGCGGCCTGCTGGCCGGCGTGGTGGTCGCAGCGGCGGCCTTCCCCGCGGTGGCGATGTCCGGCCTGGCCGCGAAGGCCGGCGCCGAGACCTTCGGCGCCCTGCCCACGGAGTTGACGGTGGCCCGCGCGCCACAGATCAGCTACCTGCTGGCCTCGGACGGCAAGACACCGCTCGCGACGATGTACGACGAGAACCGGCGGGACGTGAAACTCGCCGACATCTCCCCCTACATGCAGAAGGCCATCATCGCGGCCGAGGACCATGACTTCTACAAGCACAACGGCGTCGACATCAACGGTGTCGCCCGCGCGTTCGTGAACAACCAGAACGAGGCCGCCGGCCGCCAGGGCGCGTCGACGCTCACCATGCAGTACGTCCGGCTGGCCATCGCCTACTCGGCCACCCACCCGGCCGACGTGGTCGCGGCGACCGAGGACACCAGCGCCCGCAAGCTCCGCGAGATGCGGCTGGCCCTCCAGGTCGACAAGGAGTTCTCCAAGGACGAGATCCTCACCCGCTACCTCAACCTCGCCTCGTTCGGCAACGGCGCGTACGGCGTGTACGCCGCCAGCCAGGTCTACTTCGGCAAGCCGCCGAGCAAGCTGAAGATCGAGGAAGCGGCGCTGCTGGCCGGCATGGTGAAGGCGCCCACCACGAACGACCCGACCACCAAGGCCGGCTTCCCGCTCGCCCTGGACCGTCGCAACTACGTCATCCAGAACATGGTCGACATCAAGGCCATCACGCAGCAGGAGGCCGACGCGGCCAAGGCGACCAAGCTGGTCGTGAAGGACAAGCGCACGCCGAACGGCTGCGTCGCCGCGAACGTCAACAGCTGGGGCTTCTTCTGCGACTACTTCTACCGCTGGTGGATGCAGCAGGAGACGTTCGGCTCGACCACGTACGACCGGGAGCGGCGGCTCAAGAGCGGCGGCTACACCATCGTGACGTCGATCGACGTGCAGGCGCAGCGGGGCGCCGACAAGGCGGTCCGCAAGGCCAAGAGCGAGAACAGCAAGGAAGCCGCAATGGTCGCGGTCGTCGAGCCCGGCACCGGCCGGGTGCGGGCGCTCGCGGTCAACCGGCAGTTCAAGCTCGACGACCCAAAGAACCCGAAGAACAAGATCTCCAGCGATCCCGCGAAGAGCAAGAAGAACATCCGGGGCAACTACCCGGCGACGGTCAACCCGCTGCTCACCGGCGGGGACGGCATCACCGGCTACCAGGCCGGCTCGACCTTCAAGATCTTCAGCATCGTCGCGGCGCTGGAGAAGGGCATCCCGCTCAGCTACACCTTCAACGCGCCGCAGCAGTTCAAGTCGGAATACATCATCGACAGCAGCAGCCCGGCGGCCTGCAAGGGCACCCACTTCTACTGCCCGACCAACTCCGGCCTGAAGGCCGGTGGCGTGCAGAACATGTGGAGCGCCTTCAGCGCGTCGATCAACACCTACTTCGTCCCGCTCCAGCAGCAGGTCGGCGCGGAGAACGTGGTCGACGTCGCCAAGCGGGCCGGTATCCAGTTCCGGGCCAGCAACGACGCGAAGTTCGCCGCCACCAAGGAAGCCGCCCACCAGTGGGGCGCGTTCACTCTGGGCGTCTCCTCGACGACGCCGCTGGACCTGGCCAACGCCTACGCGACGCTCGCCGCCGACGGCAAGTACTGCGAGCCGATCCCGGTGCAGGAGATCCGTGACCCGGACGGCAAGAAGCTGGACATCGCCAACCCGCGCTGCGAGAAGCGGTTCAGCACCGACGTGGCCCGGGCCGCCGTGGACGCCGCCCGCTGCCCGGTCGGCGACAACTCCAAGACCAGCAAGTGCGGCAGCAGCCGTACCGCCGGCGTGGTGAAGGGCATCGTCGACGCGCCGGTGGCCGGCAAGTCCGGCACCACCGACTCGGAGAAGACCGCCGCCCTGGTCGCGATGACCAAGCAGTACGCGGTGGCTGGCATCATGGCCGACCCCGACTGGCCGCAGACCAACGTCAAGATGAAGCACGCGGAGAAGGACGGCATCAACCCTCCGGTGTACGAGACGCTGCGCGACGCCATGAAGGGCAAGCCGCGGATCAACTTCGAGCCCCCGGGCCAGAAGATCTCCGAGGGTGACCAGCGCAGCATTCCCGACGTGAAGTGCGTGTCGGTGGATCAGGCGAAGTCCCGGATCAAGGGCGCGGGCTTCGAGCCGGTCGTCTCCGACGCGAAGGTTCCGTCCTCCTGCCCGGCCGGCACCGCGGCGGGCACCAGCCCCGACGGGCGCACCATCAAGGGCGGCGTCGTGACCATCCAGGTCAGCAGCGGTGGCGGCGCCACCCCGCCCGACACCAACAAGCCGGGCCAGCCCGGTAACACGCCCGGCCGACCTGGCGGTCGCCCCGGCGGCTGAGCCGACCAGCAGCACGCACGAACGGGCGGGCACCCCTCTACGGGTGCCCGCCCGTTCGTCTGTCCGGACTACCGCTGCGTGCGGGTCAGAGGCCGAGCTGCCGGCGTACCTCGGCAGCCACCCGACCACCCTCGGCCTGGCCGGCCACCGCGGCCTGGGCCGCCTTCATCGCCGGGCCCATCTGGGCCTTGCCGGTGAAGCCGCCCGCGGCGAGCGCCCCCGAGACCAGCTCGGTCAGCTCAGCGTCGGAGAGCTGCTTGGGCAGGTAGCGGTCCAGCACCTCACCCTCGGCGGTCTCCTTGGCGGCCTGCTCCGAGCGGCCGGCGTCGGCGAAGGCCGTGGCCGCCTCCCGACGCTTCTTGGCCTCCTTGGTCAGCACCGCGAGCACCTCGT
This sequence comes from Micromonospora orduensis, assembly GCF_006228125.1. Lineage (GTDB taxonomy): Bacteria > Actinomycetota > Actinomycetes > Mycobacteriales > Micromonosporaceae > Micromonospora > Micromonospora orduensis. Next base: position 3,209 of record NZ_VDFY01000304.1, on the reverse strand, counting down.
CGTCGGTGAGCTCGCGCTTGGCCTTGCCGGCGACCTCGGCATTGCCGACGGCGGCCAGGGCCATCCGCAGTGTGGAGGTGGTCAGCTCGTCGCGCGCCTTGAGCGCGGAACGCATGTCGGCGGTGAGGCGGTCCTTCAGCGTGCTCATGGACGGTCAAACTACCCTGGACGCCATGCGAAAGCGCACACTATTCCGGCTCGCCGCCGGAACCGCCGCCGTCGGAGCAACCACCCTCGCGTACGCGTCGCTCATCGAGCGCAACATGTTCACCCTGCGGAGGTACGACGTACCGGTGCTGCCGGCCGACGCGGAGCCGCTGCGCGTCCTGCACCTGTCGGACCTGCACATGATGCCCAACCAGGCGCGCAAGCAGGGCTGGGTGGCATCGCTCGCCGCCCTCGACCCGGACCTGGTGGTCGTCACCGGGGACAACATGGCGCACCCCGAGGCGGTGCCGGGCGTGCTGCGGGCGCTGCAACCGCTGCTCGACTACCCGGGCGCGTTCGTGTTCGGCTCGAACGACTACACCGGGCCGATCCTGAAGAACCCGTTCACCTACTTCCTGCCCGACCGCGAGTACACCGAGGGCGTCGACCTGCCCTACGAGGAACTGCGCCAGGTGTTCACCGGCGCCGGATGGGTGGACCTCAACAACGCCCGGACCACGCTGAAGGCCGGCGGGCGGCAGCTCGACCTGGTCGGCGTGGACGACCCCCACATCGACCGGGACGACTACCCCGCCGTGTCGGGCGCGGTCTCCTCCACCGCCGACCTGTCCATCGCACTGACGCACTCCCCCGAACCACGGGTGCTGGACCAGATGGCCGCGGACGGCTTCGGACTGCTGCTGGCCGGACACACCCACGGCGGTCAGGTCTGCGTACCCGGGTACGGGGCGCTGGTGACCAACTGCGGCCTGCCCCGCTCGATGGCACGTGGCCTGCACCGGTGGCCGGGGTCGGACTCCTGGCTGCACGTCTCCGCCGGCCTCGGCACCCACCCGACCGCGCCGATCCGCTTCGCCTGCCCTCCCGAGGCCTCCATCCTCACCCTCATCCCCCGCTGACCCCACCCCGCGCGCCCGCGTCACCGCCTCACGATCCGCGCAATATCCGGGATGTCGGTGTCTCGCGGCGCCGAGAGGCAGCAACATCCCGGATATTGCGCGGATATTGGCGGATCTGGGCCCGGATCGGCCGGGTCGAGCGGCGGGGGTACCGAGTTTGACCGTCGGGACGGGTGGGCTACTATTTGTCGGCACGCCTCGGGGTGTGGCGCAGCTTGGTAGCGCGCTTCGTTCGGGACGAAGAGGTCGTCGGTTCGAATCCGGCCACCCCGACCAGAGGTGAGAGGGCACATCCACTCGATGGATGTGCCCTCTTCTGGTTGTCAGTCCTGCGTTTCGGTGCGTTCGATTTCGGCGAATGCCGCGCTCAGGTAGCCATCGAACGGCCGGCCCGTCACCGCCAGCAGGTCGTCCACGAGCAGTGGGCCATGCCGGGCGAGCGCGGCCGGATCGGGTGGAGAGTCGTCCTCGCCCGGGTCGTACACGCCGAGCGCGCCGGCCAGCAGGACCAGCACGACATGCGGGTCGACGTCCGGTCGCCACGGAGCCGCCGCGCGGACGCACCGCTGGAGCACCTGCCGTACGTCGTCGCCGTCCAGCCCGTCCGGATGGGTCGCCTCCAGCAGCAGCCGCACCACGGAACCCAGCACCAGGCCGGAACGCTCGGCCGTGGCGAGCCGGCCGGTGGCCACCTCGTACGCCTCTTTGTCCTGGGTCTTCGCGGCCTCGACCGCGTCGGAGGCCGCGCCGGCGATCTCGCGGGCGGATGCGGGCAGGTGTCGCCAGGTCACGCTCACCCGGCCAGCATGGCAGAGCACACCGACAGCCTCCGCCTCGGTAAACGGTTCGCGCGGTGTCACACCTGGCGAACAGAATGCCGGTCATGTTGCGTCGCGCCCTACCCCGCCGCCCGGAAGCTCGCCGGCTCCTCGTCGGCACCCTGCTGTCGGCGATCGGGCGTGGCCTCACCCTGCCGTTCCTGTTCATCTACCTCACCGACGTACGCGGTCTCACCGACACACGCGCGGGCCTGGTGATCGGCTGGTACGGCGCGGTCACGCTGGCGCTGTCGCCGCTGGGCGGGACGCTTATCGACCGGTTCGGGGCGCGAAGGGTGGTGCTGCCGTGCCTGCTGATCGAGGCGGTGGGCACCGGCTCGCTGGCCCTGGTCGACTCCAGCGCCTCCGCGTTCGCGGTGATGACGGTGATCGCCGTGGGCAGCTCGGCAATCTGGTCCGGGCAGAACACGATCCTCGCCTCGCTGACCGACGACGGTGAGCGGCAACGCGTCTTCGGGCTGAACTTCGCGCTGCTCAACCTCGGTATCGGAATCGGCGGCATGACCTCCGGCGCGATCGTCGACACCGCCCGTCCGGGCACCTTCCAGACGGTCTACCTGCTGGACGCGGTGAGCTACCTGATGCCGGCGCTGATCCTGCTCACCCTTCCCGGTGTCGGGCACCGGCTCGGCGCGGGCCGGGCCGCCGACCAGCCGTCGTCCGGCGGCTACCTGACCGTGCTCCGGGACCGCCCGTTCCGCCGGCTGGTGATCTTCGGCCTGATCCTCACCACCTGCGGGTACGCCCAGATCGAGGTGGGCTTCGCCGCGTACGCCGTGCGGGTCGCCGAGGTGAGCCCGCGGGTGGTGGCCTGGGCGCTCGCGGCGAACACCGTGACGATCGTGCTCGCCCAACTCCTGGTGATCCGTCGGATCGAGGGCCGCAGCCGTACCGCCGCGCTGGCCCTGGTCGGTGCGGTGTTCGCCGCCGCCTGGCTGGTCCTCGGCGCCGGCGGCCTGATCAGCCCCGAGGGCGCTGTGCTCGCCGCGCTGTGTGTGGTGGCCTGCTCGGCGATCTTCGGTTTCGGCGAGACGATGCTGTCGCCCGTGATGCCGGCGCTCACCAACGCGCTGGCCACCGACGAGCTGCGCGGACGGTACAACGCGATGAGTTCGATGATCTTCGGGATCAGCGGCGTGATCGGCCCGGTCACCGCCGGCCCCCTCATCGCCGCCGCTGACGGCAGGGTCTGGGTGGCGACCGTGGTCGGTGGCTGCCTGGTGGCCTCGCTGGTCGCGCTCTCCCTACGCCGGCTGCTCACCCCCGCCCAGGACGGCCGGGTGACGACGCACCCCACCTCCGC
>NZ_VDFY01000290.1 GCF_006228125.1 Micromonospora orduensis | reverse complement strand
GAATAGAACCGACGAGATGCGCAAAAGGGGCATATGGGGAATCCTCCCGGGCGGGAGGGCGGGTAACCGATCAGACGGGCAGTGGGGCGTGCTCCGCCTCGGGCAGCGACCGCGACGGCGGGACGACGAACTTGTAACCCACCTGGCGGACCGTGCCGATCATCGACTCGTACTCCGAGCCGAGCTTGGCGCGCAACCGCCGGACGTGCACGTCCACCGTGCGGGTGCCGCCGAAGTAGTCGTAGCCCCAGACCTCACGCAGCAGCTGGTCCCGGGTGAACACGCGGCCCGGGTGCTGCGCCAGGAACTTCAACAGCTCGAACTCCTTGTAGGTGAGGTCGAGCGGGCGTCCCTTGAGCTTGGCGGCGTACGTGTCCGGGTCGATACTCAGCTCGCCGGCGCGGATCGAACCGCCGGCGCCGGCGGTCGCGTTGCTCAGCCGGCCCACGGCCAGCCGCAGCCGCGCCTCCACCTCGGCCGGCCCGGCCGAGGCGAGGATGACGTCGTCGACGCCCCAGTCGGCGTTCAGCGCGATCAGCCCGGCCTCGGTCACCACCGCCACGAGCGGCACCCCGAGCCCGGTGGCGTGCAGCATCCGGCAGGTCGCCCGGGCCTCGCTCAGCTCCGACCGCGCGTCCACCAGCACCGCGTCGGGGCTGGGCCCGGCGACCAGGGTGCGGACGTCGCGTGGTGCGGTGCGGACCGAGTGCGGCAACAGGTCGAGTGCCGGCAGCACAGCGGACGGTTCCCCTGCGCGTGCGGTCACCAGCAGCAGGATCTCCACGATCACCTCCGTCCCGGCGGCGCGCGGCCGCACGCGACCAGACGCACTCGTGAGGGAGTGCGCTGAGAAATTGCGTGGTCCCGGCGTCGCTGACGGGCGGGTAACGCGTTGAGCGTAACCGATCGCCTCGGCTGCGCCGTCAGGCCATTTCCCGTTTGTCTAGCTTGCCCCTGATCGTGGCGCAGGTTTTAACGTTGCTGAAACCCTTGACCACCGCACCGGCGGGCCGGTCTGGCACGATCGGGGCGTGTTTCCCTCCACCTCGCCGGACGCCGGCCGCGAAACGTGGCCCGACGGGCCTCGTCCGGGCCCGGCCGCACCGACCCGTGGCCAACCGCCCGCGCCGCGCACCGGTCCGGCCGTCGCCGACGGCGACCGCCGCGAACGGGGTGGCCCGCGCCGTGCCCGTCGCGCCGGGGAGCCCGCCCGCCGCTCCGAGGACGACATCGACGAGCCGGAGGAGGAGGTCGTACCCCCGGTCGAGGTGCGCCGTCCGCTGGCGCTGACAATCGCCGGGTTCGCGGCACTGCTCGGCGTCGGTCTGGTACTCGGCGCGCAGACGTCGGGCCCCGGCCACCGGCTACCGTTCGCCTTCATCGTCTTCGGCGTCCAGCTGTTGTTCGTGCTCGCCTGGGCGATGGCCATGCGCCCGCCCGCCCTGCTGCTGGTCGCCGGCATCAGCGCGGTGGTCGCCGCACTCGCCGACGTCGCCGCGGTGCAGACCGACGTCGCCGGCCTGGCGCCGCTGGGCTACCTGGCCGCCGGTGGGTTCCTCGCCGCCGTGCTCGGTCAGCTGGTCCGTCGGGTCGACCGGGTCCGGGTCACCGACTCGCTCGGCGCCACGCTGCTCATCATCGTCGGGGTGGTGGCCTTCGGCACCCTGATCGTGCTCAGCCGGATCCCGGCCGGCACCCAGGCGATCACGGTCTGCCTGACCGCGAGCGGCGTCGCGCTCACCGTCGCCCGGCTCACCGACGCCGTGCTGCCCTGGCCCCGGCTGGCCCCGCAGGTGCCCCGGGGCGCCGCCGGCGTGGTGGCGGGCGCCATGGTCGGCACGCTGATCAGCGCGCTGCTCGGCAGCTACCTGGTGGCACCCTTCACGCCCACCCGGGCCGCGGTGATCGGCCTGGTCGCGGCGGTCACCGCCGTGCTCAGCGACCTCGCCGTCGGGTACGCGGAGGCGGGTCGCCTGATGGCCGGCGAACCGCCCACCATGTGGGTCGCCCGGCACATGCAGGGCCCACTCGGTGGCTTCGCCCTTGCCGCACCTGCCGCGTACGCCATGTGCATGCTCTTCCTCTGAGTCACGGTTGAGCCCGGAGCCGGTCGGGTACCTACGGGTGCGCCGCCCTGCGGCAGCCGGTACGAACGCCCCGTCGCACCGCGGCGGGCGGAGACAGGAGGCGGCGTGGCCCAGGACTATCCGGCGGACGAGGTCCGGCCCAGACGGCGCGGTCGCAAGCTGCTCATCGGCCTGGTCGTCCTGCTCCTGGTGGTGGCCGGGCTGCTCGTGGTGGCCGACCGGGTGGCGGTCGGGGTGGCCGAGAGGGAGATCGCCAAGCGGGTCAGCCAGGAGGTCACCAAGCAGGGCGCGCAGTCCGCCGCACCCGAGGTGCGGGTCGGCGGGACGCCGTTTCTGACGCAGGTGCTCGACGGCCGTTACGAGCGGATCACCATCAAGCTGCGGGACGTGCAGGCGTCGGTCGAGGGCGACGCCGTACGACTGCCGGTGCTGGACGTCGACGCGCGTAACGTGCGGGCCTCCCTGGACACGCTCCGGACCGGGCAGGGCGACGTCGTCGCGGACACCGTCAACGGCACCGGGACGATCAGCTACGACAGCCTCGCCGCGCTGCTGGACCGGCCCGGGCTCACCCTCGGGGAGCAGGGCGGCAAGCTCGCCGTCACCGCCCCGGTCGACGTCCTCGGCCAGAAGTTCACGGTGAGCGGCACCGCCGACGTGACAGTGGGCAAGAACGGCGCGGTCGCGCTGCGCTTCAACAACCTGGATGCCGCCGGGCTGCCGAACCTGCCGTTGGCCCGCGCCGTGTTGAACAACTACGCCAAGGGCATCTCGATCGACGTGCCGCTGCCCGACCTGCCGTTCCAGCTGGCGGTTCGGGAGGTCCGGCCGTTGCCCGAGGGGTTGGCGGTCACGGCCGACGCGAAGGACGTGCCGATCAACTCCGTCAGCTGACCGGTGGGACCGGGAACCGCCGGTGGTCCTGGCGGTTCCCGGATGGTGGTCGGCTCAGTGGCAGCCTCGTCACTGGCTGGTAGGCTCCGTGACCATGGGGACTCACCTCACCAAACGGCGCGCGGTCGACCTGTGCCGCGTGGCCACCTGCCTGTGTCGCCCCGTCATCTGACGGCGGGGCTGTCTTCGGTCGCCTGATCGGCGGCCACCGGCACGCAGGGTTCTCGTACCCTCCGGTGATCCCATCGAACGCCCGGCAGCGGCGCCGTCGCACGAACCCGTGATCCCGTCCTTCCACTGGGTCCCGCGCGTGGTGCGACAGTTACACCCATCGATACTCACGCGCTGGCTCACCATCCATCCTCACCAGGGAGTGATTCGATGAGTCGCGACACCGCACTCGTCTCGGCCGAGTGGGCCGAGAAGAACCTCGACGCCCCGGGCGTCGTCTTCGTCGAGGTCGACGAGGACACCTCGGCCTACGACACCGGCCACATCGCCGGCGCCATCAAGATCGACTGGAAGACCGACCTCCAGGACCAGGTCCGTCGGGACTTCGTCAACAAGTCCCAGTTCGAGGCGCTGCTCTCCGAGCGGGGCATCAGCAACGACGACACAGTCATCCTGTACGGCGGCAACAACAACTGGTTCGCCGCGTACGCGTACTGGTACTTCAAGCTCTACGGCCACCGCGACGTCAAGCTGCTCGACGGCGGCCGCAAGAAGTGGGAGCTGGACGCCCGCCCGCTGGTCACCGACACGGTGACCCGCCCGGCGACGCAGTACGTCGCGCAGGAGCCCGACACGTCCATCCGGGCCTTCCGGGACGAGGTCGTGGCCGCGATCGGCACCAAGAACCTGGTCGACGTGCGCAGCCCCGACGAGTTCGCCGGTCGGCTGCTCGCCCCCGCCCACCTGCCGCAGGAGCAGGCGCAGCGGGCCGGCCACATCCCCACCGCGATCAGCGTCCCGTGGTCCAAGGCGGCGAACGAGGACGGCACCTTCCGGTCCGACGACGAGCTGCGCAAGATCTACGGCGACGCGGGGCTCGACGACGGCAAGGAGACCATCGCGTACTGCCGGATCGGTGAGCGCTCCTCGCACACCTGGTTCGTGCTCCAGGAGCTGCTCGGTCACCGCAACGTCAAGAACTACGACGGTTCCTGGACCGAGTACGGCTCGCTGGTCGGCGTGCCGGTCGCGCTCGGCGACGAACCCGGGGAGGCCTGATCGCCATGACCGCACCCACCGCTGCGGGTTGCGCCGCACCCGACCAGGCCGCCCCACTGCCGGCCAGCCTGGACCTGGAGAAGGAAACCGTGATCACCGGCATCGTCCGCTCGGCGTCGGACGAGGCCGTGGCGGGCGCGTACGTCCGGCTGCTCGACTCGACAGGTGAGTTCACCGCCGAGGTGGTCACCTCGGCCGCCGGCCAGTTCCGGTTCTTCGCCGCGCCGGGCTCCTGGACTCTGCGGGCGCTGTCCCGGCACGGCAACGGCGACACCGCCGTCACCGCCGGCCGGGGCATCAACGAGGTCACCGTCACCGTCGCCTGACCCACTGCTCTGATCGACCGGGCCGGTCACCCCATGCGGGGTGACCGGCCCGGTCGTGTCCGAAGGGGTCAGAGGCCGGTGGCCCGGCAGGACGAGGCGGGGTCGAGGGTGAAGTCGACGGTGTTCACGATGCCCGCCTCGATCCGGGTGCGCTGCACCTCCGGCACCCAGCTGTCCCTACCCACGATCACGTCGTAGCGGCCCTTCGGCAGCCACCAGACGTACCTCCCCTGAGCGTCTGCGGTGAGGGTGTGGCCGGTGGTCGTGCCCGCCCGGTTGACCCGTACCGTCGCGGGAACCCCGATGGTCGCTCCGCCGCAGGTCACCCCGGTTACGGTGCCCTGGACGCGGCCCCAACTTGCCGGTGGTGACACGTTCATCGTCACCGCGACGGCGGGCACCCGGTAGGGGGTGTCGGACGCGATGCCCAGCTCGCCGGAGTAGATGCCCGGTTGGACGACGCCGGCCGCCTCGGTGGCGCTCAGCGTGATGGTCACCGCCCGGGACGTGCCCGGTTCCAGGGTGAAGGCGTTCGGCGCGGTGGACAACCAGGGAAGGTCCGCCTCCCCGGCGCAGAGGCCCAGGCCGTCCAGCCGCTCGCTGTCGGCCGACCCCACGAACGGCGAGGGCGAACCGCCGATCTTGTACGCGCCACAGGCGGCGGCGCCCCGGTACCGGCCGAACCCGACGTTGGGCAGGTCCCGCCAGGTGCCGGCCACCGGGTCGTACGCGATGGTCCGGTTGGTCACCGTTGTCGACGCTGCGGTGACTCCGCCGGCCAGCACCAGCAGGCCGCCGGCGGCCGCGTACTGGGAGCCCCACAGGTCCAGCGGCAGGTTCGGCAGCGGGCTCCACGCGTCCGCCGCCGGGTCGTACCGGTAGGCGTCGGTGTGCTCGGTGCTGCCGGTGCCACCGGCGCAGTACACGGCGGTGCCGATCCCGCCGCAGGAGAGCCAGGAGACGGGGTGCGGGTAGGCCGCGCGGGTGCCGAACGTGCCGGTCGCCGGGTCGAACACGACCAGCCGGTCGGAGTCGGCGCAGTCGCTGTCGAGGCATCCGCCGACGAGGTAGATCCTGCCCCCGGCCACCGCCTGCCCGGCCGCCGCCGCCGGGAACGGGTTGGTCGCCCCGGCCACCGTGCTCCAGGTGCCCGCGCCCGGGTCGTACACGTCCACCGAGGCGACTGTGACGTCGTCCGCGCCCCAGCCGCCGAGGACGTACAGCTTGCCGCCGACCGCCGCCGCGACCGGCTTGGACCGGGCGGTCGGCAGGTCGGGCAGCGCGGACCACACGCCTACGGTGGGGTCGTACCGCCAGGCCTTGCGTTCCAGGCCCGAACCGCCGCCACCGCTCACGGAGTAGATGGTGCCGTCCAGGTTGGCCGCCGCGTTGTCGAAGACCGCCGCCGGCAGGTCGGGGATCCCCGCCCAGGCGTCCTCCGCCCGTGGCGCGTCATCGGTGCCGGTCCCGCCGTACGTGGTGCCGGTGCGGGTCCTGCTGATCCCCTTCATCTTCTGCTCCCGCAGTGGCGCGCCGGCGCGGGACAGCACGTCGAACCGCCCGTCGCGCTCCACCAGGTTCACGGTGGCCGGCGCGGTGCCGGTGTTGCGCACCGTCACCTTCGTGGTCCGGGTGCTGCCGTACGGCTGGTAGGCCTCGACGTCGGTGGTCGTGACGGTGAGGCGGCCGGCGGACAGCGCGAGGTCCGTCCGGCGGGCGTCGTCCGCCGCGACAGTCGCCGTGGTCGTCATCGTCCGGTACGGGGGTCGCGTGGCGCTGAACCGGTGCGGCCCGGTCGACGCGGAGAAGAGCCAGTAGAAGCCGTCCGGCAGACTCGGGTCGTCGGGTGTCGCCGCCGACACTCCCCGGTCCTGCGTCCGCTCGGTGCCGGCGACTGTGACTCCGTTGAGCGGTGTGCCGGTGTTGCGGTCGGTGGTCACGCCGAGCAGCAGCCCGCCGGGTGCCGGCGCGCAGTCGCGGTTGACCACCTGCACGTCGTCCACCTGCCACCACCAGGCGAACGTGCCGTGGAAGCGGAACCGGACCCGGGCGGTGGCGGCTCCGGCCGCCGCGTCCAGCGGTACCTCCTCCATCCGTGGCCCGCGTCGGCTGCCGGTCTGGTGCCACACGGTGGTCCAGGTGCCGCCGCCGTCGGTGGAGACGTCCACGTCGGCCGCGTCGGTGACGCCGACCGCCCGCCAGTCGCTGTGGAAGCGCAGCACCGGTGCCGGTGCCGCGCTCAGGTCGAGCGTCGGGGTGACCAGGTCGGTGTCCTGGGTCCGGTCGGAGCCCAGCCGGTCGCTGTCGACGATCGCGAAGGCGCCGTCGCCGCCGGTGAGGTTGCCCCGGTCCCCGGGGTCGGTGAAGCTCCAGCCGCCGTCCCCGGTGCGGTTGCGTACCGCCCAGCCGGGCGGCGTGTCGGTCCGGTCGAAGCCCTCGTTCAACACGGGCGCGGCGAAGCTGCCGGTGTAGCCGGCCGCCGTGCAGGCCGGCTCGACCGGCACCGCGATGTCGGCCGTGACCGGCCCGGCGCCGGTCACCACGTCACGGCTGACGGTGCGGTAGCCGGGGTAGCGGGCGGTCACGGTGAGCCGGTACGTGGCGTTGCCCGCCACGGTGAACGAGTACCGCCCGGTGGCCGGGTCGGTGTGGACCGGCGCGCCGGGTCGTCCGGTGACCTCGATGCGGGCGTAGAGCGGCCAGCCGTGCCCGGAACCGTCGGTGACCCGGCCGCTGACGGTGACCGACGGGCTCGCCACCAGGGCGAAGTCGCGGGTGACAGCGCCGCCCTCGGCGACGGTGACGGTGCTCGACTGCCCGGCGTAGCCGTACGCGCTGACGCTGACGGTGGTCTCGCCGGCCGGCACGGTGAGCGCGTACCGGCCGTCCGCGCCGGTGGTGACGCTGCGGGTGCCGTCGCCGACGGTCGCGCCCGCGATCGGGGCGCCGGCCGCGGTCACCGTGCCGGCGACCCGTCCCACCGCGCCGCGCGGAGCTTCCCGCACCGCCGCGTACGCGTCGAGCCGGCCCTCGCCGAAGACGTTGTTGTCGGCGGCGGTGCCCCCGCAGGTGGTGGCGTCGACGTCGCGGGCGGCGCGGTCAAGTAGTTCCTCGGTGGCGGCGACGTCGCCCTTCAGGCCGGGTGCCGCAGACCAGACGAGCGCGACGGTGCCCGAGACGTGCGGCGCGGCCATGGAGGTGCCGTCGAAGGCGGCGTAGCCGTTGCCGGGGACGCTGGAACGCACGTCGCTGCCGGGGGCGGAGATGTTGGGTTTGACGGACCGCGGGTCGGTGCCGTCGCCCCGGCCGGAGAAGTCGGAGATGGCGTTCTGCGCGTCGTACGAGCCGACGGCGTACGCGTTGGCGTTGTCGCCGGGGGAGCCGGCGCTGCCACAGGCCGGGCCGTCGTTGCCGGCGGAGAAGACGGGGAACATGCCGGCCGCCCGCCAGGCCGCGATGGTCTGCTGGAACCACGGGTCGCCGCCGGCGCCTCCCCAGGAGTTGTTCACCACGTCGGGGCGCAGGTCCGGGCGGGGGTCCTGCCCGTTCAGGTCGGTGGGGGCCAGCACCCACTGACCGGCGGCGAGCAGGGAGGCGTCAGAGCAGGAGGTGGCCTCGCAGCCCTTCGCGGCGATCCATCTCGCGCGGGGGGCGACGCCGATCTGGTTGCCGGCGCCGTCGTCGCCGATCATCGTGCCCATCGTGTGGGTGCCGTGGTCGTTGTTGTCGCAGGGCGCGGCGCTAGGGCAGATGCCGGCCGGGTCGTACCAGTTGTGGTCGTGGTCGAAGGTGCCGTCGCCCAGGTTCCCCCGGTACGTGCCGACCAGCGCCGGGTGGTCGTACTGGACGCCGCTGTCGATGTTGGCGACCACGACGCCCTCGCCGCGGTCGCCGAACTCACTCCACACCTGCGGGGCGTTGATGTTGGTGAGCCCCCATTCGGCGCCGTCGGTGCGGGGACGGCTGGCGGTGGTGGGTTTCGGCCGCACCAGGGGGTAGTTGCGGGTGGGTTCGATCCGGGCGACCTCTGGCCGTTTGGCGATCTCGTCGGCAAGCGCCCGGTCGCCGGTCACCCGTACGGCGTTGGCGATCCAGTAGGTGGTGTGCGGCGCCCGGCGGGCCGTCAGCAGTTCGCGCAGGCCCTTCTGGGTGCGCTCGGCGGTAGTTGTGAGCAGCCGGTGCACCTCCCGGGCCCGGTCGTCCGGGTCGCGCAACCGCGTGGTCCGGGCCACCGGCGCGGTGTCGCGCAGGTAGACCAGGAAGGTTCCGCTGCCCGTCGTACCGAGCTGTCTGAGCAGACGGTGGTCCACGCTGGCCCGGGCCGGCGCGGGTTGGGGTGGAGCGGCGACCGCGGGTTGGGCGGTGAGGCCCAACCCGACCGCGGTGCACGCCAGGGCCGCCCGCCAGAGGGCGGACCGTGTGGCTGATGGTCGGAACATTCTTCCTCCCCACGTCATTGGTCCCGATCGGTTCGGGGCCCGTGCGCGCACCGCGCATCCACCCGGTGCCGAATGGATAACGTCGGTCAGTGCCTGGTCAGTGACGACCGGTGATCCTGCCCGGGGTCGGACCGACGAACTCCATCGGTATACGTCACTATCAATGGGTGGAATTCACGGGTGGAGGCGGCGTCGCCGGCGCAGGGGTCCCGATCGTCGTCTGCGTCAGCGCGGACGTCTCGGTGCGGGAGCGGGTGGTCCGCCAACTCGACGGCGTCGGCCCGGTGGTGAGCTGCGCCGACCTCACCGAGCTGCGCACGATGCTGTTCCCGGCGCCGTCCGGCGCGACGACGCTCCCGCCGACGGTGCCGCCGGGGCCGGTCAGCTGGGGTGAGCTGGTCGTCGACCGCGCCGGCCAGCGGGTCACCTGGCGTGGCGACCCGCTTCCGCTCAGCCGCACCGAACGCGAACTGCTCGCCCGGCTGATCGGCCCGCCGCTTGTGGTGTGGAGCCACGAACAGCTCTTCGCCTCGGTCTGGAGCGACGCGTACCTGGGTGACAGCGCGGTCCTGCACTCCGCGATCAGGCGGCTGCGGCACAAGCTGCGGAGCCTGCCGGGCGGCCCCCGGGTGCACACCGTGCGGGGCGTCGGCTACCGGCTCGACCCGCCACCGGGTCCCGCCTGACGCGGGGCCCGCCGCACCCCTCCCGACCGCCGCCGGAGGCCAGGACCGCCCGTGACACCATGGCCCGGTGAGCGGTGCTGTCCAGACGGGAAGCGTTTCGTCGACCGGTCCCGCCGCCCCGGCGCCCGCCCGGCGGCGGCGCTGGCTGCTGGCCGTGACCGTCCTGTGGGCCGTGCTGCTGGCCGCGCTCACCTGGACGTCGGTCCGCGACGATCCACCCACCGTCCGGGAGCAGCGCACGCTGGATCAGGCCGGCCCGGTGGTGGACCGGGCGGTCGGCGAGCTGGCCCGGGCGGCCGGCGCCTCCGCGCTGCTGGAGCTCGGCCCCGCGCGTATCGCCGCGGGCTGCCGGGTCACCCCGTTCGCCGACGGCGCCCGGCTGCGGCGCGAGGTCGGCGTCCTCGCGCCCGACGGCACCGAACGGTCCGTGCTGGACGGGCTCGCCGAGCGACTGCCGGCGAGCTGGCGCGCCGGCGTCGTCTCCGGTCCGGACGGCCCGGAGCTGTACGCCGACGCCGGGGAGTTCGTCGCCGTCGCGGGTCGACCGACGGGGGACGGCCGGGTCCGGTTGACCGTCGACACCGGCTGCCGGCCGGTCGGCTCCGGTTACACCGCGCCGCCGGCCACCGGCGACGGCGGGGAGGCCGCCGCCCTGACCGCCGCGCTGCGGGCGCTCGACCAGCCGGCCGAGGCCGCGCCGGAGCTGGTCACCGCGCCCTGCCCGGGTGGCGCGACGGCCCGTACCGCGCGCTCCACCGCCGGCCCGGCCAGCTCGGCGACCGCGCTCGCCCCGCTGGCCGGCGGCACCCCGCTGCTGGACGACCCGCCGGTGTACGCGTACCGCGCCGGGACGGTCACCGTGCTGGCCGACCTCACCCCGGACGCCTCCCGGCTGACCGCCACCGTCGGCTGCCCGGGCTGAGCGGGGGGGCGACCCTCCGGTCAGGTGCCCTGCCCGCCCTGCGGATCGCGGCTGCGCCCCAGCGCGTCGACCCGCCCCCAGCGGCCCGGGATGTCCAGCAGCTCCACCCGACCCATGCCCGGCGGCACCGCCGGATCGATGATCAGGTGCTCGCCCTGCGGCTCCAACCCGAGCATCACCCGCAGCAGCAGCAGCGGTGTGCCGGTCGACCAGGCCTGCGGGCTGCATGCCGTCGGATACTGCACCGGGTAGTCGGTGAGGTCTCGGGCGTACCCGGCGAACGCCTCCGGCAGCCGCCCGTCGAAGTAGCGGGACGCGGCGAGCATCCTGTCGCAGATCAGCCCGGCCTCGTCCCGGAAGCCGTACCGCCACAACCCCCAGGCGATTATCGAGTTGTCGAACGGCCACACGGTGCCCACGTGGTAGCCGATCGGGTTGTACCGGCCCTGGTCCTCGGCGAGGGTCCGTATCCCCCACCCGGAGAACAGGCGTGGCCCGAGCAGGTGCTCGACCACCTTGCCGGCCCGCGACTCGTCGACGATGCCGCTCCACAGCAGGTGCCCGATGTTCGACGTCAGCGCGTCCACCTGCTGACCGTCGGCGTCCAGGGCGAGCGCGTAGTACCCCCGGTCGGCGATCCAGAAGTCGTGGTTGAACCGCTGCTTCAGCTCGGCGGCCTCCCGCTCCAGCCGGTTGGCGTACTCCGGGTCGTTCCAGAACGTCCGGGCCAGCCGGGCGGCCCGGATCTTCGCGTCGTACGCGTAGCCCTGTAGCTCACAGGTGGCCCGGGGGAAGCCGGGCATCCGGCCGTCGGCGTACGAGATGGCGTCCCAGGAGTCCTTCCAGCACTGGTTCTGCAGGCCGGTCTCCGGGTTGCGGGTCTGGTACCAGAGGTAGCCGGTGCCGAGCAGGTCACCGTACGTGTCGATCCACTCCAGGCCCGCCCGGACCTGTGGCTCCAGCCGCTTGACCAGCGCGGAGTCGCCGGTCCAGCGCTCGTACTCGTCGAGCAGGATGATGAACAGCGGCGTCGAGTCGGCCGACCCGTAGTACGGCGAGTGTGGCTGCTCCTCGAAGCCGGCGGTCTCCCCGTACCGGAGCTCGTGCAGGATCTTGCCGGGCTCCTCGTCCCGGAAGTCGTCCACGCGGTGCCCCTGGAGGCCGGCGAGCATCAGGATGGTCGGCGGGATCAGGTCCGGCAGGAACGGCAGCACCTGCAACGAGGTGATGATGCTGTCCCGGCCGAACAGGGTCATGAACCAGGGCAGCCCGGCGGCGATCAGCCGTACGCCCAGGGCGATCGACTCGTAGCGCAGCGCGGCCAGGTCGTTGAGGCTGCGCCGGTACGCCCCGGCCAACGGCTCGCAGTCGCAGCCGAGTTTCGGCGCCCGGTCGATCAGCTCCTGCTGTTCGGCGCGGATGGCGTCGGCGCTGCGGCTGCCGCCGTACGGCAGGGTGGCCCGGATGTCCTCGCCGCGCGCCCCGTAGATGATGGTGGACGCGTGCAACCGGGTGGTCCACTCGCTGTTGCTGTCGATCCGGATCCGGAAGGTCATCCCGGCGGCGTCGACGTGCGCCGGCGCGCTCGAGCGGATCACCGTCTCCCGGTGGAACGCCTCCCGCCGGTAGACCAGCCGCAACTCGTTCTCGGCGACCGTGGCCGTCGTCCGGCCCTTCTTCTGGCGCGCGTGCTTGATCTCGAACAGGTCGGCGAAGTCGGCCGCCATCTCGATCCGGACGGTGAACTCCACCTCCCCGCCGGAGTGGTTGAGCACGGTCAGCTCCTCCTCGATGCTGCCCACGATCGCCCGGTTGCGGATCACCGACGCCTTGGCGTCCAGGTAGTGGGTGGGTTCGCCGGGCGCCAGGAAGAACCTGGTCCGGTACGGCTCGCCGGTGTCGATGGAGAGCGGGTGCAGCCGTTCGCCGTCGAGGGTGAGCACCCATTTGGACAGGAAGCGGGTGTCGAAGGAGAACAACCCGGTGGGGAAGTCGTACGACGGCTCGATGTCCCCTCGCCGGTCGCTGACCATGAAGGTGTTGCCGTCCAGGATGCTGACGAGGTCCTTCACCCCAGCCGCCCGGCTGCCCTACGGGCGACCTCGCGCGGGTCGCGGGTGCCCGGCGGGTCCGGGAAGAACCGCCGGAAGGAAAGGAAGAGCACCACGTTGCCGCTGAACGTGCTCTCGTTGCGCAGCACCGCCGCGATCGCCTGGGCCTCGCCGGCGATCAGCCGGTCGAACAACTCGGCGCTGCTGTACCAGATGGCGTCGGCCGGTCCCCGGTTCCGGTTGACCTCCACCGCACCCGGTCGCATCCGGACCAGCCAGTGCTCGGTCTGGTTGCCGGTGCCGAGGTCGATCTGGAGGGTTCCGTGGGCCAGGCCGCGCAGGACGGCGGGGGCGCGAGCCGACAGTGATGCGAAGAACCTCTCCGTCGCCTCGGTCACACCCGAATCGTAGGCAGCTGTCCGAGTTGTCGGGTCGGTATCCGCACTCCACCCGCCCGTCGGGCCGAGTCGCCCCGAAGATCAGTAGACGAGCGCCTGAGCGCCCTCGGCCAACGCCTCCTCGACGAAGGCCGCGGCTCCCGCGATCCGTACCCCCGGCAGGACGTCGTCCGGGCCGATCTCCCGCCGGGCCGCGCACTGGGTGCAGGCGGTCACCCGGCCACTGGTCAGGACGACGTGCAGCAGCTCGGCCAGCGGCGCGGAGTGCGGCAACTCGAACTCCTGCGCGCGGCCGGGCAGCGCGAACCAGGTCGACTCCCCGGTCAGCCAGAGCGACACCTCGGCTCCGGCCGCGACGGCGGTCGCGGCGACCGTGAACGCCTGCGCGCACCGCTCCGGGGCGTCCGCCCCCGCGGTGGCCTTGACGACGAGAGTGCGGGCCATGGGACCCAGCATAGGATGGTCGGGATGGTTACCGAGATCGGGTTCGTCAGCCTGCTGGTCGCCGGCCTGGGCGGGCTCGCCGGTGGTCTGGTCTACCTGGCCGTACGCATATCGAGAGGACGTTGGTGACACTGGTGAGCGACGAGAACCCGCTGCAGCCGCCGTGGTTGAACGCGCCTCCGGTCGAGGAGTACCCGTACGAGGAGAGCTACGACCTGCGGGTCGGGCCGAAGCTGCACCCGGCGCTTGACGGTCTGCTGCCCTACATCGGTCTCTGGCGGGGCCGGGGCAAGGGTGGTTTCCCCACCATCGAGGACTTCGACTACGCGCAGGAGATCCGGATCAGCCACGACGGCCGGCCGTTCCTGCACTACGAGTCCCGGGCCTGGCTCCTGGACGAGCAGAGCCGGCCGGTTCGCCCCGCCGGGCGTGAGGTCGGTTGGTGGCGGCCGGTCATGGTGGACGGCCGGTCCACCGACGAGTTGGAGGCGCTGCTGACCACGCCGACCGGCGTGATGGAGCTGCACCTCGGCAAGCGCACCGGCACCCAGGTCGAGTTCGCGACTGACGCGGTGGTGCGGACGGCGACGGCCAAGGAGGTCACCGGCGGGCACCGGCTCTTCGGCATCGTCGATGGCGCGTTGCTCTACGCGCAGGAGATGGCGGCGATGGGGCACCCGCTCAGCCCGCACCTGTCGGCCCGGCTCGTCCGGGTCGGGGGCTGACGCTCAGTCGACGGGAAAGCCCAGCAGGGCGTGCAGGGCCGGGGTGCGCGGGCAGTGGTCCCGACGCACCCCGTCGAGCATCCGGACCTCGGTGAGCCCGCGTACCGACGAGCTGAACCAGACCCCGTCGGCGTCGTGCAACTCGGCTGGCGTGACCATCCGTTCGGCGGCGCTCAGGCCCAGCTGGTCGGCGTGGGCGAGCAACCACGCCACGGTCGTGCCGGGCAGGATGCCGGTGGTGGCGGCCGGCACCGTGCAGAGCGTGTTCCCGGTGAGCCACACCACGTTGGCGATCGGTCCCTCCAGGGCGTACCCGTCGGAGGAGACCCAGAGCACGTCGTCCACGCCGGCCCGGCGCGCCCAGCGGCGGGCGGCGCTGTTGACCGCGTACGAGGTGGACTTGATGCCCGCCGGCAGCCAGTCCAGTCCGGTACGCGCGTCGGCGGGCACCCCCAGCGGCAGGATGGCCACGGTGATCCCGTTCCGCCGTGCCGCCTGCGAGGACGCCGGCACCTCGGTCAGCGTGGCGTAGACGGTCGGTGGGCCGCCGGCCTCCGAGCCTCGGGTGCAGACCAGCCGGAGCGCGCCCTCCACCGGCGCAGGCCAGCCCGCGCGCACCGTGTCGAGCAGGTCGATGAGCGCCTCGGTGGGGGGCAGATCCAGGTCGACGGCGGCCGCCGCCGTGGCCAGCCGGGCCAGGTGCTCGTCGCGCAGCCACGGCCGGCCCTGGCGCAGGTGCATGGACTCGAAGAGCCCGTCGCCGCGTAGGACACCCAGGTCGTCGCCGCGCAGCACGGGTTCGTCGGCCGGGATGAGACCCCGCCCGAGGACGGCGATCCGGGCGTTCGCGGTGGTCGGGGCCGTACCGACGGATGACGTCACCATGACCGTCGAGCGTAGCCGGGGACGGTCGCACGCAGGAGGGGCCGCGATTGCCGAACTATGATCGGACGGTGTCCGAATCCTCGCTCGCGGAAATGCTCCGAGCCCGTGGCCTGCGGCTGACAGCCCAGCGGCAGCTCGTCCTCCAGGCGGTGCTCGATCTGGGTCACGCCACACCGGAGCAGGTGCACACCGCGGTCCGGGAGGTCGCCGCCGGCGTCAACATCACCACCATCTATCGCACGCTTGAGCTGCTGGAACGGCTCGGCCTGGTGACCCACACCCACCTCTCGCACGGCTCGCCGACGTACCACGCGGCCGGTGAGCACCAGCACGTCCACCTGGTCTGCCGGGAGTGCGGCGCGATCGACGAGGTCGATCCGGAGCTGTTCCGCCCGCTCAGCGACCAACTGGCCGCGCAGCGGGGTTTCCGGGTGGACATCGGGCACGTGTCACTCTTCGGCGTCTGCGCACGCTGCGAGAACGGGGACCACAAATGATCGACATCGCGGGCGCGGTGGCCGTCGAGAGCATCGACGAGGCCAGCCGCGACCAGCCGGATCCGGCGCACGTCGCGGTCGGGGTGCGGGGCGTCGCCGCGCACTACGGCGACCCACTGCGCGAGCAGCGCGTCCTGGACACGGAGGTCGGCCTCGTCGACCGCTCGCACCGGGGCGTCATCGCGGTGCCGGGGGAGGAGCGCGCCGGCTGGCTGCACACGATCACCTCGCAGCACCTGACGACGCTGGCCGCCGGTGACGGCACCGAGCTGCTGGTGCTCTCCCCCCACGGGCACGTCGAGCAGCACGCGCTGGTGGCCGAGGACGGCGAGACCACCTGGCTGGACACCGAGCCCGGCGCGACCGAGGGCCTGCTGGCCTACCTGGAGAAGATGCGGTTCTTCAGCAGGGTCGATCCGCGTGACGCCACCGCCGAACGGGCGCTGTTGTCGCTGGTCGGGCCGGCCGCGCCGGAGGCGCTGGGCACGCTCGGCGTGACCGGGCTGGCCGAACCGGACCTGGTCGCGGTGCCCGGTCCGAAGTTCGCCGCCGGGGCCGTGCCGCCGCGGGCGAGCGTTCGGTACGACGTACGGCCGCTGCCGATCGGCGGGTGGGCCCGGCGAGGACCGCTCGGCGTGGACCTGCTGGTGCCCCGCTCGGCGATGGACCAGGTGGTGGCGGAGTTGCGTGGAGCGGGCGTGCCGGTGGCGGGCCTGTGGGCGTACGAGGCGATCCGGGTCGCCGCCCGTCGGCCCCGGCTCGGGGTGGACACCGACCACCGGACCATCCCGGCCGAGGTGGACCTGATCGGCCCGGCGGTGCACCTCGACAAGGGCTGCTACCGGGGGCAGGAGACGGTTGCCCGGGTGCACAACATGGGTCGCCCGCCGCGTCGCCTGGTGCTGCTGCACCTGGACGGCGTGACCACCGACCAGCCGCCGACGGCCGGTACGCCGGTGACCCTGGACGGTCGGGCGGTGGGCTTCGTCGGCACCGCCGTGCTGCACCACGAGCTGGGCCAGATCGCACTCGCCGTGCTGAAGCGGAACGTTCCGGACGACGCCGCTCTGCTGATCGGTGCGACGGCGGCGGCGATCGACCCGTCCTGAGCCGGCCGTCTAGGATCGCCGGCATGACGACAGGGACGTTGATCACGGTGGCCCCGACCGGCGCGGAGTCGGCCAAGGCGGAGGTGCCGGCACTGCCGGTGACGCTCGACGAGCTGCTGCTCACCGCCAAGGAATGCGAGGCGCTCGGCGCGGCCGTGATCCACGTCCACATCCGCGACGACGCGGCACGGCCCACCCTCGACCCGGCCCGCCTGGCCGAGACGGTGGCGGCTCTGCGGGACAGCACCGACCTGGTCGTGCAGCTCTCCTCGGGCGGCGCGGTGACCGACCCGGAGGCGTCCCGGCTGGCGGTGCTCGACGCCCGTCCCGACATGGCCTCCTGCACGATGGGCACTGTCAACTTCGGCGACGACGTCTTCCTCAACCGCTGGGAGTTCATCGTCGACCTGCACACCCGTATGCAGGACCGCGGGATCGTGCCGGAGTACGAGATCTTCGACCTCGGGCACCTGTCCGCGTTGCAGCGACTCCTGGGCAAGCACGGGATGCCGGCGGGCGGGCACGTGCACGTCGACTTCGTGATGGGTGTGCCGGGCGGTATGCCGGGCACCACCGAGACGCTTGTGGCGGCCCACCGGATGCTGCGGGACCTGCCGGAGGGCACCACCTTCTCGGCCACCGGCATCGGGCGCAGCACCATCCCGGTCATGCTGGCCTCGCTGTCGACGGGTGGGCACCTGCGCGTCGGCATGGAGGACACGGTGACGTACGCGAAGGGCCGGCCGGTGGAGTCCAACATGCAGCTGGTCGCCCGCGCCGTCGGCTTCGCGCAGCTCGCCCAGCGTCCACCGCTGACCACCACCGAGGCGCGCGAGCTGCTCGGGCTGTAAGGCCGCAGCCGTCCCGCGCCCCTGTCACCCGGGCGGTGGACGACCTGGTCACCCCGCCGCCGGTGCCCCCGGGAGCGTCGGTACCGTCCAGCACGTGGGAAAGACGTACGAGGGCGGCGCGCCGCTCGCCGAGGTGGTCCGGTCCGGGTTCGTCGAGGGTGTGCACCGTGGCTCGGTGGTGGTGCTGGACGCCGCCGGAGCGCCGGTGGCCGCCGCCGGGGATGTGACCTCTCCGGTCTTTCCCCGTTCGGCAAGCAAGCCGATGCAGACGATCGGGATGCTCCGCGCCGGCCTGCCGTTGACCGACCCGGCCGACCTGGCGCTGGTGTCGGCCAGCCACGCGGGCGAGGACTTCCACCTCGCCGGAGTCCATGCGCTGCTGGCCCGTGCCGGGCTCGACGCCTCGG
The DNA here is from genome assembly GCF_006228125.1 of Micromonospora orduensis. Taxonomy (GTDB): domain Bacteria; phylum Actinomycetota; class Actinomycetes; order Mycobacteriales; family Micromonosporaceae; genus Micromonospora; species Micromonospora orduensis. The sequence goes on along the minus strand of NZ_VDFY01000290.1, from coordinate 45,858 downwards.
CCCTGCACTGCCCGCCCGATCTGCCGGTGGGGGCGGCGGCCCGGGAGGCGGTGCTGCGTGCCGGGGGCGGCCCGACCCGGGTGCAGATGAACTGCTCCGGCAAGCACAGCGGCATGCTGCTGACCTGCGAGGCAGCCGGTTGGCCGCTGGACGGCTACTGGCGGCCGGAGCACCCGTTGCAGCAGGGTCTGCGGGCCGCCGTGGAGGAGTTCACCGGTGAGCCGGCGGCGGCCGTGGGGGTGGACGGCTGCGGCGCTCCGGTGCTCGCGGTGTCACTGACCGGCCTGGCCGGGGCGTACCTGCGCCTGGTCGACGCCGAACCTGGCTCGGTGCCGCGCGCGGTCGCCGACGCCATGCGCGCCCACCCGGAGATCGTCGGCGGTACCCGGGCCGACGACACCCGGCTCATGCGCGGCGTTCCGGGCCTGCTGGCGAAGGTCGGCGCCGAGGGCGTGATCGCGGTGGGGCTGCCGGGCGTCGGCGCCGTCGCCGTGAAGATCGACGACGGCGCCGACCGGGCCCGGATGCCGGTGCTGGTCTCCGCGCTGCGCCGGCTGGGCGTGGACGCCCCGGTGCTGACCGAGTACGCCGAGGTGCCGCTCTTCGGTGGTGGCGTTCCGGTCGGGGCGGTCCGCCCGCTCTGGTGACACCACCGGTCCGCCGGCTGCCCGACCCGGCGGCCGGCTCCGGGACGAGCGCTATACCTCACGGGTATGAATATGACTCTGAGGTATGGCGCTCGGCGCGGCAGGCATGCTGGCGGCGGTGCTGTCGGCCGCCCCCTGACGTCGCCGTCGCAGGGGCGGCCAGACCCGCACTGTGCCGGGCGTTTCAGCTCAGGAAGTCGAGCAACGCGGCGTTGACCGGCTCCGGACGCTCCAGCGGCAGCAGGTGCGCCGCGTCCGGCACGTCGGGCAGTCGTACCGCGCCGGGGACCTCGGCGGCGATCCGGTCGGCGAGCCGGCTGATGTCCGGCACGTCCGCCGCGCCGGCGGTGACCAGGACGGGCACCCTCAGCTCGCCGAGGCGGCCGATCGCGGGCGGGGACAGTTCGCCGACCTCGACCGCACCGAGCGCCAGCTCGGCGGCGAGGGCGCGCTGGTCCATCTCCTGCGCGAACGCGACCAGTCCGGGGTCGACGTCGGCCGGCTGACGGCCCGGGCCGACCACCCAGAAGCGCACCTCGCCGGCCGCCCCGGCGGCGAAGTCGTCCGGGTCGACCTCGCCGACCAGGCCGTCCCAGAGGTCGTTCGCCTCGTCGGACCACTCGTTGCCGGAGACGGCCGTGTCGAACAGCGCGAGCGCGCTCACCCGGTCGGGGTGGGCCAGGGCGGTGTCGATGGCCACCGACCCACCGAAGGAGCAGCCGACCAGGGCCGCCCGGGGCAGGTCGAGCGCGTCCAGCAGACCGGCCACGTCGTCGTGGTGCGCGAAGGGTGTCGGGGGGAGTTCGGAGTCGCCGTAGCCGCGCAGGTCGGGGACGATCACGCGGTGCCGGGCGGCGAGCGCCGGGACCTGCCCGCGCCACATCCGCCGGTCGGCGATGCCGGCGTGCAGCAGCACGACGGGCGACCCGGTGCCGGCCTCGTCGTACGCGAGAACTGCTCCGTTGACTGTGATCTTGTGCACGGAGGGGACGGTACGGACCGGACGAGTCGGGGCGCAAACGGGATGCTGAGACCTTGCTAACTTTGGTTAGCGTTTTGCTTGCAGGAGCTAGCACTCCCGGTTAGCGTCAGCGTCATGGCCACACCGAAGGACCTTCCCGACGTCGGCGGGTTCATCCGCGATCTGCGGCGCAACGCCAAGATCTCGCTCCGGCAGCTCGCCGAGCAGGCGGGGGTGAGCAACCCGTACCTCAGCCAGATCGAGCGCGGCCTGCGCAAGCCCAGCGCCGAGGTGCTCCAACAGCTGGCCAGCGCGCTGCGGGTCTCGACCCCGGCGATGTACCTGCGGGCCGGGCTGCTCGACGACAAGGAGGGTCACGGTGTGCTCGCCGCCATCGCGGTGGACACCGACCTGACGATGGCCCAGAAGCAGTCTCTCAGCCAGATCTACGAGACGTTCCGCCGGGAGAACGCGCGGCTGGCCGAGGCGCAGGCCGCCGCCGAGACCCCGGGCTCCACCGGCATCCCGACCGATGTCGCCGACCAGCCGGCCGACCTGGCCAACCTCGCGGCCACCGGCCCCACCACCGCCGGCGGCACGCCGACCGAGGCCGTCCTCGAGTCGGTCGCCGTCACCGAGGCGGGCACCGCTCCCGCCCCGAGCAGCACCAACACCCCCGAGAAGAAGGCCGCCGGTCCGGCGGTCCGGAAGGCCGCCGAGGCGGCCGAAGAGGAGACGTCATGACCGAGCCGAAGACCAACCGCATCCCCGCCCCGATCTACGCCGCCGCCGGCGCCGGTGAGTTGGCCCTGGAGCAGCTGCGCAAGCTGCCGAGCGTGGTAGGCGTCCTCGGCACCCGGGTCGTCGCCGACCTGGGCGGCCGGGCCGTGCTGACCGGCTTCGAGCTGCGCCAGAAGGCCACCGAGACGCTGCGTACCGCCAACGAGACCGCTGGCACCCTGCGTGGCCGGGCGCAGGCCGAACTGGACCTCGCCAAGCTGCGTGAGTCGGCCGACCTGGCCAAGCTGCGCGAGGTCGCCGACCTTGACAAGCTGCGCGCCGCCGCGACCCGCAACGCCGCCGTGGTGGTCGCGAGCGCCCAGGCCGCGCAGGAGCGGGCGTTCGCCGCGTACGGCGCGCTTGTCGCCCGCGGTGAGCGGGTCGTCGGCGCCGGTGTGCTGGAGGCCGCCGAGACGGTGAACGCCGACATCGAGGCCACCCAGGCCACGACGCCGGACACCACCCCGGCCGTCGAGACCACCACCCCGGCCGCCGCCCCGGCCGAGGTGCCGACCCCGGCCGAGGTCGCCGAGATCGCCGAGGCCAAGCCGGCCGCCGTCAAGAAGGCCGCCCGCGCGCCGAAGGCCGCCAAGCCCGCCGCCACCCCGTCGGCGAAGCTGCCCCGGGCCACCAAGCGGACCCGCCCGGCGGCCGAGTAGTTCGCCGCGTCGGCGACCCCGGCGGCGTCCTTGTCGGACGAAGCCGGGGTCGCCGACATAAGCTTGCCGGCATGGCCAACGCCGCGCCGATCTTCGCCTTTGAAGTCCGCTACGTGATCGAGCTGATCCTGCTCGTCTTCGCGCTGATCATCCAGGGCGTCGCACTGGTGCACGCCGTCACGCAGCGCTCCGACGCCTTCCCCGCCATCGGGACGCTGCCCAAGGGTGGCTGGATCGCCATCCTGGCGGTCTGCCTCGTGCTCACCCTGCTCGGCTTCGGTCCGATCAGTCTCTTCGGACTGATCGGCATCGCCGCCGCGCTCATCTACCTGCTCGATGTCCGGGTCGGCCTGCGCGACCTCAGTGACGGCAAAGGTTTCTGGTGAGAGGTTTCCGCTGGCCACCCCCACCGGACAGCGGGCCCCGCAGCTGGGGTCCCGGCCCGGGTGGGCCACGCACCGGCCGGCCCGCGTTACCGGAGCCGGAGACCGAACTGGTCACCACCCCGCACGGCGTACGCCTGGAGCGGCTGGTCACCGGCACCGGTGATCCGGTCACCGTGTTCGCGCACGGGCTGGGCAACGGCATCGCCACCACCCGCCCGTTCGGCAGCGGCGTGACCGGCCGCAAGGTGTTCTTCCAGTTCCGCGGGCACGGCCGTTCCGACGCCCCGGACGGCCCATGGACGTACCTGGACCTGGCCCGGGACCTGCGCGCGGTCGCGGATCTCACGGGTGCGGGTCGCGCGTTCGGGGCGAGCCTCGGCGCGGGCGCCCTCTGCCGGCTGCTGGCCGAGAGCCCGGAACGCTTCGAGAAGCTGGTCTTCTTCCTGCCCGCCGTGCTCGACGAGCCACGCGGGCCGGTGGCCCGGGAGCGCGTCACCGACCTGATCGAGGCGGTGGAGAGCGGAGACGCCTCGGCGGTGGCCGACGTCGTGTCGCTGGAGCTGCCGGCGGCGGTACGGAACACTCCGGCCGGCTGGGCGTACCTGCGGCAGCGGCTCGACCAGCTGCTCCGCGACGGTCTCGCCGACGGCCTGACCACACTGCCGGATCAGGCGCCGCTGCGCGACGTGACGGCCCTGGCGGCGGTCACCGCGCCGGCGCTGGTGATCGGCTGCGCGGGCGACGACCTGCACCCGGTCGAGGTCGCCGAGCGGCTCGCCGCCGCACTGCCCCAGGCGACCCTGCACGTGTACGACCGCCCCGGCGTGCTCTGGTCGGAACGCGCCGACCTGCGTGAGCGCATCTCCGGCTTCCTCAACGAGTAGCCTGCCCTGTCATGGGCGTCACACAGCATGGCCGGACGCACCGGCTGGATCTCGCCGACCCGACCCTTCGTGAGTGGACCTGCACGGTCCTGCACGCCGACCCGGAGCAGGGCATCGTGCTGGACCGCTCAGCGTTCTACCCGGGCGGTGGCGGCCAACCTCCCGACCACGGCGTGCTGCTGTGGCAGGGCGTGCAGACCCGCATCGTCGGCACCCGCAAGGGCGACGACCCGTACCTGATCCCCGCCGAGGGTGACCCGCTGCCGCCGGTCGGCACCGAGGTCGTCGGCGCGGTGGAGGACGAGCGCCGGACCCGGCTGATGCGCACCCACTCCGGCCTGCACGTGCTCTGCGGTGTGGTGTTCCGCGACTTCGGCGCGCTCGTCACCGGCGGAAACATGGAGCCCGGTGAGGCCAGAATGGACTTCAATCTCCCCGAGGTGCCGCCGGACTTCAAGAGCCGGATCGAGGAGCTGGTCAACGCCGAGGTGGCCGCCGACCGCTCGGTCGCCACCCGGGTGCTGCCGCGCACCGAGGCGCTGGCCCTGCCGGACATCATCCGCACCCAGTCCAACCTCATCCCGCCGGACGAGCAGGAGGTCCGGATCGTCGACATCGTCGGGCTGGACGTGCAGGCCGACGGCGGCACCCACGTGGCGTCCACCGCGCAGATCGGCAAGGTGCAGGTGGTGAAGGTGGAGAGCAAGGGCCGGGCCAACCGGCGGGTCCGCGTCCGACTGGCAGATTGACAAATTCGGACGGCGGTTGTCAGGTATCGCTGACAACCTCGCAGGTATGACACAACCGCTCACAGGAAAGATCGCGCTCGTCGCCGGCGCCACCCGGGGCGCCGGCCGGCAGATCGCGGTCCAGCTCGGCGCCGCCGGTGCCACCGTGTACGCCACCGGACGCAGCAGCCGCGCCGGCCGCTCGGAGATGGACCGGCCGGAGACCATCGAGGAGACCGCCGAGCTGGTCACCGCGGCCGGCGGCACCGGCATCGCCGTCCAGGTCGACCACCTGGTGCCCGAGCAGGTCCGCGACCTCATCGCCCGGATCGACGCCGAGCAGGGCCGACTCGACGTGCTGGTCAACGACATCTGGGGCGGCGACCCCCTGGTGACCTGGAACAAACCGCTCTGGGAGCAGCCGCTGGACGCGGGCTTCCGCACGCTGCGGCTGGCCGTCGACACGCACATCATCACCAGCCACTTCGCCCTGCCGCTGCTGATCCGCCGGCCCGGCGGCCTGGTCGTGGAGATGGGCGACGGCACCAAGGCGTACAACGACGACAACTACCGGCTGTCGGTCTTCTACGACCTGGCCAAGGTCTCGGTCAACCGGCTCGCCTTCAGCCAGGCGCACGAGCTGAAGCCGCACGGCTGCACGGCGGTCGCCCTCACCCCCGGCTGGATCCGCTCCGAGGCGATGCTGGAGCACTTCGGCGTGACCGAGGACAACTGGCGCGACGGCGCTGCCACCGACCCGAACTTCCTCATCTCGGAGACCCCCGCCTTCGTCGGGCGCGCGGTGGCCGCGCTCGCCGCCGACGAGGACAAGGCCCGCTGGAACGGCCAGTCCGTCGACGCGGGCACGCTGTCGAAGGTGTACGGCTTCACCGACGTCGACGGCAGCCAGCCGGAGGGCTTCCGGTACATCGTGGAGGTGGTGGACGCCGGCAAACCGGCCGACGTGACCGGCTACCGGTAGAGCGCCCGGGAACGCTCGGCCGCCTCGGCGAACAACCGCCGCAGCTCGGGCGGATCGAGGACCTCCACCTCGGGGCCGAGCCCCAGCAGCTGGTGGTACGCCACCGGGACCGACTCGACGGGCAGCCGGGCCACCACCCAGCCCTGCCCGTCGGGTGGGCCGGCGGCGGTGACCACCTCGTCGTACACGAAGGGGGCATCGACCAGGTGCCGGAGCTGGCGCAGGCCGGCGGGGCTGAGCCGGACGGTGACCTCGGCCCGCAGCATGGTCCGCAGGAACGACCCGGCCTGCTCGCCCCAGTGCCCGGCCAGGTCGAAGCCCTCGTCGCGGTCGAAGTGCTCGTCGCTCACCTCGACCCCGGTGACCCGGTCCACCCGGTAGGTGCGGGTGTCGTCGCCGACGCGGCCGACCAGATACCAGACCGCGCTCTTGAGGACCAGGCCGTACGGCTGGACCCGACGGGTCACCTCCTGGTCGCCGCGCCGGTAGCGCAACTCCACCACCCGGTCTCCCCAGACGGCCCGGGCCAGTTCGGGGAGCCGTAGAGGCGGTGCGGTCTCCCGGAACCAGCCCGGCACGTCCAGGTGGAACCGCTGCCCGGTGCGGGCCGGCGCGTCCCGCAGGGACGGCGGCAGCGCGGCGAGCACCTTCAACTCGGCCGCCGCGACCGCGTCGGCGAGCCCCATGTCGCCGGCCGGCCCGGGCAGGCCGGCGAGGAAGAGCGCCTCGGCCTCGTCCCGGGTCAGCCCGGTCAGTCGGGTCCGGTAGCCGCCGAGCAGCCGGTACCCGCCGGCCCGACCCCGGTCGGCGTACACCGGCACGCCGGCTGCGGAGAGCGCCAGGACGTCCCGGTAGACGGTCCGCTCGGAGACCTCCAACTCCCGCGCCAGCTCGCTCGCGGTCATCGACCCGCGCGCCTGCAACAGCAACAGCAACGAGATCAGTCGGGACGCGCGCACCCGCCCATCCTGCCTCGTACCGCTCGCCGCCCGGCGGATTCGATCACCGGTCGTTAGGCTGCTCGATCGTGGACGTCAGCAGAATCGCCAGCCCGGTGACCGGGGTCGTCGGACGCTTCTTCGCCGGTGCGGGGCTGCTCCTGCGCGGCCTCGGCCTGTACGTCCGCAGCCCGGGGCTGATGCTGCTCGGTATCGTGCCGGCGCTGATCTCCGGTGTCCTCTTCCTGGCCGCGCTGGCCACCCTCGTGTACTTCGTGGACGACCTCGCCGCGCTGGTCACCCCGTTCGCCGACGACTGGTCGACCTCCGCCCGCAGCCTGGTCCGGGTGATCGCCGGGCTGGCCTTCCTGGGGCTCGGCGGGCTCCTCGGCGTGCTCACCTTCACCGCCATCACCCTGGTCATCGGCGACCCGTTCTACGAGAAGATCTCCGAGCGGGTGGAGGAGCGGCTCGGCGGCACCCCTGAGGCGGTGGAGGTGCCCTTCTGGTCGTCGCTGCGCCGCAGCATCGCCGACTCGGTACGCCTGGTGGCGCTCACCGCGCTCGTCGGCATCCCGCTCTTCCTCGCCGGTTTCATCCCGGTGGTCGGCCAGACGGTCGTACCGGTGATCGGGGCTGCGGTCGGTGGCTGGTTCCTCGCCGTGGAGCTGGTCGGAGCGCCGTTCTACCGGCGCGGGATGCGGCTGCCGCAGCGCCGGACGATCCTCAAGGCGGACCGGCCGGCGGCGCTGGGTTTCGGAGTGGCGGTCTTCCTCTGCTTCCTCATTCCGCTCGGCGCGGTGCTGATCATGCCGGCGGCGGTCGCCGGTGCGACCCTGCTGGCCCGCCGATCGTTGGGCCAGTCGACCGAGGAGCGCTGACATGCAGATCACCCTGGTCGAGGGGGACATCACCACCGAGCGGGTGGACGCTGTCGTGAACGCCGCGAACTCGTCCCTGCTCGGCGGCGGCGGGGTCGACGGCGCCATCCACCGGCGCGGCGGGCCGGCCATCCTGGCCGAGTGCCGGGCGCTACGCGCGTCCCGGTACGGCAAGGGCCTGCCCACCGGGCAGGCGGTGGCGACCACCGCCGGGGAGCTGCCGGCCCGTTGGGTCATCCACACCGTCGGCCCGGTCTGGTCGTCCACCGAGGACCGGTCGGCGCTGCTGCGCGACTGCTACGCCAACAGCCTGCGCGTGGCGGACGAGTTGGGCGCGACGACGGTGGCGTTCCCGCTGATCTCCGCCGGCATCTACGGGTGGCCGGTCGACGACGCGGTCCGCCAGGCGCTGGAGGTCCTGCGGTCGGCCGCCCCGGCCACCGTCACCGAGGCCCGCCTGGTCCTCTTCGGCGCCGACACGTATGCCACCGCACGCCAGGTCTTCGGCGATCCCGTCAGCTAGGGGATGGATCGGCCTCGGTCCCCCTGGGGGTGAGAGTGTCGCTGGCGAGCCATATACCTGAGTGTCATATACATACCTCTGAGGTATATCGCTTACCGGAGCAACGCAGCCGGCGGCTACGCCGCCCGTGCGTCATCCCACAGGGACTCGAAGTGCTTCCTCCGGCCGATCTTCGTCCGGGTGATCCGGCTTCCCGACTGGGTGACGTATGACGGCTGGCTCTGGATTGAGGGCTACGAGTTGGGCCCGAAGGGCGAGGCGGTCGTACGGTGGTCGCCCGGATCCCGCCGTGATGCACACCCGCTTCCTCGGGTGGCTGTCCCTGGCCCGCCGATCGCGCGTCGGGCAGGGTGATTCATGATCAGGTCAGGTCAGGTCGGCCAGGCAGGTCCACTGGGATGCCACCGGCCGGTAGCCCAGCCGAGCGTTGATCGCCAGCATCGGCGCGTTGGCCTCGTCGTTGGAGGTGTACGCGATGCGGACGCCGTTGGCGGCGGCCCGGTGCAGCGCCGCCGCCTTGGCCAGCCGGGCCAACCCACGACCCCGGTACGCGGGGACCGAGCCGGTGTAGTCCGACCACATCCGGTCCCCGTCCCGCTTCACGAGGCTGAAGGCGACCACCGCGCCGTCGACCTCGACGGCGGTGCTGGACGCCTTGTCCAGCCCGAGGTTGTCCCACACGTCGTACTGCCAGCTTTCGTAACTCTTCGCGTCGACCGGCACGTCGCCCGGTTCGTCCGCCGCCGAGGCCACGTCCGCCACGTACAGCAGGTGTGGGTCCAGGTCGGCGATCGGGTGCAGTCGTACGCCCGGGGGCGGCTCGGGCAGCGCTGGCGCCGCATTCAGGTCGAGCGCCGAGTAGCGCACCTCCCGGCTGGGCTCGTACCCGTGGTGACGGGCGAACGGCAGCGCGTCCGGCTGTGCCATGGCACGTACCCGGCGGATTCCCAACGGGCGAAGGTGGTCGGTCGCGGCGGTCAGCAATGCCGTCCCGATGCCCCGCCGTCGGTGCTCCGGGTGCACGTGCAGCAGGTTGATGCCACCGACGTTCGCCGCCGAGGTCGTCCCGATGCGTTCGGCGGACACCCAACCCACCACGCGGCCGTCCACCTCAGCGACGAACGCGGTCCAGTCCTCCCCGGGCGGCGGATCGGCGATCATCGTGCGGGTCGACGCGACCCCGCGCACCAGGTACGGAAAGACCATCGCCCGCAGGGCCACCACACCCGGGGCGTCGTCCGGCTGCGCCACCCGGATGCGCATGTCAGGCCCCCGGCCGTACGGCGGCGACGGCCTCGACCTCGACGAGCTGGTCGGTGTAGCCGAGCGCGGCCACGCCGAGCGCGGTCTCCAGGTTCGCCAGCACCTGCCGGGCCTGCGCCGCATGGTCGCCGGGCGCGACGGTACGGCCCTCGGCGTCCAGCGGGCAGGCGCCGGCGGTGAACACCAGCCGGGCGGGCGGCTCGACGGTGGCCGCGTACGCGTACTCGGCGACGTCGGACAGGGCGGGGACGTGCAGCAGCGCGACAGGATCCGGCATGTCGGCGAGGCTAGCGACGATCGCCCGCCGCAGCGACGCATTAAGCGACCCCTGCGCCGTGATCGGGATCGTTAGGGTCCAGCGAAGTGCGATCGACGTGAGTGGCGTCGGTCGGTCGCCCATTCGAGATGGCCCGGCGTAGGTGGTGGGAGGCTGCCGTGACGATCGATGCGACCGAGGGGTACGACGACTGCCGGCTCTTCGTGCGGACCCTGAAGAGGCGCAGGACGCCCGGTCACGCCGACTCGCGGACGATCAGCTCGGTGGGGAGCATGATGGCCTGCTCGATGGTCTCCCCGGCGGCCAGCCGGAGCAGTTGTCGGGTCATCCGGCGGCCGAGTTCCACGATCGGTTGCCGGACGGTGGTCAGCGGCGGTTCGGTGTAGGCGGCGGTCTCGATGTCGTCGAAGCCGACCACCGCCACGTCCTCGGGCACGCGGCGGCCGGCCTCGCGCAGTGTCCGCATGGCGGCGTGCGCCATCAGGTCGGAGGCGGCGAACACGCCGTCCAGGTCGGGGTGTTCGGCGAGCAGCCGCTGCATCGCCGCGCCCCCGGACTCCCGGGTGAAGTCACCGACGGCGACCAGTTCGGGGAGCCCGGCGGCGGCCACGGCGGTGCGGTAGCCGGTGAGCCGTTCGATGCCGGCGACCATGTCCTGTGGGCCGGCGATGGTGGCGATCCGCCGGCGACCGCTGTCGATCAGGTGCCGGACGGCGGCGGTCACCCCACCGACGTGGTCGACGTCGACGTACGGCACGGGCACGTCGCCGAGCGGTCGGCCACTGCACACCACCGGGATGCCGAGCCGGGCGAGGGTGCCGGGCAGCGGGTCGGCGCCGTGCAGCGACGCGAACAGCACCCCGTCCACGTGCCGGCCGGTGGTGTACCGCTCGACGCGGTGATGCCCGGCCGGTGAGCCGGCGAGCATCAGCACCAGTTGCTTGTCGGCCGCCTCCAGTTCCTGGCTGACGCCGCGGATGATGCCGGGGAAGACCTGGTCGTCGGAGAAGACGCGGGTGGCCGCCTCCGGCATGACCAGGGCGATCGAGTCGGTGCGCTGGGTGACCAGGCTGCGGGCGGCCAGGTTGGGGACGTACCCCAGCTCGGCGACCGCCCGGTTGACGGCCTCGCGGATCGGCTCGGCGACGGTGGTGGAGCCGTTGACCACGCGGGAGACGGTGGCCCGGGAAACCCCGGCCCGTGCCGCCACCGCCTCAAGCGTCGGCCGGTGTGCCGTCGTCATCGCGACTCCTTCCCCCGCTCGTCACAGCCCGTTCCGGGAGATCACCTCCTGGTACCAGCGGGCGCTGGCCTTCGGTGTGCGCCGCTGGGTCAGGTAGTCGACGTGCACGATCCCGAACCGCTTGCGGTAGCCCTCCGCCCACTCGAAGTTGTCCAGGAATGACCATACGAGATAACCGCGCAGGTCCACGCCCCGGGAGATCGCCTCGTGCGCCGCACGGAGGTGCCCGTCGAGGTAGGCGATCCGGTCGGCGTCGATCACCTGCGCCGGTCCGTCGGGCGAGTCGGCGCCGGGCTTGTCGGGGAACGCCGCGCCGTTCTCGGTGATCAGCAGCGGCACGCCGGGGTAGTCGGCGGCGATCCGCTCCAGCAGCCGGGTCAGCCCGGCCGGCTCGATCATCCACCCCATGTCGGTGAGCGGCCCGGTGGGCGGCAGGAAGTGCACGGCGCCCTCGGTGCCCGGGTACGCGGCGTTGCCGGCGCCGTCCGGCCGACCTGCCACGTAGCCGGGCGCGTAGTAGTTGATGCCGAGCAGGTCGATGGGTGCGGCGATCAGCTTCTCGTCACCGTCGCGGATGAACGTCGGCTCGACGATGCGGGCCACGTGCTCGCGTACGTCGTCGGGGTAGCCGCCGGCCAGCAGTGGGTCGAGGAAGATCCGGTTGTGCAGGCCGTCGACCAGGCGGACCGCGGCGGCGTCCGCCGCGCTTTCGGGGTCGGCCGGCCGTACGTCGGCGGGGTTGACGGTGATGCCCACGCTGCGCGCGCCGGCCGCGCGGAGCGCCCGCGCCGCCAGGCCGTGCCCGAGCAGCAGATGGTGTACGGCGGTGAAGGCCGCCGCCGGGTCCTGCTCGCCGGGGGCGTGCACCCCGTTGCCGTACCCCAGGTACGCCGAGCACCACGGCTCGTTCAGGGTGGTCCACACGTCCACCCGGTCGCCGAGGCGGGCGTACACGGCGGTGGCGTACGTGGCGAAGTGCTCCGCGGTGTCCCGGTTGGTCCAGCCGCCCCGGTCGCCGAGGGTCTGCGGCAGGTCCCAGTGGTAGAGGGTGACGATCGGGTCGATTCCCCGGTCGAGGAGCGTGTCGGTGAGCCGGTCGTAGAAGTCCAGCCCGCGCGGGTTGGCCGGGCCGGTGCCGTCGGGCTGGATCCGGGGCCAGGAGACCGAGAAGCGGTACGCCCGCAGGCCCAGCTCGGCCATCAGCGCCACGTCGTCGGCGTACCGGTGGTAGTGGTCGCACGCGACGTCGCCGGTGTGGCCCTGGTACACCTTGCCCGGGGTACGGCTGAAGGTGTCCCAGATGGACGGCCCGCGGCCGTCGTCGCGGGCGGCGCCCTCGATCTGGTACGCGGCGGTGGCCGCCCCCCAGAGGAAATGCTCGGGAAAACGGAGTTCGTTCACGCCTTGACCGCACCTTCCATGATCCCGCCGATGATCTGACGGCCGAACAGCACGAAGACCAGTAGCAGGGGCAGTGTCGCGATTGCCGTTCCGGTGAACACCTGCGACATGTCCTGGTAATACCCGTCGGACAGCGCTCGCAGGGAGAGCTGAACGGTTGGGTTCGCCGGATCGTTCAGCACAGCGTACGGCCACAGGAAGTCGTTCCAGGTGGTCATGAACGTGAGCAGACCGAGCACGGCGGCGGCCGGGCGCAGCGCGGGCAGCACCACGTGCCACCAGATGCGGGCGGTGCCGCAGCCGTCCATCCGGGCGGCCTCGATCAGTTCGTCGCTGATGGCCTGGCCGGCGTACTGCCGCATCATGAACACGCCGAACCCGGTGACCAGCACCGGGACGATCACCGCGGGCAGTCGGTCGTTCCACTGCAGCTTGGTCATGAGCAGGTAGAGCGGGATCACGCCGAGCTGGGTCGGCACCATCATGGTCGCGATGATCACCAGCAGCAGGGCGTTGCGGCCCCGGAACCTCAGTTTGGCGAAGGCGAACCCGGCCAGGCTGGAGAAGAACACCACGGAGACGGTCACTGTGGTCGCGACGATCGCCGAGTTGATCAGGCCGGTGAGGAAGTACGCGTCGGTGTTGTCGAACAGCCGGGCGATGTTCGCGCCCAGGTTGCCGCCGGGGGTGACCGGGGGTGGCAGTTGGCCCATCGCGTCGTTGCTGCGGCTGGCGACGACGAACATCCACCAGATCGGGAAGATCGACAGGACGGCGGCGAACACCAGGGCCAGGTAGGTGAGCGGGGTGGCCCGCCAGAGCCGGCTCATCGGGTGGGTCCCTTCCGGGCGCTGGGACGCGCTCCGCCGCCGAGTCGGCGCAGGATCAGCACGTTGACCGCTGCCACGATCGCGATGAGCGCGAAGAGCAGCCAGGCCACGGCCGAGCCGTACCCGAAGTTGTAGTGCGGGGAGAAGGCGTTCTCGAACATGTACATGGTCAGGGTCTGCGACTCGCGCAGCGGCCCACCGCGGATCGGATTGGTGCCGGAGTTGAACATCCGGGGTTCGGTGAAGAGTTGCAGGCCGCCGATGGTGGCGATGATGGTGCAGAAGATGATCGTCGGTTTGAGCAGCGGCACGGTGACCGACCAGAACTGCCGGGCCCGGCTGGCGCCGTCGATCGCCGCCGCCTCGTACAGGTCGCGGGGGATGGCCTGCATCGCGGCCAGCAGGATCAGCGCGTTGTAGCCGGTCCACCGCCAGTCGACCATGGCGGAGATCGCCACCCAGGAGGCGATCCGGTTGGACTTCCACTCGATGGCGTCCATCCCGATCAGGTCGAGCAGCCAGTTGATCATGCCGAACTCGCGGCCGAAGAGCACCCCGAAGACGATCGCCACGGCGGCCGTGGAGGTGACGTTCGGGACGAGCACGGCCATCCGCCAGCCGGTGCGGGCCCGCAGCCCCCGGTTCAGGAGGTTGGCCAGCCAGAGCGCGGCGAGCAGTTGCGGCACCGTGGAGATCACGAAGATGCCAAGCGTGTTGACAAGCGCGTGCCAGAAGTCGACGTCGGCGAGCAGCCGGGTGTAGTTCTCCGCGCCGACGAACGGGTGGTCGCTGCCGAGCAGGTCCCAGTCGTGCAGCGACACCCAGAAGGTGTACGCCAGCGGGTACGCCCCGAAGACGCCGAAGATCAGGAAGAACGGGGCGATGTAGAGGTACGGCGAGAAGCGGGTGTCGAACCGGCTGAGCCGACCCGAGGATTGGCTGTGGTTACCGGTTGCCGGTGTGACCGGCGGACGGGCGTCGAGCTGGACGGCCATGCCCGAGAACTCCTTTCGTCGCGCGGGCGGGACCCCGGCTCCCGAGGCCCGCCCGCACGCTCGCTCGGGCTACTTGGCGGCGGCCTTCTTGGCGTTGTTCACCGCGTCCGTCCAGCCCTGGGCAGGGTTACGCTGGCCCAGCTCCACGGTCCGTACGGCGTTCTCCACCTCGGTGCGGACGGCCTGGTTCTTCGGGCCCATGTAGACCGGCTTGAGGCTCTTCGCGCCGCTGCCGAAGATCGAGCCGACGGGCGCCCCGGAGAAGTACGCGTTTGTCGCGCCGGTGATCGCCGGGTCGTCGAGGGCCTGCGGCGAGGAGGGCAGCGGGCCCTTGGCCTTGAACGCGCCGATCTGGCCCTTGGCGCTGGTCAGGAACTTGGCCAGCTCGATGGCCTCGGCCTGGTGCTTGCTCTGCTTGGGCACGGCGAGGTGCGAGCCGCCCCAGTTTCCGCCGTTGCCGGGCACCCGGGCGATGTCCCACTTGCCCGTGGCGGCCGGGCCGGCGTTCTGCTCGATGACACCGGTCATCCAGGCCGGGCAGGCGATGGTGGCGAACTTCGACTGCTTGAAGGCGGACACCCACTCCTCGGACCAGGAGCCGTACTTGCCGGAGAGGCCCGAGTCGATGATGTCCATTGTGGTGTCCCAGGCCTGCCGCACGGCCGGGTTGCTGTCGACAACCAGCTTCTCGCTTGTGTCGTAGTAGCTGTAGCCGGAGGTGTTGCCGGCGTTCTGGAGCAGGATGGTGTTGAAGGTGTTGGTGGCCGCGTCGAGGAAGGACGCGCCGGTCTTGGCGGCGACGAACTTCTCGCCGGTGGCGATGTAGTCCTGCCAGGTGGGCCAGAGCTTCGACACCTCGTCCCGCTCGGTGGGCAGGCCGGCCTTTTCGAAGAGGTCCTTGCGGTAGCACATGGCGATGCCGCCGACGTCGGTGCCGAGCCCGATGAGCTGCTTGCCGTCGGCGGTCAGACCGGCGTTCCACTTCCATTCGAGGAAGTTGCCCTTGAGGTCGGCCGCGCCGTGGTCCAGCAGGTTGACGAAGTTGCCCGGGTTGGCCTTGTACTCGACCAGCAGGCCCTCCTCGATGGCCACCACGTCGCCGGCGCCCCGGCCGGCGGCGAGCCACTGGGTGAGCTTCGGTGAGTACTCGTCGAGGTTGGTGCCGGTGCCCCGCTCGACGATCTTCACGTCGGGGTGCGCGGCCATGTACTCCTGGTAGAGCTGCTCGTAGCCGAACTGGCCGAAGACGTCGACGGTCAGTGTGACCGGTCCGTCTCCGCCCTGCTCGTCTCCGCTGCCGCAGCCGGCGGTGACGAGCAGGGCTGTGGTGGCGGCGAGGGCCACCGCTGCGAGGCGGCGGCGCGGGAAGACTGCCATGGGGTTCGGACCCCTCTCAAGGTGATCGATGGCGGTGTGTTGAGAGAGCGCTCTCACCCGAGAGTGGTGGGTGTGGTCGGCGCTGTCAAGAGAGCGCTCTCTCGAAGTTGCCGAGAAAGTCCCGAACACGAACGAGGGCGTCACCCCCTGGGGTGACGCCCTCGTTCGTGTTGGGTTGGTCAGCCGGTACGCAGACCGTCGAGCAGCGTGCCGTCCCCGGTGACGTCCAACGTCTCGAAGCTCACCCGACCCCAGAGCGCCAGCAGGAGGTCGCTCGCGGTGCCGGTGACCTGCGCCCGGGCGTGGTGATCGTCGTGGTCGAGGATGGTCGCGGTGTCCAGCAGGGCCACCCCCTGGCCGCGCAGCCGCAGATACCACTCCTGATCCGCGTCCGTCGCCGCGAGCTGCACCACGCCATGCCAGTCGCCCGGCACCTGCCGCCGGCCCGCCGGCAGCCAGGTGTCCAGCACCTCGCTCACCCCGTCCGCCGCGAGCTTCGCCTCCACCGGCTCACCGGCGGCGATGGCGAGCTGCGCGTCCCAGCGGTGCACCGCCGTCTCGTGCGCCATCCGGCGCGGCCAGAAACCCGCCCGCTTCGGCTGCGGGGCCCAGTTCCACGCCGGCGCCTCCGGGTCGAGGCCGTCGAAGAGGGTCATCACCTTGTCGTAGCCCTGCTGCCAGAACTGCAACGGGCTGACACCGGGCTCCAGCTCGACCCGTTCCCGGCGGGCCGGCGCGCTCGTCACGCCGGAACCGACGAACGAAGAAACCCAATGGTAGATACCGGCGAGGTGCAAGGTGAGATCGTTGACTGTCCAGCCCGGACAGGACAGCACCGGTGTCTCCGGCGGCGCCTCGGCCACCGCCGCGGCGAAGGCGGGCCCCTCCGCTCGGAGCGCACCGATCCAGAAATCCTTGCTGCCCTGCAGTCTGCTCATCGCCATCCTCCCGGGGGTGCCGGGCGACCAGTGGGTGCCACGGCTACTCCTCAGCCTAAGGTGAAAGACGTGTCAGACGCCTACGCCCAGCCGACAACCGAAGCCGATCGTGCCATCCCTGGTCCACTGGCCAGCTACACCACGCTGCGGATGGGCGGGCCGGCCGGGCGGATCGTGGCCGCGACCAGCGCCGACGAGATCGTCCGCGCCGTCCGCGCCGCCGAGGAACCGATCCTCGTCCTGGCCGGCGGCAGCAACGTGGTGATCAGCGACACAGGCTTCGCCGGCACCGTCGTGCTGGTGCGCTCCCGGGGCCTGCGGGTCGTCGCCGAGGACACCGGGTCGGTCACCGTACGCGTCGAGGCCGGCGAGCCATGGGACGACCTGGTCGCCGCCACAGTCGCCAACGGCTGGGCCGGCCTGGAATGCCTCTCCGGCGTCCCCGGCTCGACCGGCGCGACCCCGATCCAGAACGTCGGCGCGTACGGCCAGGAGGTCGCCGAGACGATCACCGGTGTCGAGGTGTACGACCGGGCCGAGGACACTCGCTACCTCATCCCCGCCGCCGACTGCGGATTCGCCTACCGGGGCAGCATCTTCAAGTACCGGGACCGCTGGGTGGTCCTCTCCGTCGACTTCCGGCTCACCCGGTCCCCGCTCTCCGGCCCGGTGCGGTACGCCGAACTGGCCCGGGCGCTCGGCGTCGAGGTCGGCGACCGGGTGGCGCTTGCCGACGCCCGCGCGGCCGTGCTGCGCCTACGCGCCGGCAAGGGCATGGTGCTCGACGCCGCCGACCCGGACACCCGCTCCGTCGGCTCCTTCTTCACCAACCCGGTGCTCGACCCGGCGACGTACGAGTCGCTGCGGGAACGCGCCGCCGACCTGGGTGACCCGCCGAACTGGCCCGGCGCCGACGGCATGGTCAAGGTGAGCGCCGCCTGGCTGATCGACAAGGCCGGCTTCGCGAAGGGGCACCCCGGCCCGGACGGCGTGGCCATCTCCGGCAAGCACACCCTGGCCCTCACCAACCACAGCGGCACGGCCAGCACCGGTGACCTGCTCACCCTGGCCGCCACCATCCGCGACGAGGTGCACGCCCGCTTCGGCGTGACCCTTCACCCCGAACCGGTCCTGATCAACTGCACCCTCTGACCCACCCCATGCGTTCGGGTGGGTCAGGAGAGGGGCCAGGGGAGGGTCAGTTCGCCCTGGCGCCAGCGCTTCGGGGTGGGCAGGACGGGCCAGCCGCTGTCCTTCAGGCTGGTCACCGCCCGCACCCAGCGCTGGCGGGGGCCGAAGGTGGCGTACGGGGCGGCGGCCCGCCAGGCGCCGTCCAGGGCCCGGATCAGGTCGTGGACCGGTTCACCAGGGACGTTGCGATGGATCAGCGCCTTGGGTAGCCGCTCGGCCAGCTCGGCGGGGCTGCCCAGCGTGGTGAGCTTCGCGGCCAGGGTCAACGTGCGGGGGCCGTCCGCGTCGATCAGCAACCAGCTGGCGAGTCGACCCAGCTCGTCGCAGGTGCCCTCGACGAGTGCCCCACCGGGGGCGAGCGCGGCGGTCATCGTCCGCCAGGCGTCGGTCACCTCGGTCTCGTCGTACTGTCGTAGGACGTTGAACGCGCGGACCAGCACCGGCCGGAGCCCGGCCAGCTCGAACCCACCGCGGGCGAAGGTCAGCCCGGGCGGGTCGGCGGCCGGCGCCGCGGCGGCCACCCGGGCCGGGTCGATCTCCAGCCCGACCAGGCGTACGTCGCGACGTACCGCCGCGGCCAGCCGGGCCCGCAGCTCCACCGCGGTCACCGGGGTCGCGCCGTAGCCGAGATCGACCACCAGCGGGTCGGCCGCCGCCACCAGCCGGTCGGCGCAGGTGGCGACGATCCAGTTGTCCACCCGGCGGAGCCGGTTCGGGTTGGTGGTGCCCCGGGTGACCACGCCGAGCGGCCGGCGCCGCGCTGCCCCGCTCATGCCAGCGTCAACTACCGATTCGGTGCACCTTGTGCTGGGCTGCCTGCGCCCGTGGCCGGACCACCAGCCGGTCCACGTTGACGTGCTGCGGGCGGGTGGCGCACCAGGCGATGCAGTCCGCCACGTCGTCGGCGACGAGCGGGTCGGGCACTCCGGCGTAGACGGCGGCGGCCCGGTCGGCGTCGCCGTCGAAGCGGACCAGCCCGAACTCGTCGGTCCTCACCATGCCCGGATCAATCTCGACGACCCGCAGCGGTCGGCCGCACAACTCCAGCCGGAGCGTGCCGGCGATGGCGGTCTGCGCGTGCTTCGCGGCCGTGTAGCCGCCTCCGCCCTCGTAGACGGTCAGGCCGGCGGTGGAGGAGACCACCACGATGGTGCCGCCGCCGGACGCCTCCAGCGCCGGCAGCAGCGCCTGGGTGACCCGCAGGGTGCCGAGCACGTTCACGTCGTACATCCACTGCCAGTCGCCGATCGAGGCGGACTCCACCGGGTCCAGCCCGCGCGCGCCGCCTGCGTTGTTGACGAGCAGGGTGACCGGACCGGGCGCCTGTGCGGCGGCCTCGGCCAGCCCGGCGACCGACTCGTCCGAGGTGACGTCGCAGGTCACCGCGGTGGCCTGACCGCCGGCGGCGGTGATCTCCTTGACGAGGTCGGCGAGCCGGTCGGCGCGGCGGGCGGCGGCGAGTACGTGGAAACCCTCGGCGGCGAGGCGACGGGCGGTGGCCGCGCCGATCCCGCTGGACGCTCCCGTGACGATGGCGACAGAGGTCATCGGGCCATTGTCACCCCGGCCGCGCGGCCGCCTCCGACCGGGCGTGGCGCGCATCGACGGGCGTCCGGTGATGAGGTCCGTCACCCCGGGCGGGCGCGCTGGCGCATTTCCGTAGCCCGATGGGGAAGATGACATCCGGCGTACAGGTTGACCGAGAAGCGCCGGTCGTGCGGGACGGCATCAACCGTGACAGAGGAGCGGACGTGGCGGAAATGCACACCGGCGTCGGTCGTCAGCGAGGTGCCCAACCCTGGCCCCGGCCGCGTCGGATCGCCACCCTGTCGGTGCACACGTCACCGCTGCACCAACCCGGCACGGGTGATGCCGGCGGGATGAACGTCTACATCCTGGAGGTCGCCCGGCGGCTGGCCGAGGCCAACGTCGAGGTGGAGATCTTCACCCGGGCCACCTCCGGCGACCTGCCTCCGGTGGTCGAGATGGCCCCCGGCGTGCAGGTCCGGCACATCACCTCCGGCCCGCTGGAGGGGCTGACCAAGGAGGAGCTGCCCGGGCAGCTCTGCGCCTTCACGGCCGGGGTGCTGCGGGCCGAGGCGTCCCGCCCGCCCGGTCACTACGACCTGATCCACTCCCACTACTGGCTCTCCGGCCAGGTCGGCTGGCTCGCCAAGGAGCGCTGGGGCGTGCCGCTGGTGCACACCGCGCACACCCTGGCGAAGGTCAAGAACGCCCAGCTCGCGGCCGACGACAGGCCGGAGCCCAAGGCCCGGGTGATCGGCGAGGAGCAGGTGGTCGCGGAGGCGGACCGGCTGGTCGCCAACACCCGCGTGGAGGCCGCCGACCTCGTCGATCGGTACGACGCCGATCCGGCCCGCGTGAGCGTGGTGCAGCCGGGCGTCGACCTGGACCGGTTCCGACCCGCGCCGGGCGAGCGGTCCGCGGCCACCCGCGACGCCCGTCGTCGGCTGGGACTGCCGGTCGAGGGGTACGTGGTCGCCTTCGTCGGTCGGATCCAGCCACTCAAGGCTCCCGACGTGCTGATCCGGGCGGTGGCCGCGCTGCGGCAGCGCGATCCGGCCCTTGCCGGTCAGGTGACCGTGGTGATCTGCGGTGGTCCCAGTGGCAGCGGCCTGGACCGGCCGACCGCGCTGATCGAGCTGGCCGCCACGCTCGGGGTGACCGACCGGGTGCGGTTCCTGCCGCCGCGTACCGGGGACGACCTGCCGGCGCTGTACCGGGCCGCCGACGTGGTCGCGGTGCCGTCGCACAACGAATCGTTCGGGCTGGTGGCGCTGGAGGCGCAGGCCTGCGGTACGCCGGTGCTGGCGGCCGCCGTGGGCGGGCTGGTCACCGCCGTACGGGACCAGGTGAGCGGGGTGCTGATCGACGGGCACGACCCGGTGGACTGGGCCCTCGCGTTGGGCCGTCTGCTGCCCGACCCGGCCCGCCGCGCCTCGCTGGCCCGGGGTGCCGAGCAGCACGCCCGGCACTTCTCCTGGGAACGGACGGTCGCCGGCCTGCTCGACGTGTACGGCGAGGCGATCGCCGCACACCGCACCCGCCTCGCCGCCGACCTGGTGGCCGATCCGGCGCTCTCCTGCTCCTGGTGACCGCCTGTCGTCGCCGGGTGGGGTGACCGGGTCGGTCGTAGAGTGGGTCCGGTGAGCCCGAAGAGCGATCTTGCGAGTCTTATCGAGTCGGTCTGCGCCGAGCGGGACCTGGCCTGGGAGTCGACAGGTCCCGGCTCGTACGCGGTGACCCTGCCGGGCACCCACAAGCTCAAGACGATCTGCAACCTGATCGTGGGTGAGCACGCGCTGCGGGTCGAGGCGTTCGTGATGCGCCAGCCGGACGAGCGGCGCGAGGAGCTGTGGGCCTGGCTGTTGCAGCGCAACGCCCGGATGTACGGTGTCTCGTTCTCCACCGACGCGGTGGGCGACGTGTACCTGACCGGGCGGGTCAACCCGGCCGGGGTGGACGCCGACGAGCTGGACCGGCTGCTCGGGGCGGTGCTCACGTACGCCGACGAGTCGTTCGACACCATGCTGGAGATCGGCTTCGGCAGCTCCATCCGGCGCGAGTACGAGTGGCGGGTCAAGCGCGGCGAGTCGACGGCGAATCTGGCCGCGTTCGCCCATCTCTTCGAGCCCTCCGGGTCCGGTCCCGACCCGACCTGACGCATCCGTTCCGCGGCCGGTGGTTCGGAGTGCTCCTGACGGGTATGCCGCACCGCGCGGTGCGGCAGGGACCCCCGCGCGCCGAGGACGGAGTGTCGAGGAGCGGAGCGTCCCATGGCTCAGCGGAACAGCTCGGGTCGCGGCGGAGTTGCGACCAGGACCAAACGACAGGCCGGTAACCAGACGCCTGGTACTCCTGGAGTCTCCGAGTCGGAGATCTCCCGGATGCGGGTGGACGACATCCGGGGGCAGCTGCGCAAGCGCGGTGTCTCCGGGATCTCCGCCCTGCGCAAGCCGGAACTGGTGAAACAGCTGGTGCGCTCGATGCGGGCCGGCGCGGGCCGGGGCAGCACCGGCCCGGCGGGTCGGGCCGGCGGCACCAGGGCGTCGGCGGGTCGCGCCGCCGCGACGAAGAAGACGGCGGCACGGCCGGCGTCGGGCCGGGCGAAGGCAGCGCCGGCGAACAAGAGCGCGCCGGCGAAGCGCGCCGCCGCGAAGAGGACCACCGCGGCCAAGAGGACCACTGCGGCGAAGAAGACCACTGCGGCGAAGAAGACCACTGCGGCGAAGAAGACCACTGCCGCGAAGAAGACCACTGCGGCGAAGAAGACCACCGCCGCGAAGCGGACCACCGCGGCGAAGAAGACCACCGCCGCGAAGCGGACCACGGCCGCGCGGAAGTCGACGGCGGCCAAGCGGACCACGGCGACGGCCCGTACCGCGCCCGCGCGTAAGGCGCCGGCGCGCAAGGCCCCGGCACGCCCGGCGGCGAAGCGGGCGCCCGCGAAGCGCGCGGCGACCCGGTCGACCGGGGGTACGACCGCCGGTGGGATCCGGACCGGTCGGGGCACCGGCCGCTCGGTCCGCAGTTCGCAGGTGATCTCGTCGATCGCGGACCGGCCGGAGCGGCCGGGGCGGAGTCTGATCACCGCGAACCACGAGGTGATCCAGCGGTGGGCCCGGGAGCGTGGTGCGAAGCCGGCCACCATCGCCGGTACCGAGCGGGACGGCCGGGCCGGGGTGTTGACGTTCAACATTCCCGGTTACCGGGAGAGCAGCCGGATCCGTGAGATCACCTGGGATGAGTGGTTCCACACGTTCGACCTGCGGCGGCTGAACCTGATCTATCAGGAGCAGATGCGGGACGGCCGGCAGAGCAATTTCTTCCGGACCGAGTCACCCGATCGTGAGGACGGGTGAGGTGTTTGCGGGAATGCCCCGGGGGTATGCGGCTGTTGCCAGTGAGCGACGCCCGAACTGGGGATACCGGCCAGTTGTGATCGGCGAGACAGCCGGTCTGGGTTGAATCCAGAATCCGGGCGAACTAACTTTATTGCACCGCGCCACGCTTGGAAACGTTCGGGGGAGCGGCGGATCGATCAGATCCGCGCACCAGGCGAGGTGCGAGGGGACGGGTGGACAAACCGTTGGGGGACGGTGGCCACCTGTTTGGACCGGCGGCGTGAGCGGGCGATGCTTACGGGGGTGAGTGTTGCCCGCCGCCGCCGGCCCCACCGGCGGGCGCCCACCATGACCTTCGGGACGTGGTGGGCGCTTTGCGTTGTGCGTACCCCATCGGGGTTTTGCCGGGATCACCCGGCCGACACACGGTCGGCGGGTGCCGTCGGCTCCCGGCCCGCGGCCCGACGCAGCGCTGCGACGTGCCGCTCCCGGGGCGGCCCGGCGAGCAGGTGGCCGAGCGCGGCCAGCAGCCCCAGCCCGCCGACGATGAGCCAGTGTCGGTCACCGAGGTACTGCAGGCTCACCCCGCCGAGTGTGGGAGCGACGAACGCGGCGGCCGGGAACGTCAGATAGAAGACCGACTGGTAGCGCGCCCTCAGTTGCGGCGGCGCGAGGTCGGCGTTGATCTGCGCGTTGGGTGGGGCGGCGAGCATGGACCCGACCGTCCAGACCACGGCGGCGCCGAGGTAGACCGCGAGGTCGTCCGCGACGGCGAGCACGCCGAAACCCAGCGCGAGCAGCGCGGTGGAGACCGCCAGCACCACGTCCTTGCGGTGCCTGTCGATCAGCCGGGGGACGAACAGTTGCCCGATGACGATCAGCGCGCCGCCCAGGGCGACCACCACCCCGTACGCCGACGGGCCCAGGCCGTCCGACCGCATCGCCAGCGGCATGATCGTCGAGGTCTGGAGGGTGAGGACGGCCAGCACGAAGGTGAGCCCGACGAAGACCAGGAAGGTCCGGTCGGTGAGCGCGGTGTACAGGCCGGGACGCCGGGTTCGGCCGGAGCCGGTCGGCGGCCCGAGGTCGACGGCCGGCGCGGCCCGTCGCAGGGTCTCCGGCACCTTCCAGCCGATCACGACGGCAGCGATCAGGGTGGCGCCCGCGTCGACGAGGAACAGGGCTGTGAAACTCGCCTCGGCCAGCAGGCCGGCGAGCAGCGATGCGGCAGCCATGCCCAGGTTGAACGCCCAGAACTGGAGGTTGAACGCGCGTGAGCGGCGATGCGCCGGCACCACGTCGACGATCGCCGCGACGAGGGCCGGGCTGGACATCGAGTGCGCGACCCCGGCCAGCGCGGCAAGTGCCGCGATCAGCCCGAGGGGCCGGCTGAACGCCATCGCGACCAGCAGGCCCGCGGTGGTCAGGTGTGCGGCGAGCAGCGTGGCTCGGCGGCCCCAGCGGTCGGCCAGGACTCCGCCGAGCAGCGCGCCGGCCGCCCCACCGGCTCCGTACGCGCCGACGACCGTGCCGGCCAACGCCTCGCTGGCCCCGCGCGCGTCGGTGAGGTAGAGCGACAGGAAGAGCATCGCGAACGCGCCGGCCCGGTTGATGAGCAGACCGGCCCAGAGGTACCAGAAGGTGGCGGGGAGCCCGCCGGCAGTGTCGTCCCACCAATGGCGCAGCGCCCGCACCCGACCTCCCGACAGTTCAGCTTCCTAACAGTAGCGGGACGGGTTCAGGCGACCGCCTCGGTGGGCTGCGCCTTCCGGGTGGTGCTGACCGGTGCCAGTGCCTCGCCGGAGCGGCGCAGCTCGGCGGCCCGCCGCTCCCGGGCCGGCCCGGACACCAGATGGGCCACCGCCGTCAGGGCGCCGATCACGGCGCAGGCGTACCAGAGCGTGTCGTTGCCGGCGTGCTCGCGCACCAGGCCGCCGAGGATCGGCGCGCTGGCACCCGCGATCTGCCAGGAGAGGGAGAAGACCCCCTGGTAGCGGCCCCGCAGCTCGGCCGGCGACAGCTCGGCGATCAGGGTGGAGTTGGACGGGGAGTTCAGCATCTCGCCGACCGTCCAGATCAGCACGGTGAGGCCGTAGAACCAGGCGGTGCCGGCGAACGCGGTGAGCCCGAAACCGACGCCCATCACCACGGCGGCCAGCGCGAGCACGTGGGAGCGGCTGCGACCCCGGATCAGTCGGGGCACGAAGAGCTGGCCGACCACGATCAGGATGCCGTTGAGCGCGATCACCGAACCGTAGGTGGCCGGGCTGAGGCCGTCGTCGCCCATGGCGATCGGCAGCATGGAGATGTGCTGGAGGAAGACGAGCGCGGCGAACAGGTTCAGCGCCACGAACCCGAGGTAGACGCGGTCGGTGAGGATCGTCCGCAGGGCGCCGCGCGGGGCCTGCGCCGTGGCCTTGGCGGCGGGTCCGGCCTCCCGGGTCTCTGGCACCCTGACGAAGATGATCAGCGCGGTGATCAGCATGGTGCCGGCGTCGACCACGAACAGCAGCAGGTAGTCCGCCTGTGCGGCCAAACCGGCGAGGATCGCGGCGCAGGCGAAGCCGAGGTTGATCGCCCAGTAGTTGAGCGAGAACGCCCGCAGCCGGTCCTTCGCCGGCACCACGTCGATCATCATGGCGCCGAACGCGGGCCGGGCCGCCTCGGCGAACAGGCCGAGCAGCAGGGCACCCAGCGCCACCGCCCAGAGGTCCCGGGCCAGGCCGAGCGCGAGCATCATGGCTGCCGCCCCGACGTGCGCGGTGAGCAGCGTGGGGCGGCGTCCCCACCGGTCGGCGAGCGTCCCGCCGGCGGTGGTGCCGACCGCGCCGCCGACGCCCCACAACCCCAGCACCAGGCCGGCCTGGGAGGCGGAGAACCCGCGTTCCTGGGTCAGGTAGATGGCGAGGAAGACGAGGACGAACGAGCCGAGCCGGTTGATCAGGGTGCCGGTCCACAGGTACCAGAAGGTGGTGGGTAGGCCGCCGGTGGTGTCCCGGAACCAGCTCCGCATCGTCCGCACGCCGTGCCCCCGCTTGCAGTGGTAATGAGCGCTATGACTACAGCGCCTTACAACCCTAGTGGCGCGTTGATCGAGAGGTCACCCGCTTTTTCACGTGGTGGTCGTCACGACGGGTGCCCGCGTGTCCCGTACCGGGTTGAGGCAGGATGATCCGCATGACTGCGAGCGAGGGGCCCACCATCGGGACGCTGGTCCTGCTGCGGCACGGCGAGAGCGACTGGAACGCCAAGAACCTCTTCACCGGCTGGGTCGACGTCGACCTGACCGAGAAGGGCGAGGGCGAGGCACGGCGCGGCGGCGAGCTGCTGCGCGAGCACAGCCTGCTGCCGGACGTCGTACACACCAGCGTGATGCGCCGGGCGATCCGCACCGCCGAGCTGGCGCTGAACGCCGCCGACCGGCACTGGATCGCGGTACGTCGGTCGTGGCGGCTCAACGAGCGGCACTACGGCGCCCTGCAGGGCAAGAACAAGAAGCAGACCCTTGACGAGTACGGCGAGGAGCAGTTCATGCTCTGGCGCCGCTCGTACGACACGCCCCCGCCTCCGATCGACGACAACGACGAGTGGTCGCAGGTCGGCGACCCGCGGTACGCGCTGCTGCCGACCGAGCTGATGCCGCGTACCGAGTGCCTCAAGGACGTCGTCGAGCGGATGCTGCCCTACTGGTACGACTCGATCGTGCCGGACATCCTGGCTGGCCGGACGGTGCTGGTGGCCGCGCACGGCAACTCGCTGCGCGCCCTCGTCAAGCACCTCGATCAGATCTCCGACGAGGCGATCGCCAAGCTGAACATCCCGACCGGCATCCCGCTGCGCTACGACCTCGACCCGCACCTGCGTCCGCTCAGCCTGGGCGGCACGTACCTGGACCCGACGGCGGCGAAGGAAGCGGCCGCCGCGGTCGCCAACCAGGGCCGCTGACCGCACGAGAAAGGGGCCCCGCACCGCGGGGCCCCTTTCTCGTCGGCTCAGTTGCTGGCGGGCTTGTTCTCCCCCGTGATCAGGAAGATCACGTGCTCGCCGGCGTTGACCGCATGGTCGGCGAAGCGCTCGTAGAAGCGGCCCAGCAGGGTGGCGTCGATCGCGGTCTCCACCCCGTACGGCCAGTCGTCGCCGAGCAGCACCGAGAACAGGCTCTTGTGCAGCTCGTCCATCGCGTCGTCGTCGCGGTCCAGTTCGCCGGCGAGGTCGGCGTCGGGCTTCGCCAGCACCGAACCGATCTTCGCCGCCATCCGGTCGGCGATTTCGGACATCTCGGTGAAGACCGTGCGCAGCTCGGCCGGCACGGCGGGCGACGGGTGCCGGCGCAGCGCCGTCTTCGCCACGTGGTCGGCGAGGTCGCCCATCCGCTCCAGGTCGGCGGCGACGTGCAGTGCGGTGATCATCGCCCGTAGGTCGGAGGCCACCGGCGCCTGACGGGCGAGCAGGTCACAGACCCGCTCCTCGACGTGTCGGTAGAGGTCGTCGATCTCGGCGTCCCGCTCGATGACCGTCTCGGCGGCCTGCCGGTCGGCGGTGAGCAGGGCCCGGGTGGCCTGGCGCATGGCGGCGCGGACGCCCTCCGCCATGTCCACCAGCAGTTGGCTGACGATCTGGAGGTCGGCCCGGAACTCGTCGCGCATCATCACGTCCTGTGGTCGGTCGCCGCCGACGGGGTGCCGGCGCAGTGTTGAGCAGGTGCGACGCCAACGGTAGGTGGCGCGGACGGACCCCGGATGAACCACGGTGAACGACGCCAGACGCGGGGGTGAACATTCCTCGAAGTGCGGGTGGTTCGTCCCGTTCTGTGTGGTAGCCAGGTTAACAATGACCCTACGATCGCCAGGTGGAGTGGGCGGTGGCGGTCGTGGTGGCCGTGGCGTTGGTGGCCGGTTTGGCCGCCGGTCTCGTGCTGCCCCGGTTCTGGTCGACCCGGAACCGCTCCACGTCGACGGGGAGCGAGAGCTCTCGCTGGAGCAGGGGGAGGCCCGCGATAGCCGACGAGCAGCAGGCCGGGCTCGGCCGCCGGACGATCGACTCGCTCCGGGCCGGTGTCGTGGTGCTGGACAACGACGACGTACCTGTGCTGATCAACCCGGCCGCCCGCGCGATGGGTCTGCTGCGCACCGGCGGCACGCCGGGCACGATCGCCGCGCACCCGTTGATCCGTACCCTCGCTGGCCAGGTGCGGCGCACAGGCGTGCGGCGCGAGATCGAGCTGGACCTGCCCCGGGGCCGCGACAGTGCGGGGGAGAACCCGCTCGGCGTGCACCTGCGGGCGATGGGCATCGGCAACGGTTTCATCGCGGTGGAGGCGGTCGACGTCACCGAGTCACACCGACTGGCCCGGGTGCGACGTGACTTCGTGGCCAACGTGAGCCACGAGCTCAAGACTCCGATCGGCGCGCTCCAACTGCTCGCCGAGGCGTTGCTGGACGCCACCGAACCGGCCGAGGCCGCGGCACCCGACCTCTCCGAGGACCTGGTCGCCGCCCGGCGGTTCGCCGAACGGATCCAGCACGAGTCGACCCGGCTGGGTCGACTCGTGCAGGAGCTGCTGGAGCTGACCCGGTTGCAGGGTGCCGAGCCGCAGCCGCCGGCGGAGCCGGTCGCGCTGGACTGGGTGATCGCGGAGGTGGTCGACCGGACCCGCACCACGGCCTCCGCCCGGGGCGTCGAGGTGACGGTGGACGGCGAACGTGGCCTCACCGTGTACGGCAGCGACACCCAGCTCGCCACGGCGGTGGCGAACCTGGTGGAGAACGCCATCAACTACTCGGCCGAGGACACCTCGGTACGGGTCACCCTGCGCGGGGGTGACGAGCACGTCGAGATCGCGGTCGCCGACCAGGGCATCGGTATCGCCCCGACCGACGTGGACCGGATCTTCGAACGGTTCTACCGGGCCGACCAGGCCCGCTCACGTTCCACCGGCGGCACCGGGCTCGGCCTGGCCATCGTCAAACACATCGCGAGCAACCATGGCGGACGGGTCGAGGTGTCGAGCACTCTTGGTGGTGGATCGACGTTCACCCTCCGGTTGCCCGCAAGTCCACCGGACGACCTGCTGGCGACACTGCCGCCGGTTGGGATCGAGGCCGGTCCGGCCGAGCTACGGCAGGTCTGACAGCAAATGGAAAGGAAATCCCCGTTGAGCCGCGTTCTCGTGGTCGAGGACGAGGAGTCGTTCTCCGACGCCTTGTCGTACATGCTCCGTAAGGAGGGCTTCGAGGTGTCGGTCGCTGCGACCGGCACCGACGCCCTCACCGAGTTCGACCGGACCGGCGCCGACATCGTGCTGCTCGACCTCATGTTGCCCGAGATGTCGGGGACCGAGGTCTGCCGGCAGCTCCGGCAGCGCTCGGCCGTGCCGATCATCATGGTGACCGCCCGGGACAGCGAGATCGACAAGGTGGTCGGGCTGGAGATCGGCGCCGACGACTACGTCACCAAGCCGTACTCGCCCCGCGAGCTGGTCGCCCGGATCCGCGCGGTGCTGCGCCGGCAGAGCCCGGAGGTAGCCGACGCCGGCGCCCCGACGCTCGCCGCCGGCCCGGTGCGGATGGACATCGAACGGCACGTGGTGACCGTCGAGGGCGGCGCGGTGCAGCTGCCGCTGAAGGAGTTCGAGCTGCTGGAGCTGCTGCTGCGCAACGCCGGCCGGGTGTTGACCCGTGGCCAGCTCATCGACCGGGTCTGGGGCGCCGACTACGTCGGTGACACCAAGACGCTTGACGTGCACGTCAAGCGCCTCCGCTCGAAGATCGAACCGGAGCCGTCCGCGCCGCGCTTCATCGTCACCGTCCGGGGACTGGGCTACAAGTTCGAGCCGTGATCGGCTGTCCGCTCTCGCCCTGGTCGCGTCCGAGGGCGCAGGACCGGGGTGTGGCCGCGGCTCCCGCCACCACCTCCAGCTGCTCCGCAGCGGGTCGTGCTACCAAGATCAGCTGAGATCGTCGGCGGGGTGCGGGGCGACCATGCCCTGCCTCACCCGGTCCGCGCACAGCTCGGCCAGCCGCTCGTACGCGGCCGCGCCGATCAACGCGGTCAACTCCGGCCCGTACGACAGGTACATCGGCTCGGCGCCGACGTGCGCGTCCGTCGAGGAGGTGCACCACCAGTCCAGGTCGTGCCCGCCGGCACCCCAGCCGCGCCTGTCGAACTCCGACAGGGTCGAGACCAGCACCTTGGTGTTGTCCGGACGCTTGACCCAGTCCTGGTCCCGCCGGATCGGGAGCTGCCAGCAGACGTCCGGCTTGTACTCCAGCGGGTGCACCCCGTCGCGGAGCGCCTGGGCGTGCAGCGCGCAGCCGCCCCCGCCGGGGAAGTCGGCGTCGTTGAGGAACACGCACGGCCCCTCGGCGCCCTGGGTGGCGGTGCGGCGGGCCGGGGTCTTGCCGTCGATGGTGTCCTCGTCGGTCCAGTTCTTGAACCCACGCCGGAAGTGCTGCCAGGTCGACGGGTTGAGCCGCCGGACGGCGCCGCGGACCCGCTTCTCGTCGTCCGAGTCGGTGAAGAACGCCCCGTGCGAACAGCAGCCGTCGGCGGACCGGCCGGCGATGATGCCGTGGCAGCCCCGGCCGAAGATGCAGGTCCAGCGGGACAGCAGCCAGGTCAGGTCGGCCCGGATCAGGTGGCTCTCGTCCGCCGGGTCGGCGAACTCGATCCACTCCCGGGGAAAGTCCAGTGGCACCTCTCGGCTGCGGGGGTCGCCCGGGTCGTCCACCAGCACACGGAGCTCCATCGTCACCCGGCCCAGCGTACGCGCGGTGCCGTCTGCGGGCCGGCGAGCCGCGCAAACGAGTTGCACCTAGGGTCTTCACCATGCGACTGGGTGTCCTCGACGTCGGATCCAACACGGTGCACCTGCTTGTGGTGGACGCGCACCACGGCGCGCACCCGTGGCCCGCGCACTCCGAGAAGGTGGTGCTGCGGCTGGCCGAGCAGATCGGCCCCGACGGCGCGTTGACCGAGGCGGGCGCGGACGGCCTGGTCAAGGCCGTGGGCATGGCCAAGGCGGCGTCCACCGGTCTGGACGCCGACGACCTCATCGCGTTCGCCACCTCCGCGGTGCGCGACGCCACCAACGCCGCCGACGTGCTCGCCCGGGTCCGGGAGGAGACAGGCGTACGTCTCGCTGTGCTCTCCGGCGCGGACGAGGCGCGGATGACCTTCCTGGCCGTGCGGCGCTGGTTCGGCTGGTCCGCGGGGCGGCTGCTGGTGCTGGACATCGGCGGCGGCTCGCTGGAGATCGCCGCCGGCATCGACGAGGACCCGGACGTCGCGGTCTCGCTGCCGCTGGGAGCCGGGCGACTGACCCGGGAGCGGCTGCGGGTCGCGCCGGACAGCACGACGCCGCCGTCCGCCGAGGCCGTCGACAAGCTGCGGGAGTACGTGGACGGCCGGCTGGACAAGGTCGTCGACCAGATGACCGAGGTGGGTTGGGACCGGGCGGTGGCCACCTCGAAGACGTTCCGCACCCTGGCCCGACTGGCCGGGGCGGCGCCGTCCGGGGCCGGGCTCTGGGTGCGGCGCAGCCTGACCCGGGCCGGGTTGCGGCAGGTCATCGGGTTCATCCGGCACATCCCGCCGGCCCAGTTGATGGAGTTGGAGGGGGTCAGCGCGGGCCGCGCACACCAGTTGCTGGCCGGCGCCGTGGTCGCCGAGGCGGTGATGCGCCGCCTGGATCTGGACTCGCTGGACATCTGCCCGTGGGCGCTGCGCGAGGGCGTCATCCTCCGTCGGTTGGATCAACTCGAACCGATCTGATCGCGCCACCGGGCTACGCTGGCCGATGTGACTTCCCGCGTTCCGGTGCTCCTGTCCAGCTCGTCGGTCTTCCCCGAGCCGACCGCGGCGGCGTTCCAACTGGCCGCGGCGCTCGGCTACGACGGCGTCGAGGTGATGGTCTGGACGGACGTCGTCAGCCAGGACGCGGGCGCCCTGCGCGGCCTGTCGGCGCACTACGACGTGCCGGTGCTCTCGGTGCACGCGCCCTGTCTGCTGGTCACCCAGCGGGTGTGGAGCCCGGACCCGTGGGAGCGGCTGCGCAGGGCCGCCGAGCTGGCCGAATCGCTGGGGGCGCCCACGGTCGTGGTGCACCCGCCGTTCACCTGGCAGCGCGACTACGCGCGCAACTTCGCCGAGGGTCTGGCCACCGTCGCGGACCGGTTCTCCGGGCTGCGCTTCGCCGTGGAGAACATGTACCCGGTACGGATGGCGGGCCGGCAGTTCGTCCCGTACGTCCCCGGATGGGACCCGACCGACACCGGCTATCCGTCGTACACCCTGGATCTGTCGCACTGCGCGGCGTCGCACAGCGACCCCCTCGAGATGGCCGACCGGATGGGCGCCGGGCTGGCGCACGTGCACCTGGGCGACGGCACCGGCGAGGGCCGCGACGAGCACCTGGTGCCCGGGCGCGGCACGCAGCCCTGCGGCGAGCTGCTCTCCTCGCTGGCCGGGCGGGGTTTCACCGGGTCGGTGGCGGTGGAGGTCGCGACCCGGGGCGCGAAGAGCCGCGCGGTGCGCGAAGCGGACCTGCGCGCCGCGCTGGAGTTCGCCCGCCAGCACCTGACCGCGCCGTCCCCGGTCGACGCCTGACCCGCCCGTGACCACCGGGCGGTGGCGTCAGCTGACCGGGGTGAGGGAGTCGGCGTCGCCGGTGGGCTGGGCGGCCACCGTCACCTGTTCGCCCACGGCGGCCCGCTTGCGGGCCCGGTGCGCCGCCACGTGCGACCGGGTCGCGCAGCGCTCGGAGCAGAACCGCCGGCAGCAGTTCGACGACGTGTCCAGGTAGACGTTGCCGCACCGCTCGTCGGCGCAGACCCCGAACCGGGCACTGCCGTACTCGCAGAGCCAGACCGACAGACCCCAGACCGCACCGGCCAGGTATTCGGCGCTGACCGAGGCGCCCCGACTGGTCACGTGCATGTGCCAGTCGCTGGAGTCGTGCCCGGAGATGCGCGGCTGGACCGGGAACGCCTCGAGCAGCGCGTTCAGCTCGGTCACCGCCTGGGCGTCACGCCCCGAGGTGCCGTACTCGAAGACGTCGCGGAGCCGCTTCTGCGCCCGCCGGAAGATCGCGACGTCGCGATCAGCGACCTCGTCGCGCATCCAGGCGTTGTCGTCGGGGAAGAGGGCCTGCAGGTCGTCGAGGTCGTCCAGACGGGCGTTGACCAGGTCAACGCCGGTCCGGGCGTACGCGTCGAAGTTCACGCCCCCAACGGTAGACGACTCACGGGGTGCGTGGCGCGTCGATGTAGTGCGGCAGGAACCGCGCGTAGCCGTCGGTGATCAGGCTGGCGCTCTCGCGCACCCCCACCCCGGCCGACTCGCCGTCGACGATCCAGCTGCCCAGCACCACCCGATTGCCGGCGAACTGCGGCAACGCCCGGAACTCCTGGTAGCACCATCCCTCGTCGCCGTAGATGCCCGGGTTGGTGATCTCCTCGTCGGCGGTGACGATGCGTACCGAACCGCCCTCCCGGCCGAGCAGCGGCTTGGCCACGTACTCCGTCATGCCGCGCGGCGAGTCCAGGTACGCCGGGAGCAGGTACTCGTGGCCGGGGAACAGCTCCCAGAGGACCGCGAGCAGCGCCTTGTTGGACAGCAGCAGCTTCCAGGCGGGCTCGATCCACGTGGTGGGGGTGCCCGGGGCCAACGCCGCCGGCCCGTACGGCTCGGCCAGCATCCACTCCCACGGGTAGAGCTTGAAGCAGGTGGTCACCGGGCGGTCGTCGGCGTCGACGAAGCGGCGGCCGTCCCAGCCGATGTCCTGGATGGGTTGCAGCTCGACGCTCAGCCCGGCCTGCCGGGCGGTCTCGGCGAGGTAGCCGGCGGTCATGTGGTCCTCGCCGGACTCCTCCTCGTTCGACCAGAGCACGTGCACAAGCGGGTCGTGCAGCCCGGCCCCGATCTTGGACCAGGCGCCGACCAGCCGCTCGTGCAGGCTGTTCCACTGGTCCAGGTCGGGTCGGGTCTGCTCCAGCCAGTACCACTGGATGATGCTCGCCTCGACAAGCGCGGTGGGGGTGTCCGCGTTGTACTCAAGCATCTTCGGGGGCCAGGTGCCGTCGTACGCGAGGTCGAAGCGCCCGTAGAGGGTGGGTGGCGTCTCCCGCAGCGACCGGGCCACCGCCTCGGCCGCCCACTCCGGGATGCCGAACTCGGCGTACCGGCGCTGCGCCACCACGTGCTCGGCGGCGGCTACCGACATCCGGTGCAGCTCCTCGGTGGCCTCCTCCAGCCGCAGCACCTCGTCCAGGTCGAAGGCGTACGCGGCGGTCTCGTCCCAGTACGACATGATGCCGCCGTCGGGCAGCTCGGTGTCGACGTAGACGAGCCCCTGGGACCGGATGGTGGCGTCCCAGTCCGTGCGCGGCGTGACCGTCTCGCGGCGCACCTCAGCCCCCGCAGGAGGCGAGGTGGGTGCCGAACCCGCCGCGATCGGGCAGGGCCGCGGTGGTCGGCTCCGGGGCGCCGCGGCCGGCGGCCGGGGCCGGCACCCGCATCGCCAGCGCGACGGTTCCGCCGCCGCCGACCGGCCCGAGAGCGCAGTCGTCGTCATCGTCGTCGTCCGAGGTCATGTTGCAGCCGGAGAGGGCGAGCGCGAGAGCGGTGAGCGCGCCGAGCTGCACGGAGGCCGACCGGAGCCGGCGGCGGGGGCGTTGGTCCACGGCATCGTTGTAGCCGATCGGCGCCACCACCGCCGCCCCGCCCCGGCGTCGAGCGGCCCGGCCGCCCCTCGGCGGGGCTGCTGGCAGGGGCGATACGCTCGGCTCATGCTCCGTTCCGTCATCCTCGCCGCCTCCCGGTCATCCCAGGTCGAGCGGCTCGTCGCGACCGCCCCGTACACCCGGGACGTCGTACGCCGGTTCGTCGCCGGCGCCGCCACCGACGACGCGTTGCGCGCGACCCGCGTGCTCGTCGACGACGGCCTCGCGGTCACCCTCGACCACCTCGGCGAGGACACCGTCACCCCCGAGCAGGCCACGGCCACCCGGGACGAGTACCTGAGGTTGCTCAAGATGCTCGCCGGCGCGGGGCTGACCCCGGCGGCCGAGGTGAGCGTGAAGCTCTCCGCCCTCGGCCAGATGTTCGACGAGCAGTTGGCGTACGACAACGCGCGGGCGATCTGCGCGGCCGCCGACGCGGCGGGCACCACTGTCACCCTGGACATGGAGGACCACACCACCACCGACTCGACGCTTGAGGTGCTGGGCCGGCTGCGCAAGGACTTCCCGTCGACCGGCGCGGTGCTCCAGGCGTACCTGCGCCGGACCGAGTCGGACTGCCGGGAGTTGGCGTACGCCGGGTCGCGGGTTCGGCTGTGCAAGGGCGCCTACAAGGAGCCCGAGTCGGTGGCGTACCAGTCGACCCGCGAAGTGGACAGGTCGTACGTGCGCTGCATGAACATCCTGATGTCGGGCGACGGCTACCCGATGCTGGCGACCCACGACCCGCGGATGATCGCCATCGGGGAGGACCGGGCCCGCTGGTTCGACAGGGGGCCGGAGCGCTTCGAGTTCCAGATGCTCTACGGCATCCGCCCGGAGGAGCAGGCCCGGCTGGCCGGCGAGGGCTACACGGTGCGCACCTACGTCCCGTACGGCGACCAGTGGTACGGCTACCTGATGCGCCGGCTCGCCGAGCGCCCGGCCAACCTGGTCTTCTTCGGCCGCGCCCTGGTCTCCAGGAAGTAACCCGACCCGGATCGGCTGACGGGCCGGCGGCGACCCCGACAGGGTCACCGCCGGCCCGTTTCGGTGACATGGCTTGACAGCCTTGGTTAAGTGCCTTAGCTTTACGGCTATGACAACTAGCCAGGTGCGGCGCGGCGGCGGACACATCGCGTACGAGGTGCAGGGCGAGGGGCCGTTGGTCGTCCTCGCGCACGGCATGGGCGAGAACAGGGCGAGCTACCGGCACCTCGTGCCCCTGCTGGTGGCCGCCGGTCACCGGGTCGCCTCGGTCGACGTCCGGGGTCACGGGGAGTCCAGCGCCGGCTGGCCCTCGTACGCCCCGGCGGAGGTCGGCGCGGACCTGCTGGCCGTGGTCCGCGACCTCGACGCCGGTCCGGCCGTCCTGGTCGGCAGCTCGTCCGCCGCGGCGGCGGTGGTCTTCGCCGCCACCGACGCGCCCGAGCTGGTCACCGGCATCGTGCAGATCGGCGCGTTCGTCGGTCAGCCGAAGCTCAACCCGCTGCTGCGGATGGCGATGTGGTCCGTGCTGCACAGCCCCCGACTCTTCGGGATGTTCCACAACACCCTGTTCCCGGTGCACCGACCCGCCGACGACGCGGCGTACCGCCGGTCCATGGTGGCCAACCTGCGCGAGCCCGGCCGGATGGCGGCGACGCGTGGCGTGATCGCACCGGCCGAGCCGCACTGGACCGCCCGAGCCCCGCAGGTGCGGCAACCGGTGCTTGTGCTGATGGGCACCAGGGACCCGGACTTCCCCGACCCGGGCGCCGAGGCGCGGGCCGCCCGCCGGCTCTACCGCCTCGCCGAGGCCCGGATGGTCGAGGGGTCCGGCCACTATCCGCACGCCGACCAGCCGCAGCGGACCGCCGACGAGCTTGTCGATTTCCTGGCGGTGTGCACCGGTGCCTAGGGTCGGGCTCAACCAGCAGATCGTGGTCCGGGAGGCGGCCCGGCTGGCCGACGAGGTCGGCTTCCAGCAGCTCACCCTCGCCGCGCTCGCCAGCCGGCTCGGGGTCGCGCTGCCCAGCCTCTACAAGCACGTGCGTGGTGCGGACGCGCTGGCCCAGAAGCTCTCCGCGCTGGCCACCGCCGAGCTGGCCACCGAGATGACCACCGCCGCCGCCGGTCGGGCCGGCGGGGAGGCGCTACGGGCGATGGCTGATGCCTACCGCGACTATGCCCGCCGGCACCCCGGCCGCTACCCGGCGACCCAGCGGGTGCCCGATCCGACCGACCCCGAGCACGTCGAGGCGGGGACACGGGCGGTCGGTGCCGTCTACGCGGTGCTGCGCGGGTACGGACTCACCGACGACGACGCGGTCGACGCGACCAGGGCGCTGCGCAGCGCCCTGCACGGCTTCGTCGCGCTGGAGGCCGCCGGTGGCTTCGGCCTGCCCCGCGAGGTGGACCGGTCGTACCACCAACTGGTCGCTGGTCTGGACATCGCGTTCCGCTCCTGGCCGTCCGCCGGGGCCGGCCTCGCCCGATCGGCGTAATGGTCGTACCCTTCGGCGGGTGATTGACGGGGTGCAGCGCCCGGCACCGCAGCGGCTCTGGCCGCTGTGG
Organism: Micromonospora orduensis; assembly: GCF_006228125.1. Classification (GTDB taxonomy): domain Bacteria; phylum Actinomycetota; class Actinomycetes; order Mycobacteriales; family Micromonosporaceae; genus Micromonospora; species Micromonospora orduensis. The sequence goes on along the minus strand of NZ_VDFY01000290.1, from coordinate 8,836 downwards.
ACGGCGTTTCTGGTGATCGTCCTGGTACTGGGCTGCGGTCTGCCGGCGCTGCTGATCGTCGGGGTGATACGCGAATCCGCAGGCCGACCCACGATCAGCCGGATCGGCGCCGCGGCGACGGACGACCCGGCGACCGCCGTCGCCCGTGGGCTGTCGGACCGGATGACCGCCCAGCTTCAGCGGCAGTCCACGGCCCTGCTCGGCGGGGACCGTGCCGGTTACCTCTCCATCGCCGACCCGGCCGCGCACGCCGACCTGCGCCGCCGCTTCGCCGCGCTGCGCGCGCTCCAGGTGACCGTCTGGCGTGCCGAACCGAGTGGCCTTCCCGCGCCGGTCGTCGGCAAGCCGGGCGAGTGGCGGCAGTTGGTGCGCTTCCAGTACTGCTTCGTGGCACCGGGCTGCCAGCCCAGCCCGGTGCTGATCGGCACCCGCTGGCGCGAGAACGGCGACCGGCCGCTGCTGGTCGCCATGGAGGAATCCAAGTCGGCCGAGACCGGCACCCGGCCGTGGGAGATCAGCGACCTGGCGGTGGCGGTCGGCGCGCGGACCATCGTCGCCACCACGCCCGCGCTGCGCGGCAAACTGCCAGGCCTGCTCGCCCAGGCCGAGGCGGCGGCCACGGTCGCCGACGGGTACGTGGTCACCGGCACTCCGCCGGACCGCTACCGGATCTTCTACGCCGGTCGCGCCGAGTGGCAGCGCTGGTACGGCGGCGGCCGACCACAGTGGACCGGCGGCTACGCGGTCACCGTGGGCGGTGGCCACCACGAGGTGGTCCTCAACGCGGACGGGTTGAGCAGCAGCGGCACCGACGACCTGCTCCGGCACGAGCTGACCCACGCGGCGTCCCTGCCGGCGCGCGGCTACCCGGGCAAGTTGACCTGGTGGCTGGTCGAGGGGCTCGCCGAGTACGCGGGTGCCGGCGGCCAGCCCGTCGACCGGTACGAGGGCCTCGCCGAGGTGCGCAAACTGGTCAAGGGTGGCTGGGACGGCAAGCTGGACGGCGTCACCCCCGCCGACGACGCCTCCGCCGAACGGGTCGGCGGCAGCTACGGGGTCGGCTACCTCGCCGTCCGGCACCTTGTCGACAGGTACGGGCCGCAGCGGCTGCTCGCCTTCTTCAAGGCCGTGGTGCACGACCGTAGAACCCTCGACGCCGCATCCGAGGAGGCGTTCGGCGAGCAGTGGTCGACGCTGCACGACGAGTGCGTGGCGTCCATCCGCGCCACCGCCGCCTGACAGCTCCCGGGCCGCTGTGACGGCGGGTCGTACGATCGACCGGTGCGCCGCACCCACCCGCCGCGGCCCGCGAGCGCCACGCGGCCCCGCCTGCTCGTCGCCCTGACCGCCGTCGCCGTCCTCACCGCCACCACCGCCGCGTCCTGCGGCGACGACGATCCCGACCTCGCGCTGGCGTCGGCCGCCCGCAACCCGGTGAGCGAGGTGATCGACGCCCCGGCGACGGTGACCGCCCGCGCCGCGGCGACGCTCACCGCTCCCGCCGACGGCACCCTGGCGAGCCTGCGCGTCCAACCTGGACAGCGGGTGAAGCGTGGCCAGGTCCTCGCGGTGGTCGACTCGCCGTCCGCCCAGCAGCGCCTGCGTCAGGCGAAGGAGGCGTTGACCGCCGCGAAGCGCGCCGGTCGGGGCGTCTCCACAGGCGACCTGACCGGCAGTCGGCGCGGCACCGACAAGGCCGCCGACGAGGCGTTCGACGCCGCCCGCAAGGCCGCCGAGAAGATCGCCGACCCGCAGTTGCGCGACGCGTTGCTCACCCAGGTGACGTCGGCGCAGCGGCAGTACGCGGCCGCCGCGCGCAGTGCCGACCAGGCGGTCCGCGCGGTGCAGCGGGGGATCGACGGGCTGGGTTCCGCCGTCGGCGCGCTCTCCGCGGCCCAGCGCCTCCAGGCCGAGCAGGCGTACGACCTGGCGAAGGCGACAGTCGACGCGTTGACGCTGCGCGCCCCGATCGCCGGGGTGGTGCAGCCGGGTGGCGCCCGCGCCGGCGGTGGCGCGAACGGGGGCCTGGCCGAGCTGTTGGAGCAGGCCGGTGGGGGCGGCATCGACCCGTCCGTGCTGGCCCCCGGCCAGGGTGGGCCGCCGGCTGGGGTGGACGACGCGGTAGCGGTCGGCGGTCAGGTCACCGCCGGCACGCCTGTGCTGACCGTGGTGGACACCGGGCAGCTGGGGCTGCTCGCCGAGGTGGACGAGACCGACGTGCTGCTGGTCCAGGCCGGTGTGACCGCCACCGTCGAGTTGGACGCCGTCACCGGCGCCAGCTACGACGCCACCGTCCGGTCGGTCGACGTGCTCCCCACCAGCTCCGCGCAGGGCGGCGTCACCTACCGGGTACGCCTCACCCTGGGCGCGGGGAAGCTGGCCGAGGACGAGCCGGCCCCGGCGCCCCGCCCCGGCATGAACGCGATCGTGCACCTGCGGGTACGCGAGGTGGCCGACGCGGTGACCGTCCCCGCCTCGGCGGTGTTCTCCGCCGACGGCCGTGACGCGGTCTGGGTGGTCCGCGACGGTAGGGCGGGCCGGGCGCCGGTGACCGTCGGCGTCCAGGGGTCCGACCTGGTGCAGATCCTCAACGGTGTGCAGCCCGGCGACCGGATCGTGGTGCGCGGCACCGACCAGGTCCGCGACGGCCAGGAGGTCCGGTGACCGGATCCCCGCCGGCCATCGAGGCGGTGGACGTCTCCCGGACGTACCAGCTCGACGGGGTGTCGGTGGAGGCGCTGCGTGGGGTGTCGTTGACCGTGCGGCCGGGTGACTACGTGGCGCTGGTCGGGCCGTCCGGCTCGGGCAAGTCCACCCTCATGCACCTGCTGGGTGGGCTGGACCGGCCCACCGGCGGTCGGCTCGTGATCGGTGGACGGGACGTCAACGCCCTGTCCCCGCCGGAGATGGCCACCCTGCGCAACGAGACCATCGGGTTCGTCTTCCAGGCGTTCCACCTGCTGCCGCGTACCTCGGCGGTGGAGAACGTGGCGTTGCCGCTTGTCTACCGGGGTGTGTCGGCCCGGCAGCGTCGGGAGCGGGCGGCGGCGATGCTGGGCCGGGTCGGCCTGGGCCACCGCCTCGACCACCGGCCCAACCAGATGTCCGGCGGCGAGCAGCAGCGGGTGGCCATCGCCCGCGCGCTGGTCACCGAGCCGACGGTGCTGCTGGCCGACGAGCCCACCGGCAACCTGGACAGCGTCACCGGGGCCGCCGTGCTGGAACTGCTGGAGCGGCTGAACGCCGAGTCCGGGGTCGCGTTGGTGATGGTCACCCACGACCAGGAGGTGGCGGCCCGCGCCCAGCGGCGGATCACGATGCGCGACGGCGTGGTCGTGGCGGACAGCGCCGCTCATGATCGGCCGCTGCCCGTCGATCACGGTCGACCTGAGACACTGGTGCCCGCTCCCAGCGCGGAGCCCCGGTCCGTTTCCGGAAGCGGCCCGGGGCACCCGTCCGGTGGCTCCGGTGGCGCCGCCGGAGCCACCGGGCGCCTTCCGCGGGAGCCCGGGCCGAGTCACGCCGGGGCCGACACGCGGGAGCCCGGCCGGGGCGAGCCCGAGGACGGCGCGACGTGAGGATCGCCGAGGCGTGGCGGGTGGCCCTGGACGCGCTGCGGGCCAATCGCCTTCGCAGCGCCCTCACCATGCTCGGCGTGATCATCGGGGTGGCCTCGGTGGTGCTGCTCGTGGCCATCGGCACCGGCACCAAGCAGCAGGTCGAGCAGCAGGTCGAAGGGCTCGGCTCCAACCTGCTGCTCGTCGTCCCCGGCAAGATCGAGGTGGGCACCGCGCCTGTCGTCTCGCCGCTGACCCTCAAGGACGTGGACGCGGTGACCCGCGTGGTCGGGGATCCCGAGCGGGTGGCGGTCACCGTCGCCTCCGGTGCGACCGCCCGCGCCGGCGCCCGCTCCGACTTCACCACCGTGCAGGGCGTCCTGGAGACCACCCCTGCGGTGTTCACCCGTTCGCTGGCCCGGGGGCGGTACCTCACCGGCACCGACGTGGACACCAGCCGGCGGGTGGCGGTGCTCGGCGACTCGGTGGCCCGCGCCCTGTTCCCGGACCGGGACCCGCTGGGCCAGCAGGTGACGTTGGCCGGGGTGCGGTTCCGCGTCATAGGCGTCTTCGCGCCGCTGGGGCAGAGCCTCGGCGTCGACCGCGACGACGAGGTGCATGTGCCGGTGACCGCCGCGCAGCGGCTCTGGGGCACCCAACGGGTCGACGGCATCGCCGTGAAGGCGCCGGACCGGGAGCGGATCGACGAGCTGGGGGAGCGGATCGTCGCCGAGCTGAACCGCCGGCACCCGGACACCGAGTTCAGCGCGGTCACCCAGCAGCAGATCCTCGGCGTCCTCGGCGACATCCTCGGCGTCCTCACCGGGGTGCTCGCCGCCATCGCCGGAATCTCGCTGCTCGTCGGCGGGGTCGGCGTCTCGAACATCATGCTGGTCAGCGTCCGGGAACGGACCCGGGAGATCGGGCTGCGCAAGGCCGTCGGCGCCCGCCCCCGGGACATCGGCGTGCAGTTCCTGCTGGAGGCGGTACTGCTCACCACGATCGGCGGGGTGACCGGAATGGCGTTGGGGGTGGGCACCGCGCTGCTGGTGGACGCGCTGTCGCCGATCCCGGCGGCGATCACCTGGTGGTCGTTGGCGCTCGCCTTCGGCGTGTCGGCGGCGGTGGGCATCGTCTTCGGGGTGGTCCCCGCGCAGCGCGCCGGCCGGCTCGACCCGGTGGTCGCGCTGCGCGCCGAGTGACCCAACCGGACGACGGGCGCGGGCGGGGAGATAACGGCAGGCCGGATCGAGTGAACCGGCGGCCAAAGCATGATCAGTTGTACGAAGGGATCGCGCCGGTCACAGCGGCCCCGCTACCGTACTGGTAACACGCGCGTCGCCGCCCGACCCGGAGCATCCGTCGGGTTGGCACGCGCCGGGCATGGGATGGGTCGGTGAGCCATGGCCGGGTCGCAGTCCGACGGACGGCTGTCGGATGTCAAGTTCCTGACCGTCGCCGAGGTGGCAACGGTCATGCGGGTGTCGAAGATGACGGTCTATCGCCTCGTGCACAGCGGTGAGCTCACCGCCGTCCGGGTTGGCCGGTCCTTCCGGGTGCCCGAGCACGCGGTCCACGAATATCTTCGAGGCGCCTTTCAGGAGACCGCCTGAGCCACCGGCGCACCGATCGAGTGCGACGTGAGCGGCATCGACGGGGGCGCGTTGGTCCTGCTGACGCTCTCCAGCTACCCTGGAGCCCGACCGAGACCCCACCGGTGCTCCCTGCCGCCCAGACTGGTCCGGTCCGTTGTCCGCAAGCGGTCGCCGTCGCCACCTGCGTGGTGTCATCCGGTCCGCCCCGCACGTTGTATCGAAAGGCTGTCGTATGGGCTCGGTGGTCAAGAAGCGCCGTAAGCGCATGGCTAAGAAGAAGCACCGCAAGCTGCTGCGCAAGACCCGCGTCCAGCGTCGCCGTCTCGGCAAGTGATCGCCGCCGGGCTCGGGGCCCGGCGTCCGGCGTCACTTGCCAAACTGTCGACCTCCGGAGGCTCAGGTGATCAGGCCGTGGTCGTCCCGGCTCGATCCCTCCTGCCGGGGTAGGTGCGTCAGATGACCCCCGGTAGCACCCCAGGTGCTCCGGGGGTCGTCGTCGTCACCGGGGTGAGCCGCTACCTGGGTGCCCACGTGGCGGCCCGCCTGGCCGCCGACCCACGGATCGAGCGGGTCATCGGGGTGGACGCCCCGGAGGCCGGCGCCGAGTTCAGCGACCTGCTGGACCGGGTCGAACGGATCCACGTCGACGCCGGCTCGCTCGGCGGAGTCCTCGCCGACCTGGACGTCGACGCGGTGGTGCACCTCGCGCTGGTCAGCGCCCCCGACCCGCAGCTCGGCGGCCGGTCGGGCATGAAGGACCAGAACGTCATCGGCACGATGCAGCTGCTCGCCGCCTGTCAACGGGCACCCCGGCTGCGCAAGCTCGTGGTCCGCTCCTCCACCGCCGCGTACGGGGTGTCGTTCCGGGACCCGGCCGTGTTCACCGAGGAGACCGAGCCGCGCGAGGTGCCGCGCGGCGGCTTCGGCCGCGACATCCTGGACGTCGAGGGGTACGTTCGCGGCTTCCGCCGCCGTCGGCCCGACGTCACGGCGACGGTGCTGCGGTTCGCCCCGTTCATCGGCTCGACCGCCGACACCACGTTGACCCGCTACTTCGCGCAGCCGTTCGTGCCGACCGTCTTCGGCCGCGACCCGCGCCTGCAGTTCCTGCACTTCGACGACGCGTTGGAGGTGCTGCACCGGTCGATCGTGGAGGACCACCCCGGCACCTACAACGTCGCAGGTCCCGGCGTGTTGTCGCTGTCCCAGGCGATCCGGCGGGCCGGTCGGGTGGCCGTACCGGTGCTGGAGCCGGGGCTCTCGGGCGCCGCCGCGCTGGCGCGCAGCATGGGCTTCGGCAGGTACGGCCTGGACCAGGTCGACCTCTTCGTGCACGGCCGCGTCGTCGACACGACCCGGCTGGAGCAGGAGTACGGCTTCACACCCCGCTCCACCGCCGCCGCCTTCGACGACTTCATCCGCGCCCACCACGGCGGGGTGGTGGTCACCCGGGGGCAGTTGGCCGCCGCCGAGCAGCTCGTCCTGGACGGCATCCGGCAGGTCCGTGACGCTGTGCGGGAGCGGTCGTCGTGAGCGAGGTGGCAGCGTGACCGGGCAGGGGCAGGACCCGCAGGGGATCGGCCGGTTCGACGTACCGCAGGGGGTGCCCGCGCCGGACGCGGAGCCGGCGCGGCGCAACGGACACCGACCGGCGGCCCAGGTCGCCCCGACCCCGACGCCGGCCGACGAGGTCGACACCGCGGCCACCGACGAGCCGACGGGCACGGGTGGCGAGCCGGCGACCGACGACCCGACGGGCGCGGGTGGTGAGCCGGCCACCGGCGGCACCCGGCCGGCCGTCTCGGACCGGCCGGGTGACCAGTGGGACCGTCGGGTCGCCAACGGCCTGGCGTTCCTGCGTCGGCGACTCTCCGGCGACTACGAGGTCGACGAATTCGGCTTCGACCCCGATCTGACCGACGCGGTCTTCCACCCGTTGCTGCGCCTGCTCTACCGGGACTGGTTCCGCACCGAGGTCACCGGCGTGGAGCACGTGCCCGTCGACGGGCCCGCCCTGGTGGTCGGCAACCACTCCGGCACTGTGGCGTTGGACGCGTTGATCCTCTCGGCGGCGCTGCACGACAAGCACCCCGCGCACCGCTACCTGCGGCTGCTCGGCGCCGATCTGGTGTTCCGGATGCCTGTGGTGTCGGAGATCGCCCGCAAGACCGGCGGCACGGTGGCCTGCAACCCGGACGCGGAACGACTGCTCGGCGGCGGCGAACTGGTCGGCGTGTTCCCCGAGGGCTTCAAGGGCATCGGAAAGCTCTACGCCGACCGGTACAAGCTGCAACGGTTCGGCCGGGGCGGTTTCGTCTCGGCGGCGCTGCGCACCGGCACCCCGATCGTGCCGGTCGCCATCGTCGGCGGCGAGGAGATCTACCCGATGCTCGCCGACCTCAAGCCCCTCGCGCGGCTGCTCAAGCTCCCGTACTTCCCGGTCACGCCCACCTTCCCTTGGCTCGGGCCGCTGGGCATGGTGCCGCTGCCCAGCAAGTGGCTGATCGAGTTCTGCCCGCCGATCCCCACCGCCCATCTGACCGACTCGGCGGACGACCCGCTTGTGGTCTTCAACCTCGCCGACCAGGTCCGCGAGACGATCCAGCAGACCCTGCACACGCTGCTGGAACGACGCCCCGACCCATTCGGCCCCTGAGCGCGGCCGTCAGCCGGCGCGGCGACGGCGCTGCATCGCCAGCCCCGCCGTGACCGCGCCGGCGACCAGCCCCGCCGCCGCCGTCGACGGTACGGCGATCTTGACCGCTCGGCGGCCGGTGCGGAAGTCACGGACCTCCCAGCCGTGCTGCCGGGCCTGCCGCAGCAGCGCGCCGTCGGGGTTCACGGCCACCGCCCGGCCCACGGCGGACAGCAGCGGCAGGTCGTTCGCCGAGTCGCTGTAGGCCGCGCAGCGGGTCAGGTCCAGCCCCTCCACGGCCGCGAGCTGGGTGACCGCCTCGGCCTTCGCCGGCCCGTGCATCAGGTCACCCACCAACCGCCCGGTGTACGCCCCGTCGACCACCTCGGCCACCGTGCCGATCGCGCCGGTGAGGCCGAGCCGGGTGGCGATGATCCGGCCGATCTCCACCGGTGCGGCGCTCACCAGCCAGACCCGTTGGCCGGCGTCCAGGTGCCCCTGGGCGAGCCGGTGGGTGCCGGCCCAGATCCGGGGGGCCATCAGCTCGTCGAAGATCTCCTCGGACAGGCGTTCCACGTCGTCCACCCGCCAGCCCTGCACGAAGGCCAGCGCGGCCTCCTTGGCCAGGGACATGTCGCCTGCGTGCTCCCGGGCCAGCACCCGGAACCGGAGCTGCTGCCAGGCGAAACGGGCCAGGTCGGCGGTGGTGAAGTAGTTGCGGGCGGCCAGCCCCCGGGCGAACCAGTAGATCGAGGCGCCCTGCATCATCGTGTTGTCCACGTCGAAGAAGGCCGCGGCGCTCGGGTCCGGTACCGGTGGGGTCACCGGCGCCAGGTCGGTCTCCGCCCAGCCGGCGGTGTGACCCTGGGCGTCGGTGCTGACCGTCACCTTGCGGCTGCGCGCCACGCGACTCCCTTCCTCACCGGGTACGGCGGATGCCTCCAGCGAGGGTAGCCGGCCCACCTGGTCGACCGGCTGGACACGCGGCGAACTGCGGCGGAGCCGGTCGGACCTGCGGTATAGGGGTCAGCGGGTGCCGGGGCAGGCGG
>NZ_VDFY01000125.1 GCF_006228125.1 Micromonospora orduensis | reverse complement strand
CGACCCGGAGCACGCGAGCCGTACGCCGGGCCGCACACCACCAGCAGGAGGCGAAGTGAGCCAGGAAGTCCGGGGAGTCATCTCCCGCAGCAAGGGAGCGCCGGTCGAGGTCACCACCATCGTGGTGCCCGATCCGGGCCCCGGTGAGGCCGTCGTCCGAATCCAGTCCTGCGGGGTCTGCCACACCGACCTGCACTACCGCGAGGGTGGCATCAACGACGACTACCCGTTCCTGCTCGGCCACGAGGCGGCGGGCATCGTCGAGCAGGTGGGCGCCGGCGTCACCGATGTCGCCCCGGGTGACTTCGTGGTGCTCAACTGGCGCGCGGTGTGCGGGGTGTGCCGGGCCTGCCGCCGCGGCCGGCCGTGGTACTGCTTCAACACCCACAACGCCAGGCAGCGGATGACCCTCACCGACGGCACCGAGCTGACCCCGGCGCTGGGCATCGGCGCGTTCGCCGAGAAGACCCTGGTGCACGCCGGCCAGTGCACGAAGGTGGACCCGGCCGCGCGGCCGGCGGCCGTGGGCCTGCTCGGCTGCGGGGTGATGGCCGGGCTGGGCGCCGCCATGAACACCGGCAACGTCACCCGTGGCGACTCGGTCGCGGTGATCGGCTGCGGCGGCGTCGGTGACGCGGCGGTCGCCGGCGCGGCTCTCGCGGGCGCCACGACGATCGTCGCGGTGGACACCGACAGCCGCAAGCTCGACTGGGCCCGCACGTTCGGCGCCACGCACACCGTGAACGCCTCCGAGACCGACCCGGTCGAGGCGATCCGCGCCGCCACCGGTGGCTTCGGCGCCGACGTGGTGATCGACGCGGTGGGCCGCCCGGAGACGTGGAAGCAGGCCTTCTACGCCCGGGACCTGGCCGGCACGGTGGTGCTGGTCGGCGTGCCGACCCCGCAGATGCAGGTCGAGGTGCCGTTGCTGGATGTCTTCGGCCGCGGCGGCGCCCTCAAGTCCAGTTGGTACGGCGACTGCCTGCCCAGCCGCGACTTCCCGATGCTCACCGAGCTGTACCTTCAGGGCCGACTCGACCTGGACGCCTTCGTCACCGAGGAGATCGCACTCGACCAGGTCGAGAACGCGTTCGACCGGATGCACGGCGGTGACGTGCTGCGCTCGGTGGTGGTGTTCTGATGGCCGCCCGGGTCGACCGCGCGGTCACCGCCGGCACGTTCTCCCTCGACGGCCAGACCTTCGACGTGGACAACAACGTGTGGGTGGTCGGCGACGACAGCGAGTGTGTCGTACTGGACGCCCCGCACGACGTGGCGGCGATCCTCGCCCTGGTGGGGGACCGCCGGGTCCGGGCGATCCTGGCCACCCACGCGCACGACGACCACGTCCGGGTGGCACCCGAGCTGGCCGAGGCCACCGGCGCGCCGGTGCTGCTGCACGCCGCCGACCGGGTGCTGTGGGACATGGTCCACCCGCACCTGCCGCCGCACGGCGAGCTGCACGACGGTCAGGGCATCGAGGTGGCCGGCACCACGCTGCGGGTGCTGCACACCCCCGGGCACAGCCCCGGCGCGTGCAGCTTCCACGCCCCGGCCCTGGGCGCGGTGTTCACCGGCGACACGCTGTTCAACGGCGGGCCCGGCGCGACCGGGCGCTCGTTCAGCGACTTCGACACCATCGTCCGGTCGATCCGTACCCGCCTGCTCACACTGCCGGCGGAGACGGTCGTGCACCCGGGGCACGGCGACGACACCACGATCGGCGCGGAGGCGCCGCACCTGCCGGAGTGGCTGGCCCGCGGCCACTGAGCCGTCCGGGGTCGGGCCGGCGTTGGCGGGCGGCCGACGGGCTCAGCGCTCGTCGGCCGCCCCCAGCACCGGCTTGACGTCCAGCAGCGGGGTGCCGTCGAGCACCTCCAGGTCGGCCACCCGCAGGCGCAGCCCGTCCACGGCCAGCACCCGCACCCGGTGCAGCCCGATCGGGTTGGGCCGGTGCGGCGAGCGGGTGCTGAACACGCCGGTCTCCGGGCGGCTCTCGTCGCCGCGCGGGCGTACCGCCAGGACGTCCCGCCGCGCCCGGTCCAGCCAGGTCAGCACCAGCAGGTCAGCGCCGACCCGCACGTCCCGCAGGGCACGCCCGACCTGCGGGTCGAAGACCAGCCACGCCTCCGGCGCGCCCTCGTCGCCCTGCCGGGGCGCGCTCGCCGCGTCGGTCAGCGGCGAGGAGACCCGGCCGACCGGATGCAGCTGGTACGTCTCGTCGACCATCGTCGCTCCCTTCCGGACGGTGTGAGACTACGACGTTATGATCGCGCGCATGCCCGTCGAGCAGCCCGTACCCGTTGTCCGTCAGTTGCGTCTCGTCGTCGAGGCGGTCGACCACGACGCCGCCGTGGCGTTCTTCCGCGACGCGCTGGGCCTGCGCGAGGAGGCCGCGTTCAGCGGCGAGGGGGACGCCCGGGTGGTGATCCTGGACGCGGGCCGCGCCACCCTGGAGATCGCCAACCCGGCGCAGAAGCGCATGATCGACGAGGTCGAGGTGAGGCGGCAGGTGGCGCCGCGCATCCGGGTGGCCTTCGAGGTGGACGACGCCGAGGCGACCACCGCCCGGCTGGTCGCCGCCGGGGCGAGCGAGGTCGCGCCGCCGACGCGTACCCCTTGGCAGTCGCTCAACTCCCGCCTCGACGCTCCGGCCGACCTGCACATCACCGTCTTCGAGGAGTTGGCGACGCCGGACGACGGTGACCACGCGGGTGATGACGGCGACCACTGAGCCGGACGGGCGTCTGGCCACGGCTCTCGCCCCGGGGCAGGCGGCCGCCCTCGCGTACGTCCGGTCGCTGGCCGTGGTCGAGCGTCCCGCCGCCCTCGCCACCATCGCCCGGGAACTCGCGGCCGTCGGCGTCCGCCACCGTCCGGAGCAGTTCCTCGCCGCGGTCGTCCAGTCTGGTCGGCTCACCGTCAACTTCCACCCGGACCGGCTGTGCGCCGACGGGAGGCCCGTCGCCGTCGCCCTGGCCGAGGACGGGGTGTACCGCAGTCAGTTCGTCACGGGGATCTCGAACGGCAAGCTGATGGCGTACCCCGGCAGCGACCGGGACCGCTGGGAGCACGTGATGTTCGACGGCGCGTACCAGCGATCCGACGTCACGCCGGCCGAGCGGCCCACGTACGGCGGCCTGAACGTGCTCGACCACGCGGACGGCGCTTGTCCCCGCTTCGGCTCGTGCCACCTGCGGCTGCGCACGGCGGTGCTGGCGCGGGCCACGTTCTGCCTCGGAGACAGCCACCTCGGCCCGCGTGTGGTGGGCACCGCCGACGCGTTCGAGGCGATGCTCGCCGGGCTGCTGGGCGGCGTCGTCGCCACCGGCGAATGCCTGGGCCGAGCCGGGACGGACGTGAGCACCCTGGTCCGGACGGTGCTGAACGGTCCGAGCGCGCCGCCCCCGGTCGGTCGTGCGCTCGACGACTACCTGGAAGCTCAGATCCACGGCACCCTCGCCCTCGCTCATGATGTCGAGGAACTGGTGGCGGACCCGTCCTTCGCCGGCACCCCGACGGGCGCGACGCTGGAACTGATCGCCCAGCGGTATGGTTTCCCACTTCGGTGGCACCCCGGCTTCACGCTGGCGGTCGATCGGGTCGACCCCGAGTTCCGGGGCCCCGCGATCCCGGTGTTGGCGGCGCGTCTGCACCGCGAGTTCGCCCGACCGGGCGCACCGGTGGACGCGGCGCTGATCGGCCGGGGCGCGGTGTCGGCGGTCACCGAGCCGGACCGCTGGGCGGACCGGGGTCCGACAGCGGACACCCTTCAGCACCTCAAGCAGCTCTGGCACGTTCTCGTCCGGTTCGGCACGCCGCACGCCGGCTGACCGGTCCGGGCTCATCCGCGCCGATCGTCCGGTCCGCCGGAGTGACCGGGGCCGCAGGCTGCCGCAGCTCGGGCATTTCCGGAATGCCCGACACGCCAAGCTGGTTGTGTCCCCCGTACCGCCGGAGCCCAAACCCTTTTCCGCGGTCATCTCCCGAGGAGTGTTCACCCCGGAGCGCTCCGCACGATCGAAAGGGCAACCATCGTGAAGGTCGACTTCACTCGATGGCTCCCCGCCATCGCGAAGGACTCGTACCGCAAGACCGCGCTGAGTGTGGTGGGTGTGGCTGCCCTCGGCGGCCTGGCGCTCGCGCCCACCGCGACCGCCGCCCCGGTCACCTCCGGACCGCACCAGGGCGCCGTCGCCGCCATCGACCTCGCCACCGGCAAGGCCGCCACCTCGGCGCAGCAGGAAGACCAGCCCGTCGAGTCGGGCCTGACCACCGGCTCCGCCACCGGCAAGCCGCCGGCCGGCAAGCCCAGCCGTGCCGAGCTGATCCCGCACGGCATCGAGGGCGCCCAGTCGCGCATCCCGCTCGACGACGCGCAGCTCGACAACGCCCGGGCGATCGTCGACGCCGCCAAGAAGACAGGCGTCGGTGACCGGGGCGCCGTGATCGGCGTCGCCACCTCGTTGCAGGAGTCGAAGCTCTACAACCTCGGTCACCTCGGCGCGTACAACGACCACGACTCGCAGGGCCTGTTCCAGCAGCGCCCGTCGTCCGGTTGGGGCACGCCCGAGCAGATCACCGACCCGGAGTACTCGGCCACGGCGTTCTTCTCGGCGCTCAAGAACGTGGGCGGCTGGCAGGACCTGCCGCTGACCGCCGCCGCGCAGACCGTGCAGGTCTCCGCCTTCCCGTACGCGTACGCGCAGTGGGAGGAGCAGGCGGCGGACATCGTCCAGCAGCTCTGGTGACACCGGCACACAGAACCGGCCGGCTCCCCGCACGGGAGCCGGCCGGTTTTCTCGTACTCAGCAGGCGGGGTAGAGGCGGCGGGTGCCGACCCCGGCGGCGTACGCGGCCCGGTCGCTGAACCGGCAGCCGTAGTCGGCTCGGGCAACCACCGCCGGATCGGTCACGCTGTCACCGGCCGGGCGCTTGCCGGTGTGTACCCAGGACACCAGGTCGTCCCAGGCGACGCCCGCCTCGGTCGGGGTGAACTCGCAGTGCTGCGTGGCCCGGATGGCCCGCTGCACCACCAGCCGGCTGCGACCGTTGCGGGCCACGTCGGTGGCGTACGCCTGCTCCATGCTGAACGGCACGAACAGGTCACCGAGGCCGTGCAGGCTGAGCACCGGCGCGGTGGGTCGGCCGGCGATCCGCGGCACCTCGGTCAGCGTCGGCAGGAGTCGCTGCACGACGTTCTCCGGAGCGACCCGCCGCACGGTGGTGTTGACGTCGACCGGACTGTTCGGGGTGTAGCGGGTGAGCAGGTTGGTGGACAGCTGACCGGGCCGCTGGGCAGGGGAGTTGCCGCTCCCGGTGGGCACGCTGATGGAGAAGAGGAAGTCCTTCCAGACCGCGAACGCGGCGTCCGCGCCGGGACGCGGCCCGCCCGAACGGTTGACCGTGATGGCCCGCAACTGCCTGCCCCGGTCGGTCGTGGTGTCCGGCCCGGTGGGGGTCAGCCCGGCCAGGCCGAGCGCCACCTGGATGCGCGGGACCGCGTTGCTCAGGTAGTCGGCCGGCGTGGGATAGGCCGGCACCTCGGCCAGGGCCTGCGCGACCAGGTTGTAGTCCAGGTAGAAGTCGAGCAGCGTCTGATCGCCGAGCACCCCGCACATGGGTAGCGCCCCGTCGTAGAAGCCCGGGTACTGCTCCAGGGAACGACCGATGACGTACCCGCCCATCGACACCCCGGCGAGGTAGGTGCGGTGCGGCTTGCGGACGGTCCGTCCGAAGTGGTCGGCCAGGTCCCTGGTGCCCAGCACCCCCGAGCGGATGTCGAAGCCGTTGCGGTCGTACGACGACGACGCCCACGCGTACCCCTGCTCCAGCAGGCGCTGGCGCAGCTCGAACGCGGGAGGCTCCGGCGAGAGCACCGTGCCCTGACCGCGGTAGCCGTGCGCCCACAGCACCAGGTCGCCGTTCCACCGGGTGGGGACCTCGATGATGTACCCGGCGTGGCGGTGCACGCCCTGGCGTACCGTCGTCGGCCGGCCGGCCACGACCAGCGGGGCCAGCGGCGGATTCTCGATGGTGTATCCGGGCAGCGGCTGGCCGCCCCCGGGATCGCGGCCGGCGGCGGCGGCCGGCGCGGCGCCGGCCAGCCCGACGGCCAGGATCAGGGTCGCGGTGGCCGCGACCAGGCGGCGCAGGGTACGAACGGGTGTGGACAGCATCGACGCTCCCCATCGGACGGATGTCGCCTCCGGGGCGACCAGGCGGGACGGTTGCCTACCGGCCGGTAGCGCCCTGAACCTAGGACCGCCGTCGACCGGAGTCAATGGGTACGCTGACCGGCCGCTCAGGCGTGACTGTCCGGCCGGTCAGGCCGGGCCGTGTGGGGGCGCCGCCCGCACTGCCGGTCCGTCTTCCGGTGATGCCGCCCGGGTACGCGGCCCGGTCGGGCGGTCGGGTTGACTGGTCGCCGTGGACGACTCGATCTGGGACGCGGCCCGGGCTTCGCGAGCCTGGCTGGACGCGGCGAACGGCACCGGGCAGACGGAACTGACCTGCCGAATCCTCAAACTGACCGAGGAGGCGGGGGAGGCGTCCGCCGCCTGGATCGGGCTGCTCGGACAGAATCCGCGCAAAGGCGTCACCCACACCCGCGAGGACGTGGCGGCGGAGTTGGCCGACGTGGCGTTCACCGCGCTTGTGGCGATCGAGAGTCTGGGGCTCGACGCGCGGACGGTCCTGGACACCTGCGCCGAGAAGGTCCGCTCCCGCCTCGCGGGGTGAGGCCTGTCATCGCCTGATCGCCCGGGATGACCCTCACCCCGCCACGCGAGGTGGGGTGTTTGTCCGGTCTGGGGTCTTCTGGGCTGTGACCGGTCGCACCGGTGCGGCGGAATCGTGGCTGGCCGGGGGTCGTTACATACCCTGACGATCGCAGGACCACGGCCGCTGGGCCATCCCCGGAATGACTCCGGCCCGCCGGTCGTTACACACGGACCCGGCGCCGCGAGCCCTCCGGGCTTGCAGGCCGCCGACCCCTCAAAGACTTTGTGCAGCGCCGGACGAGGTGCTCACACCCGCGTCACCATCCCCCGGATCGGTGTGCGGGTGTTCCTACCCCCGAAGGAGCTAACCCCCATGAACACGATCATTCGTAAGAGTGTGCTGTCTGTTGCTGGTCTGGCCTTCGCCGGTGGCGTGTTCGCCGGCCCGGTCGCCGCGCACGCCAACCCGGTCGACGCCAAGCCGGCCGCCGCCGCGGTGCAGACGGCCGCGTCGAAGCCGCAGGGCGAGCAGTCGCACATCACCCTGAACGGTGAGCAGACCGCGAATGTCAAGGCGATCATCGCCGCGACGAAGAAGGCCGGCCTGCCCGAGCGGGCCGCGGTCATCTCGATCGCGACGAGCCTGCAGGAGTCGAAGCTGGAGAACCTCGGCCACCTCGGCGACCGCAACGACCACGACTCGTTGGGCCTGTTCCAGCAGCGCCCGAGCTCGGGTTGGGGCACCCCGGAGCAGATCACCGACCCCGCGTACTCGACGACGGCGTTCCTCAAGGGTCTGAAGCAGGTTGACGGCTGGCAGGACATGCCGCTGACCGACGCCGCGCAGACCGTGCAGGTCTCGGCCTACCCGGACGCGTACGCCCAGTGGGAGCAGCAGGCCACCGACCTGGTCGCCCAGCACTGGAACAGCTGACCCACCACACACAGACACGATGGCCGGCACCCCGCAACACGGGGTGCCGGCCATCGGCATGCCCGTGAACGGAAACTGTCCAAGGTCTGCGCGGGGCGGGAACAGTTGGCGCGGCCGGCTGGTTGTGAACCAGTGTCGGTGTGACTCAGTGTCCCCGGGCCTCACCTACTATCGCCGTCGCGGAACACCGTTCGGCTGGAGCCGCGTCGCGCCACTCGCCGAGAGGCGACCTGCACACCGACACCAGCGCCGCCCCCGACCCACCCGGGCCGGGGGCGGCGCTGTCTGTGCCCGCCGCTGGTTCCTCGGCTCGCCAACGTCTCTCAGTTGACCTATGTTCAGAGGGTCGCTCGCGTGGGAGGGGGTGTCGAGGATGGGTTTACGGACCTTCATCGAGGGTTGGCCGGTCTACCGGCAGCTCACCGGCACCGACCCGCTCGGCCGGGGCGCTGCGGCGCAGTCCCCCCGTTCGGCGGAGCTGACTCCCCGTACCGAGGCCGCCGACAGTGTCGCCCGCTCGGTCTGTCCGTACTGCGCGGTGGGCTGTGGCCAGCGGGTGTACGTGAAGGACGGGCGGGTCAGTCAGATCGAGGGTGATCCGGACAGCCCGATCTCGCGGGGTCGACTGTGTCCGAAGGGGTCGGCGAGCAAGAGCCTGGTGACGAGTCCGCTGCGGCAGACGAAGGTCCGTTACCGCCGTCCGTACTCTACCCAGTGGGAAGACCTGGAGCTCGACACCGCACTCGACATGATCGCCGACCGGATGCTCGCCGCGCGCGAGCAGACCTGGGAGGACGTCGACGCGCAGGGCCGGCCGCTCAACCGGACGCTGGGTATCTCCAGTCTGGGTGGGGCGACGCTGGACAACGAGGAGAACTACCTCATCAAGAAGTTGTTCACCGCGATGGGCGCCTTGCAGATCGAGAACCAGGCCCGTATTTGACACTCCGCCACCGTCCCCGGTCTGGGGGCCAGCTTCGGTCGTGGCGGTGCGACGGATTTCCAGCAGGACATCGCCAACGCTGACGTCATCGTCATTCAGGGTTCGAACATGGCCGAGGCGCACCCGGTGGGTTTCCAGTGGGTGATGGAGGCCAAGCGCCGTGGCGCGAAGGTGTTCCACGTCGACCCGCGGTTCACCCGGACCAGTGCGGTGGCGGACGCGTACCTGCCGATCCGGGCGGGCACCGACATCGCCCTGCTCGGTGGGGTGGTGCGCTACATCCTGGACAACGAGCTCGACTTCCGGGAGTACGTGCTCGCCTACACCAACGCGGCGACGATCGTCAGTGAGGAGTTCAGCGACACCGAGGACGGTGACGGGTTCTTCTCCGGCTTCGACCCGGAGACCGGCAGTTACGTGCAGGACAGCTGGCAGTACGAGGGCCATGAGGATTCCTCCGGCAGCGGGCACACCGCCCAGGAGCGGGACAGCGCCGCCGGGCTGGCCCACGAGTCGCACGGCGCGCCGGTGGGCGGGCAGACCCGACGGGACGAGACGTTGCAGCATCCGCGCTGCGTCTACCAGATCCTCAAGCGGCACTTCGCGCGCTACACCCCGGAGATGGTGGAGCGGGTCTGCGGCATTCCGCAGGAGCAGTTCCTGGAACTGGCGCGGGCGTGGACGGCGAACTCCGGCCGGGAGCGCACCGGCATGCTGATCTATTCAGTGGGTTGGACGCAGCACAGCGTGGGCGTGCAGTACATCCGTACCGGAGCGATCATCCAGCTGTTGCTGGGCAACATGGGTCGTCCGGGTGGCGGTGTGATGGCGCTGCGCGGACACGCCAGCATCCAGGGCTCCACCGACGTCCCGACGT
>NZ_VDFY01000102.1 GCF_006228125.1 Micromonospora orduensis | reverse complement strand
TGTTCAACTGGCGGAGCTACCGGCGGTGCGACCGCACCGGGACCGGCGACCGGTCCGACCGGCAGCACCGGCGCGGTACGTCCGTCGGCGCTGTCCGCCCCGGAGCCGCGCCGCGGCAGCGGGTCGACTGTCGGGTACGCCACGGTCGGGCTGCCCGCCGAGGCGCCCACCCCGTTGCTGTAGGCGGGCCGGGACGCCGGGGCGGCCGGGGCCGGCGGCGCCACCTGCTGCGCTCCGGTGAAACCGCCGGCCTGCACGGCCGCTGAGGTGTCCCGCGAGTCCAACGGCGACTGCCACTGGGTCGGCGCGGAGGTGCTGCTCTGCCACTGGTCGGGCAACGTCGCCGCGCCGGTGCCGGCACCGGCGTACGACTCGGCGTGACCGGCCGGGGTGAGCGGCGTCTGCTCGACCGCCATCGGCTGACGCGGCCGGGTGAGCACCTGCTCGCGACCCCGGTTGCTGGGCAGCACCACGGTGGCGGCGGGGAGCGTCACCTGGGCGACGGTGCCGCCTTCCGCGTTGCGGCGCAACTCGACCCGGATGCCGTAGCGCGAGGCGAGCCGGCTCACCACGGCCAGACCCATCAGCCGGAACGCGGCCACGTCCACGCTCGGCGGCGCGGCCAGGCGCCGGTTGAGCGAGTCGAGCTGGTCGTCGGTGAGGCCCAGCCCGCGGTCCTCGATCTGGATCAGCACGTAGTCCCGGATCCGGCGACCGTCGGCGACCACAGTGGTGTTCGGCGGCGAGAACCGGGTCGCGTTGTCGAGCAGCTCGGCGACGAGGCGTACCACGTCGTTCACCGCGTGCGCGGCCACCGAGATGTCGGTGTCCACGGTGCCGAACTCGATGCGGTTGTACAGCTCCACCTCGGACTGCGCGGCGCGCAGCACGTCCACCACGAGCGCGTCGTCGCGACGCGGTATGGCGGAGTCGGCGCCGGCCAGGACCAGCAGGTTCTCGTCGTTGCGACGCATCCGGGTGGCCAGGTGGTCCAGCTCGAAGAGCTGCGCCAGCCGCTTCGGGTCCTCCTCGCCGCGCTCGATCGCGTCCAGCTCGCCGATCATCCGGTCGACCAGGGTCTGACTGCGGCGGGCCAGGTTGAGGAACATCGCCGAGACGCTGGTACGCAGCGCGGCCTGCTCGGCCGCGACGCGTACCGCCTCGCGGTGGACGACGTTGAAGGCCAGTGCCACCTGACCGACCTCGTCGCGGTTGGTGAGCTGGATCGGGTCCCGGACCTGCCGGACGATCTCCTCCACGCCGCCGTCGCCCACGCTGCCCATGTTCTGCAGCCGCTGCACGGCGTCGGGCAGGTCGTGGTTGGCCACCGACAGGGCGCCCTCACGCAGCCGGCGCAGCGAGTGGTTCAGCGAGCGGGCCAGCACCACGGCCAGCGTCACAGCGATGATCAGGGTGAGTAGCACCAGCACCGACTCGACCACGGCCTGCCGGATGACGTCCGAGCGCGCCTGGTCGGCCTGTGCGAGGAGGCGGTTCTGCAGTTGGACCTCGGCCCACCGCATCAGGTCGTTGACCGCGCCGATGGCTGCGGTGGCGTCCTGCGCGCTGACCAGTGGACGCTGCCCGACGGAGCGGACGAGGTCGGTGGCGACCCGGTCGGACAACCCGACCGCGTCACCGGAGACGGTGCTGTCGACAAGCGCCCGCTGCACCGGGTCGGCGGCGAGCGAGAAGGCGACCAGGGCCTCCTGCTGGCTGGTCAGGGTGGCCACGAAGGAGGAGAACTGCTCCTCGTCGAGCTGGCCGGCGGTCAGCGCGGTGAAGGCCACCGCCTGCTCCTCGGCCACCGCCGCCTTGGCGCGGGCGAACGCGGCGACGGCCCGACGGCTGTCCGAGAGGCTCTCGTCGCCGGGCAGCTCGGCGAGTCCGTCCCCGTAGGCGACCAGGTCGGTGAGGATGACGCCGTACCTCAGCACCGCCTCGGCGACCGCCATCTGACGGCGGTCGAGCACCTCCTGCCGGGTGCCGTCCAGGGTGGACAGGTGGCCGTCGATCGCCGCCAGCCGGTCCCGCAGAGCCGCCGGCACCTCGCCGATCCGGCCCCGCTCGGCGCGGTACTCGTCGATCCGCTGCTGCGTCTGACGGACCCGCAGGTTGAACGCGTCGGCGGGCTGCTGCGGGGTGGCCAGGTAGGCCGCCGCGGCCATCCGCTCGGACTGGAGGTCCTGCGTGAGCGCGCTGACGTCGATGGAGAGCGCGGTGAGCGACCGGGCCCGGGTGGCGTCGAAGGCGCCCTCGCCGACCGAGATCAGCCGGACCGTGGCCAGTGCGATCACCGCCGCCACGGGGACGACCAGGATCAGCGCCAACTTGGACCGGATCCGGGCGTCACGCAGCCGCGGCAACCCCCGGCGCGGACGTCGCGTGGAGTCGCCGAGCGCGGGCAGGGTCGTCGGTCCGGTGCTCACGACATCGCCTCCGTCGTTTCTTCCCCGCCTGACCCGCCGAACCGTGCCGTAAGCGGAGGGGACCACGCGCGGCACGGCCGCGATTTCATCAGAGAAGATCCTGTTTGGGAAGCCGCAGTCGGGTAGGAAACGGTCGGACGGCGCGGAACCCGTGATCCGGTCAACTGATACCTTCATTTCCGCAAGCCCCTGATCAGGGCATGTAACTCCAGAGTGGTCACGCGTGTATGCAAAGTGAGCTTTTGCAAACATTGTGTTACCCCAGCATGTGGGATGACCGTCCCGAAAATGCAACCGGGGTCCGCGCTTGACCACAGCGCCGGCCATTGGCAAGGTTTTGCAGGCTTCGCGCACACCGTACGGCAGAGGATATCCCGTCCTCCACTGAGGACGGATTAGCGGCGGTGACCGGGCAGCGCCCGCGCCCGCACCTGGAGGACTGAGTTGAGCCCCATCCGCTCCGCGACCATCGCGGCGCTCGCATCGGCCGTAGTTGCCACCACGCTCACCGGCTGCCAGTTCGGTGGGGACGACAAGGACACGAGTCCGATCGTGATCGCTGCGGACCTCGAACTCTCGGGCGCCGCCGCGCCGGTGGGCCGGGCATACCAGAGGGCCCTGGATCTCAAGGTCGAGCAGTTGAACTCCTCCGGAGCACTGAACGGCCGGGAGATCAAGCTGAGGGTGAAGGACAACCGTTCCGACGCCGCCGAGTCACTGCGCAACATCGCCGACTTCAGCAGCGATTCCCAAGTCAGCGCCATCATCATGGGCGGCTGTAACGAATGCGCGGTCGGTGCGGTCGGCACCATCAACGAGAAGCGGATTCCCACTATTGCGCTCGCCGCTTCCGGGACGATCGCCGCTCCGGTCGCGGAACGGCGCTACATGTTCAAGCTGGGCCCGAACGCCGCCGACAGCGCCGCCGCGCTGACCACCGAACTGCGTCGCAAGGGCGTCCGCAAGGTGGGCCTGCTCTACAGCGACGACGACTACGGCCGGGAGGGCGCGACCGCGCTGCGCCGCGAGCTGGCCAAGACCGAGATCAAGCCGTCCGGCGAGCAGGTGGTGAAGACCACCGACACCGACGTCAGCCAGCAGATCGGCCAGCTCACCTCGAAGAAGCCCGACGCGTTGATCGTCTGGACGCCACCGGAGCAGGCGACGCTGGCCGCCACAAGCGCACAGCAGGCCGCCTTCCGTGGGTCGCTCTTCTTCGACGCGGGAGCGGCCGGTGACCTGTTCCTCGGCCCGGCGGCCCGCGCCACCGAACGGGCCACGCTGATCTTCACGCAGACGATGGTGATCGACGACGTGATCGCCACCACGCCCGCGAAGGCGGCCCGGCGGCAGTGGTTCCAGGACTACACCGCGCGCTACGGCGGGTACAACGGATCGTCGTCGTTCGCCGCCGACGCCGTGCAGCTGATCGCCGACGCAGAGCTGCGCGCCGGCGGCGAGATCGGCAAGGTGGACCGCAGCGGCATCCGCGACGTGCTGGAGACGTCCCAGATGGACGGCCTCTCCGGCCCGATCCGAATGACGCCGGACAACCACTCCGGGCTGATGCCGCAGGCCCTCACCACGCTTGTCGCCCGCAACGGCCGCTGGCGGCTGGCAGGCTGAGCCCCACCACGAAAGGCGAGGGCCGGCCCCCAACCAGGGGGCCGGCCCTCGCCGATGCTCGGGATGGAGCCGTCAGCGGCTGCTGGTGGTCTCGCGTACCCAGGGCAGGGCGATCCGCTCGATGAGCAGAAGCGCCGAGTAGAGCAGGATGCTCACCAGCGCCACCAGCATGATCGCCGCCCAGGCGGTGGCGGTGTCGCCGACGCCGGCGTACTGGAGGATGACGTAGCCCAGGCCGCTCTCACCGGCCTGGAACTCACCGATCACCGCGCCGATCGCGGCCAGCGGCATGGCCACCTTGAGACCGACGAAGATCTGCGGCAGCGCGGCCGGGAAACGCACCTTGCGGAACGCCTGCCAGCGGGAGGCGTTCCAGGAGCGCACCAGCTCCGCCAGGTCGGACGGGGTGGTGGTCAGCCCGGTCGCGGTGGACAGCACGATCGGGAAGAAGCACAGCAGGAACACCATGGTCAGGATGGGCTTCTGACCCCAGCCCAACGCCACCACCAGCAGCGGACCCAGCGTGATCTTCGGCACCGCGTTCACCGCGACCAGCAGCGGAGTGAACATCCGCTCCACCGTACGGGAGCTGGCCAAGGACAGTCCGATCAGGACACCGGCGGCCGCGGACAGGGCGAAGCCGAACAGGATCTCCAGCAGCGTGTCCCAGGTGTGTTCCAACATCCGGGCGGGCTTGTCGACGAACGCGGCGAGCACGTCACCCGGCGGCGGCAGGGCGGCCGGGTGGACCAGCTCCAGCCGGGCGATGAGCCACCACGCCGCCAGGGCGACGACGATGCCGGCCACGGGCAGCAGCGTCGCCCCGGTCCCGGCCCGCAGGCCGGCGCCCCGACCCGCCTCGCGGCCGGGACCCGGAGGCGGGGTCGCCGCCACGGCCGGCTCTGCTGAGCGGACGTCGGTCATCTACTTCTCCTCGATATCCCACGGCCGCGGCGGCCGACGAGCGACGGGGGTACGTCCCGCCGGATCCGGCGGGACGTACCCCCTGGTGACGACCGGACGATCAGGCCTTCGGCGCGAGGCTGAAGTCGATGATCTGCTCGGGGGTGATGTTCTGCTTCAGCGCGCCTGCGCCCTGCAGGATCGCGATGCTCTTGGCGACCCGGCCGCTGTCCAGCGTGCCGATGGCGGTGCCCGAGTTGCCGGAGCGGACGTACGCGGCCATCAGCTCCAGCTCGGCGGCGGCGGAGGCGGTGTTGGTGGCGTCGACGTTCTTCTTCAGCAGGTCGGCGGCCTCCTTCGGGTTCGCCAGGCTGTACTCCAGGCCCTTGAGCAGCGCCGCGGTGAACCGCTTCACCATCTCGGGCTTCTCCTTGGCGATCTTGCTGGAGGTGATCAGCACGTTGCCGTAGAGGTCCTGCATCACGTTGCTGTACGGCAGCATGACGGCCTTCTTCTTGGCCACCGCCTCGATCGTCGGCTGACCGACGACGAACTGGCCGATGCCGTCCACCGAGCCGGAGGCCAGCGTGCCGATCAGCGCCTGCGCCTCACCGTTGACCCAGGTCACCTTGCTGGCGTCCACACCGGCGAGCCGGGCGTACGTCGGGAACAGGTTGCGGACGACGGAGCCGGGGGTGTCGGCGAGCTTCTTGCCCTCGAGGTCCTTCGGGGAGGCGATGTTCTTGCCCTCGACGGTGGCGATGCCGGCCATCGTGCGCTGCTGGATCGCGGCCACCGCGACGAAGTCCTTCGCCTGGCCGTTGCCGAGCTGGAGCAGACCGCCGGTGAGATCGATCGGCCCGAAGTCGGCCTGGCCGCCGACGACCGTCTGGATGACGCCACCGGTGCCCTGACCAGCCTTGATCTCGACGTCGAACCCGGCCTCCTTGAAGAAGCCCTTCTCCTTCGCCACCCAGGCGTAGGAGTCACGGCCGAAGTTGCCGAAGGAGGTGAGGTAGGTCACCTTCTCCAGAGCCCCGCCGTTGCCGCCCTTGGCGTCGTCACCCGAATCCGACCCGCTGCTGCACGCGGAGACGAGAGCGAGGGCAGTGGCCAGCGCGGCCGTAGCGACCGTACGGGTCAGCCTTCTCATCAGTAGCACCATGTCCTTTCCGACCGGGGCCGGCAGGCCACCGGAGGGGGTTGTCGCGGCGGAACCGGCGGGAGGGGTGGAAGCCGGCACCGCCATCGTGGGGGACTCTTCGCGGGCACAGCGTACGAGAAACCCACAGTTGCGACGCCAGGCGTATCGGGTTGCGGAACGGAAACAACATGACGAGCACCCCGGACGGTGCGATACGCGGACGACCCCGCTAGCCTTTGTCGGATTCCTGACCGTCCACTCAGCGGAGGTCCGCCGGAGATGATCCGACTGTCCGGGGTGTCGCGTACCTTCGAGGGCCGGTCCGGCCGGGTCGAAGCCCTGCGCGGCATCGACCTCGACGTCGCCGAGGGGGAGTTCGTCGCCGTCCTCGGCCGCTCGGGCTGCGGCAAGTCCACCCTGCTCCGGCTGATCGCCGGGCTGCTCCCGCTGACCGCCGGCGAGATCACCGTGGCCGGTACGCCGATCACCAGGCCCCGCCGGGACATCGCCATGCTGTTCCAGAAACCGGCTCTGCTGCCCTGGCGCAGTGTGCTCGACAACGTCCTGCTGCCGGTCGAGGTCTTCGGCTGGAGCCGCGCCAAGCACCGCGGGCGCGCCCGGGAGCTGCTCGACGTCGCCGGGCTGTCCGGCTTCGAGAAGCGGCTGCCACACGAACTCTCCGGCGGTATGCAGCAGCGCGTCTCGCTGTGCCGCTCGCTGATCGGCGAGCCCCGGGTGATGCTGATGGACGAGCCGTTCTCCGCGCTGGACGCGCTCACCCGCGAGGAACTCTCCGGTGAACTCCAGCGGGTGCACATGGAGAACAAGCCGACAATCGTCTTCGTCACCCACTCGATCGACGAGGCGGTGCTGCTCGCCGACCGGGTGGTCGTCCTGAGCCCTCGCCCCGGTCGCATCCGCAAGGTCGTCGACGTGACCATCCCGCGGCCCCGCACCCTGGGCCGCAACGCCCACCTCGCCGACGTGGCCCAGGTCAGCGCCGACCTGCACGAGCTGTTGATGGAACGCGACCAGCCGGCCGCGGCCGGCGCGGAGGGACGATGAACATGCGGGTGTCGCTCTTCACCGAGCCGCACCGGGGCGCCACCTACGACGACCAGCTCCGCTTCGCCAAGCTGGCGGAGGCCGGCGGCTACGAGGGCTTCCTGCGCGCCGACCACTACCAGTCGATGGGCGCCGACCCCGGACTGCCCGGCCCGACCGACGCCTGGCTGACCCTCGCCGCGCTGGCCCGGGAGACCGAACGCATCCGCCTCGGCACCCTGGTGACGTCGGCCACCTTCCGGCTGCCCGGCCCGCTGGCCGTGATGGTCGCGCAGGTCGACCAGATGAGCGGCGGCCGGGTCGAGCTGGGCATCGGCGCCGGCTGGTACGAGCGCGAGCACACCTCGTACGGCATCCCGTTCCCGTCCGTCGGTGAACGCTTCGACCGGCTGGCCGAGCAGCTTGAGGTGATCACCGGTCTGTGGGCGACGCCGTCCGGCGAGACGTACAGCTTCGCCGGCGACCACTACCGGCTGGTGGACGCGCCCGCCCTGCCCAGACCGGTGCAGGTGCCCGGGCCACCGATCATCGTGGGCGGACGCGGCCCCAAGCGCACCCCCGACCTGGCCGCCCGGTACGCCACGGAGTTCAACATGCCGTTCAAGTCCGTGGCGGAGACCGCCACGGCGTACGACCGGGTGCGGCAGGCGTGCGACCGCGCGGACCGGGCCGGGTCCGGGCGCGCGCCGCTGGTGCTCTCCGCCGGGATCGTGGTGGCCATCGGCCGGACCGACGCGGAGGCGCAGCGGCGTGCCGCGCCCCTGCACGAGAAGAGCGCGCTGCCGCCGGAGGACCCGGTGGTCGGGTCGCCCGCGCAGCTCGTGCAGCGCCTCGGCGAGTTCGCCGAGATCGGCGCCACCCGGGTGCACCTGCGGATGACCGAC
Organism: Micromonospora orduensis; assembly: GCF_006228125.1. GTDB lineage: Bacteria > Actinomycetota > Actinomycetes > Mycobacteriales > Micromonosporaceae > Micromonospora > Micromonospora orduensis. Next base: position 1,618 of record NZ_VDFY01000102.1, on the reverse strand, counting down.
CTCGCCGACCTCGACCACCTTGAGCTGATCGCCGCCGAGGTGCTCCCGCAACTGGACGGAGAACGATGACCAACGTGATCGACGGAACCCAACTCGGGCCGGTGGGCCAGGAGATCGTGTACGAGAACGACCGGGTCCGGGTCTGGCACATCCGGCTCGAGCCGGGCGAGCGGCAGCCACTGCACCGGCACGACCACCCCTACCTGGTGGTGGCGATCGAGGGCGCGAAGAACGTCGTACAGACCGTCGACGGCACCCGGATCGACGCCGACGAGCCCACCGGTGGAGTGGTCTACCGGGACCCGGGAGCGGTGCACATGCTCACCAATGTCGGAGACACGACTTACCTGGCCCGGCTGGTCGAACTCAAGTAGAACCGCCGGCCGCGGGCCGGCGCGCCGCGCGGCGCGCCGGTGGCGATCCGGTGTACCAGGTGCGTAACGTGCCGGACATGGCCTTTCGGACCTGGGGCAGACTGCTGCTCACGGCGCTCGGGGTGAGCGTGCTGGCCGGGGCCGGTCAGCTCGGTGTCGCGTACGGCTTCGGCATCGTCCGGCTCACCGGCGCTTTCACCGGCACGACCGTCAACCAGTGGCCGGCCCAGCTCGTCTGGGTGGGCTGGTTCGCCGCGAACGCCGCCGTCGCCGGCGCCGTCCTGACCGGGCGACTGGCCCGCCGGGACACCCCGGCGGCCAGCACCGGCCGGCAGCTGGCCATCGGTGGCGCTGCCGCGCTCGGCGCCACCGCCGTCGCGCCGCTCTGCATGCAACCCGCCCGCGCCGCCGAGCTGATCTCGGTCGACCCGGTCTGGGCGGTCGGCATCTGCGCCATCCTCGGCGCGGTCATCGGAGCGGGCGCGGCCATCGCCGTCCTGTTCCGGCCCGAGTTGGGCTGGAACATGGCGGCCGTGGCCGGCGTGGTCTGGCTGGTGGCGCTGATCTCCATCCTGCCGTCGCTCGGCACCACCGGCCCACTGCCCACGGTGCGGCTCGGCGTGCTGGAGCCGAGCTGGCTCGACGACGACGCCGCCCAGCGGCTCTCGCTGGTGCTGCTCCCCATCACGGCGCTGCTCGCCGGCGCGGTGACCGCCGGGTTCTCCCGCTGGCGGGGTCAGGTCCCCCTGACCAGCGGAGCCACCGGCGTGGCCGGTCCGGGTCTGGTGGCGTTCGCCTACCTGACCGCCGGTCCCGGTGACGTCGTGGACCGCTACCAGACCACCCCCTACTACGGCGCGCTGATCGCGATCCTCGCCGGTGCGCTCGGCGCGGCGGCGGCAGCCCTGCTGCGCTGGCCGGTACGGGCCCGCGGCACCGACCCGCAGGTGATCGAGCCGACCACCATCCTGCGTCCACTGCCCGCCGGCCCCGCCCTGCCCGGCGCCAGGTCGACGGCTCCGGCCGACGACCTCGACGCCACCGACCACCCGTCGGACGAGCCCACCACCACCGAGCGCACCGGGCTCGGGACCATCGCCGGGGAGCCCACCACCGCGGGGCGGACCCGTCCCGACCCGCACACCGCCGACGCCGCGGTGCGCACCGTTCCGGCGCACTGGGACTGGCCGGGTACCACGGCGAGCGGCCAACACGGCCCGGCCACCCCCGACGCTCCCCGACCC
>NZ_VDFY01000161.1 GCF_006228125.1 Micromonospora orduensis | reverse complement strand
CGAGCACCCCGGCGTCGAGCAGCGGGCGCAGCGGGCCGAACGTGGCGCCCAGCGCGGCGGTGTCGATGCCGGCGACACGGACCTGCCCGGCCGGCGCGGTGGCGACCAGCCGCAGCACCAGCGCCCGCAGCAGCCCGGCGACCCGGGAGTCGCGGGCGTCGGTGTCCAGGGCGAGGTGGTGGCCACCGCCCAGCGGCACCAGCACGGGAAAGCCACTGTCGGCTGTGGACGCCTCGCCGATCCGTACGGCCGCCGGCGCGTCGGTGAGCCCGGTTGCGCCCGGGGTGGGGGTGGCCAGTGCGGCGCCGAGGCGGGCCAGCCGGTCGACCAGGTCGCCGGCGCCGACCGGTGCGGCGGGTGCCGGGGCGGCGCCGAGCGCGCCCCGGGCGGTGTCCAGGTGTGCGCGGGCCGCCCGGTGGGCGGTGACCGCCTGCCCGTACGCCGACGCGAGCCTGCCCACACTGTGCCTCCCACGCCACGGCCGTCCGGTTCGCGGAAACCCTAACGGACAGCTGTGACACCGGCACAGTACCGACCCGCGCGTTGTCCTCGCGGCGGCCGACGGTCCGCCATGGACCGCCGGCCGCCGCGGGCGGGGTGGACGGGTCAGCCGGTAACGGCGTTCAGCGCCGGCAGGTAGCCGTAGCGGTAGCCGTCGGCGTCCGGGTGGTACGCCTCGATGATCCCGGAGATGTCGTTGATCCAGGGGTCGCCGGCGCAGACGCCGTGCCCGGCGAAGGACGAACGGGTGTCGGCGAAGGTGGCGCCGGCCGCGGCGGCCCGGCTGGCGGTGACCGAGGCGAGCACGTCGGCGGCCTCGTTGAGGATGGTGCGCTTGTAGGTGCTCATGGCCAGCCAGCCGCAGGAGGTCGTCTCGAACAGTCGCGGATAGCCGAGCACGATCAACCGGGCGTTCGGCGCCCGGTTACGGATGGCGGCGTACGTGGCGTCGAGCCGGCCCGGCAGCGTCGAGGTGGCGAACGACTTGGCGTTGTTGACGGCGTTGGTGCAGGACGAGGTGCTGCCGAACCGGCAACTGGTGATGACGTTGACGAAGCCTGCGTCGTTGCCGCCGATGGTGATGGTGACCAGTGTGGTGCTGGCGCTGAGCGCGCTGACCTGGTCGTTGAGGACGTCGGCGGTGACCGCGCCGCCGCAGGCCCGGAAGGTGAAGCTGGTGACGCCGTGGGCGGCCGCCCAGAGCGGGGCGTACGACTTCTGGCTGCGCAGGCAGCCGGAGGTGTCGTACGGGCCGGCGCCGACACCTGAGGAGTACGAGTCGCCGAGCGCGACGTAGGTGACGGCGGCGGCCTGGGCGGTGCCGGGGACGAGCACGGCGCCGAGGGCGGCGGTGAACGCGGCGACCAGCGCGGCCAGGGCGCGGGCCAGCGGGCGGTTGGGCATGACGGACCTCCACAGGACAGGGGGTGGTGGGATCCTGCGACCGCGCGCGTGGCCAGGGTTTGTTACTAGTCGGTAATACTATCGAAACACATAGATCAAAGGAATAGCTCGACACGGTGCCCGGCGAGGCAGCGACGCTCACGGTTGTCGATTAGGTTGACGGGCGTACAACCCCGATGGAGGGAGTCCACCTCGTGCGACGAGTCCTCACGGCGGCCACCGCCGCCCTGACCCTCACCACCGCCGGCACCATGCTCGCCGGCGCCCCCGGCCAGGCCGCCCCGACGGCCTGGGGCCGGCCCACCGTCACCGCCGCGCCGCAACCCGGCGCGCCCGGCCTGGGCGACACCTACTTCCCCGACTACGGCAACGGCGGCTACGACGTCGAGCACTACGACGTCCGGCTGCGCTACGAACCGACCACCGACCGGCTCACCGGCACCACCACCATCCTCGCCACCGCCACCCAGGACCTCTCGTCGTTCAACCTGGACTTCCTGCTCGACGTCGAATCGGTGCGCGTCAACGGCTGGGAGGCGAGCACCAGCACCGCTGGTGTGCACGAACTGGTGGTCACACCGGCCCGCACCATCACCCGCGGCCAGCAGCTCACCATCGTGGTGCGCTACGCCGGCGTCCCGTCGCAGACCCTGGTCGGCGGCTACAGCAGCTGGACGCGCACCGCCGACGGTGCGCTCGCCGTCAACGAGCCCGAGTCGGCGTGGTGGTGGTTCCCGAGCAACGACCACCCACTGGACAAGGCCACCTTCGACATCTCCGTGTCGGTGCCCACCGGCGTCGAGGTGATCAGCAACGGCGTGCAGCCCCGGCCGCCGCTGGCCGAGGCCGGCAACCGCACCCGGTGGATCTGGCGGACCACCTCCCCCACCGCCACCTACCTGGCCTTCCTGGCCATCGGCCAGTACGACATCGTCACCGACACCACGCCCGGCGGCCAGCCGGTGATCAACGCGTACAGCACCTCGCTCGGCGCGCTGCGTCCGGCCGCGCGGGCCAGCATCGAGCGGACCGCCGAGATCATCGACTGGGAGAGCGGGCTCTTCGGCCCGTACCCGTTCGAGGCGCAGGGCGGCGTGGCCGGGCCGGTCGACGGCATCGGGTTCGCGTTGGAGACCCAGACCCGACCGGTGTACGGCCCGGGCTTCTGGCGGCGCGGCGCCAACACGTACGTGGTGGTGCACGAGAACGCCCACCAGTGGTTCGGTGACTCCGTCTCGGTGGCCGAGTGGCGCAACGTCTGGCTCAACGAGGGCTTCGCCTCGTACGCCGAGTGGCTCTGGTCCGAGGAGCAGGGTGAGGGCACCGCCCAGGAGCTGTTCGACTTCACCTACGACAGCTACCCGGCCGACGACGAGTTCTGGCAGGTGCTGCCCGGCGACCCGGGCGCCGCCCAGGTCTTCGACGGCGCCGTCTACGACCGGGGGGCGATGGCCCTGCACCAGTTGCGACTGGCCGTCGGCGACGACGCGTTCTTCGAGATCCTGCCCGCCTGGACCACCGCGCACCGGTACGGCAACGGCACCACCGCGCAGTTCCAGGCCCTCGCCGAGGACATCTCCGGCCTGGACCTGGACGAGCTGTTCACCACCTGGCTGTTCACCGCCGGCCGGCCGGACGTGGCCAGCGCGGCGCGCACGGCCACCCCGCCCGCCGCGCCGAAGTCCTGGGCCAAGATCCGCGAGGCCCACGAACTGCTGTCGCACCAGTAGGCAGGCACCACCCGGAAGGCCCGTCGCGCACGCGGCGGGCCTTCCGCATTGTCGCTGACTGGACCGACCCCCGGGCCGGCGGCGCGCTCAGGACGCCGGCGCCGCCGACCGGTCCACAGTCGACCCGGCGCCGGCCGGACCGCTCCGGGAATCCTCAGCGGACGGCGAGCGGCTGCGCGGCCGGGCCGACCGGCGCCGGTAGTGCCCCGGCGCCCCCGAGGTAGCCGTGGATCGCGGCGGCCGCCGCACGCCCCTCGGCGATGGCCCAGACGATCAGCGAGGCGCCCCGGTGCATGTCACCCGCGACGAACACCCCGTCGGCGTCGGTCTGCCAGTCGTCGCGGGCGTCGACCGCGCCCCGAGGGTTGCGGGTCACCCCGAACTGCGCCAGCAGCGGCTGCTGCTCGGTGCCCTCGAAACCGATCGCCAGCAGCACCAGATCCGCCGGAAGCTCCCGCTCCGAGCCCGGCACGACGGTGACGATGCGCCTGCCGTCGCGCTTCTCGACTGTCACCTCGGCGATCCGCACCGCCCGCACCTGGCCGGTGCCGTCGTCCACGAACTCCTGCACCGCCACGGCGAAGACCCGCTCGCCGCCCTCCTCGTGCGCCGGGTAGCTGCGCAGGATCCACGGCCAGGTCGGCCACGGGTCCCGTGCCTCGTCGCGCTCCTGCGGCGGCTGCGGGTACAGGTCGAGCTGGTGCACGCCGGCCGCGCCCTGCCGGTGCGCGACGCCGAGGCAGTCAGCCGCGGTGTCCCCACCACCGATGATCACCACGTGCTTGCCGGCCGCGTCGATAGGCGTGCCGTCCGGCAGCGCCGCCCGACCCGGCCGACCCTCGCCGGTCACGGCGACGCCCGGCTCGTCGGTGGCCGCCGTGGCGACCGCGCGGTTGGCCGCGACCAGGTGCGCCATGGCCTGGTGTACGCCCCGAAGCGCCCGCCCCGGGGTCTCCGGAGTGTCCCGGCCCTGCAACGCCCCGCAGGCCAGCAGCACCGCGTCGTGCTCGGCGCGCAACTGCTCGGCGGTGACGTCCACCCCGACGTTCACCCCCGTGCGGAAGCGCACCCCCTCGGCGGAGAGCTGGGCGAGCCGGGCGTCGATGTGCCGCTTCTCCAACTTGAAGTCGGGGATGCCGTACCGGAGCAGGCCACCGATCGCGTCGTCGCGCTCGTACACCGTCACCGCGTGACCGGCGCGGGCCAGCTGCTGGGCGGCGGCCAGGCCGGCGGGCCCGGAACCGACCACGGCGACCGACCGGCCCGACGGCGCCGGTACGGGACGCGGGGTGAACCCGCGCGCCGCCGCCGCGTCGGCGATCTCCACCTCGACCTGCTTGATGGTCACCGGCTGACCGCCGGCGATGCCCAGCACGCAGGCCGCCTCGCAGGGCGCCGGGCAGAGCCGGCCGGTGAACTCCGGGAAGTTGTTTGTGGCGTGCAGCGACTCCACCGCGGCGTCCCAGTTGCCGGTGCGGACCAGGTCGTTCCAGTCCGGGATGCGGTTGCCCAGCGGGCAGCCGTCGTGGCAGAACGGGATGCCGCAGTCCATGCAGCGGGTGGCCTGCTCGCGGACGAGGTCCTCGCCGGCCGGCGGGTACACCTCGCGCCAGTCGCTGATCCGCACCGGCACCGGGCGGCGGGCCGGCAGCCGCCTGTCGTAGCGCAGGAAACCGTTCGGGTCAGGCACGAGCCACCTCCTGGGCCGCCACCCGCGGGGCGGGCGGCACGGGCATCGCCGGCACAGCCGGTGCGGTCAGTTCCTTCATGACCGCGTCGTCGACGTCGCGGCCGGCGGCTTCGGCGGCCCTCATGATCTCCAGCACCCGGCGGTAGTCGCGGGGCACCACGGCGGTGAACTCGGCCACCGCCTCCGGCCACCGCTTGAGCAGCTCCTCGGCGACCGCCGAGCCGGTCTCGGCGACGTGCCGCTGGACCAGCTCGTGCAGCAGCGTCTGCTCCTGCTCGCCCAGCGGCGCCAGGTCGACCAGTTCTCCGTTGACCCGGGAGCGGTCCAGATGGTGCACGAACGCCATCCCCCCGGACATGCCGGCGGCGAAGTTGCGGCCGGTCGCGCCGAGCACCACCACCGTGCCGCCGGTCATGTACTCGCAGCCGTGGTCGCCGACACCCTCGACGACGGCGACCGCGCCGGAGTTGCGCACCGCGAACCGCTCCCCCACCCGGCCGCGCAGGAAGACCTCGCCCGCGGTGGCCCCGTACAGGATGGTGTTGCCGGCGATGATCTGGTCCTCGGCCCGCTGCCCCGGCTCGGCGTCCGGGTCGAGGAACGGCGCGGCGGCGTCCGGACGGACGATGAGGCGACCGCCGGAGAGGCCCTTGCCCACGTAGTCGTTGGCGTCGCCGTGCAGCCGCAGGGTCACCCCGTGCGGCAGGAACGCGCCGAACGACTGCCCGGCCGTGCCGTGCAGCACGAACTCGATGGTGTCCTCGGGCAGGCCGGCGCCCCCGAAACGACGGGTCACCTCCCCGCCGAGCATCGCGCCGACGCTGCGGTGCTCGTTGCGCACCGCCACCTCGACCCGCACCGGCGCGCCCTCGGACAGCGCCGGACGGGCCAGCGCGATCAACTCGTTGTCCAGGGCGTGCTCCAGGCCGTGGTCCTGCGCCCGTACGCCGCGCCGGACGGTGCCGGACGGCAGCTCGGGCAGGTGCAGGACGGGCGCCAGGTCCAGTCCGTGCGCCTTCCAGTGCGTCACCGCCGGGGCGACGTCGAGCAGCTCGGACTGCCCGATCGCCTCCTCGATGGACCGGAAGCCCAGCTCGGCCAGGTATCCCCGGACCTCCTCGGCGAGGAACAGGAAGAAGTTCTCCACGAACTCCGGCTTACCGGTGAACCGCTCCCGCAGCACCGGGTTCTGGGTGGCGATGCCGACCGGGCAGGTGTCCAGGTGACACACCCGCATCATGACGCAGCCCTCGACGATCAGCGGCGCGGTCGCGAAGCCGAACTCCTCCGCGCCGAGCAGCGCCGCGATCAGCACGTCCCGGCCGGTCTTGAGCTGACCGTCGACCTGCACGGTGACCCGGTCACGCAGCTTGTTGAGCAGCAGCGTCTGCTGGGCCTCGGCCAGCCCCAGCTCCCACGGGGTGCCGGCGTGCTTGAGCGAGTTCAGCGGAGACGCGCCGGTGCCGCCGTCGTGCCCCGAGATGAGGATGACGTCGGCCTTCAGCTTGGCCACACCGGCCGCGACCGTGCCGACACCCACCTCGCTGACCAGCTTGACGTGCACCCGGGCGGCCGGGTTGACGCACTTCAGGTCGTGGACGAGCTGCGCCAGGTCCTCGATCGAGTAGATGTCGTGGTGTGGCGGCGGGGAGATCAGGCCGACGCCCGGCGTGGCGTGCCGGGTCCGGGCGATCCACGGCCAGACCTTGTTGCCGGGCAGTTGGCCGCCCTCGCCGGGCTTCGCGCCCTGCGCCATCTTGATCTGGAGGTCGTCGGCGTTGACCAGGTATTCACTCGTCACACCGAACCGGCCGCTGGCGATCTGCTTGACCGCCGAACGGCGTACCGGGTCGTGCAGCCGCTCGACGTCCTCGCCACCCTCGCCGGTGTTGGACTTGCCACCGAGGCGGTTCATGGCGATCGCGAGCGTCTCGTGCGCCTCGGCGGAGATCGACCCGTACGACATGGCGCCGGTGGCGAACCGCTTGACGATCTCCGAGGCCGGCTCGACCTCGTCCAGGGGCACCGCCGGGCGGACCCCGGTGCGCAGGGTGAACAGCCCCCGCAGCGAGCCGGCCTGCGCGGCGAGCGCGTCGACAGTCGCCGTGTACTCGCGGAACACGTCGTACTGCCGGCTGCGGGTGGCGTGCTGGAGCAGGAAGACCGTCTCCGGGTTGAACAGGTGCAGCTCACCCTCGCGGCGCCACTGGTACTCGCCGCCGACCTCCAACCGGTCCGAGGCCGCGGCGCCGGCCGGCGGCCAGGCCAACGCGTGCCGGGCGGCCACCTCGGCGTGTACGCCGGCCAGCCCCACCCCGCCGATCCGGCTGGGCGTGCCCCGGAAGTAGCGCTCGATGAGCCGGGTGTCCAGGCCGACCGCCTCGAAGACCTGCGCGCCGCAGTACGACGAGACCGTCGAGATGCCCATCTTCGACATGATCTTCAGGACGCCCTTGCCGAGCGCCTTGGCGTAGTTGCGTACCGCACCGGCCGGTTCCACCCCGACGAGCGCGCCCGTGGAGATCATGTCCTCCACCGACTCGAACGCCAGGTACGGGTTGACCGCCGCCGCGCCGTACCCGATCAACACCGCCGCGTGGTGCACCTCCCGGCAGTCGCCGGACTCCACGATGAGCGCCGCCTGGGTGCGGGTCTGCTCCCGCACCAGGTGCTGGTGCACGGCGGCGGTGAGCAGCAGCGACGGGATCGGTGCCAGGTCGGCGTTGGAGTCCCGGTCGGAGAGCACCAGGATGCGGACGCCGTCCTCGATGGCCTCGGAGACGTGCCGGCAGATCTCGGTCAACCGGGCCTTGATGCCGGCGGCGCCCTCGCGGATGCGGTACAGGCCGGAGACCCGGACGGCCTTGAAGCCGGGCAGGTCACCGTCCTCGTCGATGGAGAGGATCTTCGCCAGCTCGTCGTTGTCGATGATCGGGTGCGGCAGCACGATCTGCCGACAGCTCGCCGCCCCGGGGTCGAGCAGGTTGCCCTCCGGCCCGATGGTCGACGCCAGGCTGGTCACCAGCTCCTCGCGGATGGCGTCCAACGGCGGGTTGGTGACCTGGGCGAAGAGCTGATGGAAGTAGTCGTAGAGCAGCCGCGGCCGGGTGGACAGCGGCGCGATCGGAGTGTCCGTGCCCATCGAGCCCAGCGGCTCCGCGCCGGTACGCGCCATCGGCGCGAGCAGGATCTTCAGCTCCTCCTGCGTGTAGCCGAAGGTCTGCTGGCGGCGGCGTACCGAATCGTGGGTGTAGACGGTGTGCTCGCGGGCCGGCAGGTCGTCCAGCTCGATCAGCCCGGCGTGCAGCCACTCGCCGTACGGCTGCGCGGCGGCCAACTCTGACTTGATCTCCTCGTCGTGCACGATCCGCCCGGCGACGGTGTCGACCAGGAACATCTTTCCCGGCTGGAGCCGCCCCTTGGCGACCACGTGGGCCGGGTCGAGGTCGAGAACGCCCGCCTCGGAGCCCAGCACGACAAGGCCGTCGTCGGTCTGCCACCAGCGGCCCGGGCGCAGCCCGTTGCGGTCCAGCACCGCGCCGACGATCTCGCCGTCGGTGAACGCCACCGACGCGGGCCCGTCCCACGGCTCCATGAGGCTCGCGTGGAAGCGGTAGAACGCCCGCTTGTCCGGCTGCATGCCGGGGTCGTTCTCCCACGCCTCGGGGATCATCATGAGCACCGCGTGCGGCAGGCTCCGCCCCGCCAGGTGCAGCAGCTCCAGCACCTCGTCGAAGTTCGCCGAGTCGGAGGCGCCGGGGGTGCAGACCGGGAAGATCCGCCGGATGTTGCCCGGGAGGTTCGGCGAGCGCAGCAGCGCCTCACGGGCCTGCATCCAGTTGCGGTTGCCCCGGATCGTGTTGATCTCGCCGTTGTGGGCGATGAACCGGTACGGGTGCGCCAGCGGCCAGGACGGGAACGTGTTCGTGGAGAAGCGGGAGTGCACAAGCGCGATGGCGCTGTCCACCCGCTCGTCGCGCAGATCGGGGTAGAACGCCGGCAACTGGTCGGGGGTGAGCATCCCCTTGTAGATCATCGTGCGGCTGGACAGCGACGGGAAGTACGCCGGCACGCCCCGCTCGGCCGTCTCCCGTTCGGCCTGCTTGCGCAGGCAGAACGCCACCCGGTCCAGGTCGATGCCGCTCAGCGCGGAGCCGGCCCGACCGGCCGGCGAGTCGGTGAGCCGACGCGCGGCCACGAAGACCTGCCGGACCCGGGGCATCGCCGCCAGGGCGGTCTCGCCGAGCCCTTCCGGGTCGATCGGCACGTCCCGCCAGCCGAGGAGGTCGGCGCCCTCGACAAGCGCGTACTTCTCGACGACACGGCGGGCGCGGGCCTCGGCGGCGTCGTCGTCGGGGAGGAACACCAGACCGGTGGCGTACTCACCGGCCGGGGGCAGCTCGACGCCAGCCACCGCGCGCAGGAACACGTCCGGGACCTGGATCATGATGCCCGCGCCGTCACCGGTGTTGGGCTCCGCGCCTCGGGCGCCCCGGTGGTCCAGCCGGCAGAGCGCGCCGAGCCCGTTGGCGACGACCGCGTGCGAGCGCCGACCGTGCAGGTCCGCCACGAAGGCCACCCCACAGGCGTCGTGCTCCTGCGCCGGGTCGTACAGGCCCTGGGCGGACGGGCGAGGGTCGGGCGTCGGGGACGCCTGCGGGCTGAGCGGGTACGGCTGTGACTTGTGCGGGTACGGCTGAGCCACCGGGCCTCCTGTCGTCACTCAGGTTGGATCATGATGGGGACGACGTCGGCCCGTGGGTCTATTGAGTCTACGTTAGGGCTGCGGCCGCAAGGCCAGTCAAGATTGATCACACCGTCCAGAGTCTGGGACGTGTAGTCTCGCGCGGTGGATCCGCTGCATCAAGACGTCTTCGACCGGTTGGAACGCTTCTACGACGCGGTTCCCCGCGACGT
>NZ_VDFY01000301.1 GCF_006228125.1 Micromonospora orduensis | reverse complement strand
GCACGAATGTGATTCTGCCTTCCCCCTGCGACAGGAAAACGGGTCGGTGCGTCGGCCGGACGCTCGGTAGCGTGGTCAAGTGCCTCCCCAGATCCCGCACTCCGAGCCCGGCACTCCCGACACTCGCGGTCCCATGCGGTACCTGTGGTGGCTGGTCCGCTGCCAGCCAGGGCGCGTGCTGCGCGGCAGCCTGCTCGGCACGGCCTGGATGGTCGGGCTGGCGGCCCGGCCCTACCTGATCTCCCGGGCCGTCGACGACGGGCTGCGCGCCCGTGACACCCGGGCCCTGCTCTTCTGGGTCGCGGCCATCATCGTGGCGGGAATGGCCCTGTCGTACCTGGGCATCATGCGACACCGCACGATGACCTTCATCCGGGAGGACGCAAAGGCCCGTTCGGCGGAGGTCCTGCTTCGTCACCTGTCCCGGGTCGGGGCGGCACTGCCACGCCGGACCGCCGCCGGTGAGGTGGCCACCGTCGGTGGCTCCGACATCGACTGGTCGGCGCAGGTGCTGACGTTGACCGGGCCGGGGGTCGGCGCGGTCGTCGCGTACGGGGTCGTCGCCGTGGTGCTCTGGTCGATCTCCCCGATGCTCGCGCTCTGCGTGCTGGTGGGGGTGCCGGCGGTCGGGCTGGTCGTCGGCCCGCTGCTGCGTCGACTCGAACGGGCCGAATCGGTCTACCGCAAGCAGCAGGGCGCGCTCACGGCCCGCTCCGGCGACATCGTGGCCGGGCTGCGGGTGCTCGCCGGGGTGGGCGGCCGGGACCTCTTCGCCCGCCGGTACGCGGACCGCTCGCAGGACCTGCGCGCCGAGGGGTACCGGGTCGGTGCCGTGGTGAGCTGGATCGACGCGGCGACGGTCGCCATCCCCGGCCTGTTCCTGGCGGCGGTGGTGTGGTTGACGGCCCGGATGGCGGTCGACGGCACCGTCACGGTCGGCGAACTGGTCGCCGTCTACGGCTACGTGGCGAGCCTGATCGTGCCGGTCTGGTTCCTACTGGAGGGCAGTTACCAGCTGATCCGCGGCCGGGTCGCCGCCCGGCGGATCGCCGACCTGCTGAACGTGCCACCGGACGACGTGGGCGGGCCGGGTCGCCGGTGGCCGGGCGCCGTCCCGGACGCGCGCCACCCCGAGGTCGTGGCCGCACCGGCCGGCCCCGCCGACCTGCACGACCCGGTGACCGGGCTGACCGTACGCGCCGGCCGGCTGACCGGCGTGGCCGCCGACGACCCGGCGGCGGCCGTGGCGCTGGCCGACCGGCTCGGCCGGTACGTCGCCAGCGACACCACCTGGGGCGGCGTACCGCTGAGCGGGATCGCCCTGGACGAGGTCCGCGCCCGGATCCTGGTCGCCGACCACGACTCGTACCTCTTCGCCGGGACACTGCGGGACGTCCTGCGCCCCGGAGTCGACGACGAGCGGATCGGCGCCGCCCTGCGGACCGCCTCGGCGCAGGACGTCGTCGACGCCCTGCCGGCCGGACTGGACACCCCGCTGGACGCCCGGGCCCGCACGCTCTCCGGGGGTCAACGCCAACGGGTACGCCTGGCCCGCGCGCTCCTGGCCGAGCCGGAGGTGCTGATCCTGGTCGACCCGACCTCGGCGGTGGACGCGCACACCGAGGCGCGGATCGCCGAACGGCTGCGGACCGCGCGGGCCGGGCGGGCCGGGCGGACCACCGTGCTGATCGCCACGTCGCCGCTGCTGCTCGGCCGGGCCGACGAGGTCGCGTATCTGAGCGGGGGCCGGATCACCGCCGTCGGCACCCACGCAGACCTGCTCGACCGGGATCCGGACTACCGGCACCTGGTGGCCCGGGGCAGCGACGACCCCGTCGCCGAGCGGCCCGCCGACGCCGAGGAGGCGTACCGGTGAGCCGGCTGCCGGTCGCCGACCGCGGCACCGTACGCCGGGCGCTGCGGGAGATGATCAGCCGGCATCGCCGCGCGGTCGGCGTCGTGCTGGCGCTGCACAGCGCCGCCGCGGTCGCCGGGCTCGCCCCGCCGTGGTTGCTGGGCACCATCGTCGACCGGGTCACCGCCGGCGCGGGCGTGGCCACTGTGGACCGGTTGGCGCTGGCCATCGCCGGCTGCGTCGTGGTCAGCGCGCTGCTCGCCCGGTTCGCCCAGTACGCCGGTCACCGCTTCGGTGAGCGGGCCGTCGCCGAGCTGCGCGAGCAGTTCGTCAGCCGGACGCTCGGGTTGCCGGTCTCGGTGGTCGAGCGCGCCGGTTCCGGTGATCTGGCGACCCGCAGCTCGGTCGACGTGGCGACGGTCGGGACCACCGTCCGCGACGTGGTACCCACCATCGTCATCGCCTCGGTGCAGTTGACGTTGCTGTTCGGTGCGGTGTTCCTGCTGCACCCGGTGCTCGGGCTCGCGGCGCTGGCCGGGATGCCCTCGATCGTGGCGGTGACCAGGTGGTATTTGCGCCGGGCCAGCTCGGCGTACCTTGCCGAGGGGGCGGCGGCGGCCGAGTTGACCGAGACGTTGACCAGCACCGCCGAGGGCGCCCGTACGGTGGAGGCGCTGCGGCTGACCGACGACCGGATCCGGCACGGCACCACCCGCGTCACCCGGGTGTGGCGGGCCCGGCGGGCGACCCTCGCGCTGCGGACCGTGTTCTTCTCGGTGGTGGAGGCCAGCTACCCGCTGCCGGTCGCCCTGGTCCTGCTCGTCGGCGGTTACCTGCTCACCCGGGACATGGTCTCGCTCGGCGCGGTGGTCGCCGCCGCGCTCTACCTGCAACAGGCCATCGAGCCGCTGGACCGGCTGTTGCAGTGGACCGAGCAGGCGCAGCGCGGCTTCGCGTCGTACGCCCGGGTGCTGGGCGTCGGCCTCGTACCGCCCGAGTCGTCCGGCGGCACGGCCAGTTCGCGGGGCGAGCGGCTCGTCGTCCGTGGGGCGCGGTTCTCCTACTCCGGCGGGCACGACGTGCTGCACGGCATCGACCTGGAGGTGCGGCCCGGTGAGCGGCTCGCCGTGGTCGGCCCGTCCGGCGCCGGCAAGTCGACCCTGGCCCGGCTGCTGGCCGGGATCGACGCACCACGCCGCGGCGTGGTCAGCATCGGCGGCTGCCCGATCACCGACCTCGACCCCGCCGAACGTCGGCGGCGGATCGCCCTGGTCACCCAGGAGCACCACGTCTTCATCGGTTCGCTCCGCGACAACCTGTCGTTCGCCGCACCCGACGCGACGGACGACCAGATGCTCGCCGCGCTGCACACCGTGGGCGCCGACTGGTACGCGGAGCTGCCCGACGGGCTGGACACCGCGCTCGGCGACGGCGCCCGGCAACTCGGCGCGGCCGAGGCCCAGCAACTGGCCCTCGCCCGGCTGGTGCTGGCCGACCCGCACACCCTGATCCTGGACGAGGCCACCGCCGCCCTCGACCCGAGCACCGCCCGGCGTACCGAGCGGGCCCTCGCGGCCGTACTGGTCGGGCGGACCGTCATCGCGATCGCGCACCGGCTCAACACCGCGCACGACGCCGACCGGGTCGCCGTCCTGGCCGACGGCCGGATCACCGAGATCGGCAGCCACGATGATCTCGTGGCTGCCGACGGGGCGTACGCGGCACTCTGGCACTCCTGGCACACGCAGGCCGACGAGCGCCCGCGGTGACCGGGGCTACTTCACGGCGCCGGAGGTGAGACCGGCCTGGATCTGGCGTTGGAAGACCGCGTACACGATGATCATCGGCAGGATGGCGATGGTCAGCGCGGCGAACAGCCCGGACCAGTCGGCCTCGTAGCCGGCGTTGACCGAGATGTCGGCGATGCCCTGGGTGAGCACCCACTTGTCCTTGGCGTTGGAGAGCAGCACCAACGGCAGCTGGTACTGCGCCCACTGGCCGATGATGTTGAAGATCGCCACGCTGATCAGGCCCGGCTTGGCCATCGGCATCATCACCTGGAAGAACAGCCGGGTGTGCCCGCAGCCGTCGATCATCCCCGCCTCGGCCACCGACGACGGCAGCGTCTTGAAGAACGCGGCCAGGAAGAACACCGTGAACGGCAACGAGTAGGCGATGTAGACAAGCACCACACCGGTGTGGGTGTCCAGCAGGCCCAGGTTCTTCACCACGAAGAACAGCGGCACCAGGGCCAGGAACACCGGGAACGCCAAACCGGAGACGAACAGGTAGTAGATCGCCCGGTTGCCCCAGAACTTGTACCGGGCCAGCACGTACGCGGCCATCGAGCCGAGCAGCATCGTGCCGAACGTGCTGCACGAGACCACGAGCACGCTGTTGAGGAAGTACCGACCGACGTTCGCCTTGGTCCAGGCCCGGCCGAAGTTCTCCCAGCGCAACTCCGCCGGCAGCGTCCACGGACTGCTGAAGATCTCGCTGGTGTTCTTGAACGCGGCGAGGAAGGTCCAGAGGATCGGCACGATCACGATCACCGCCCACACGGCGAGCGCGACGTGCCCCAGGCCCGCGAAGAGCCGTACCTCCGAGCGGGGGCCCTTGCGCCCCCGCCCGGCCGGGGCGGACGGGTCACCGGTCTTCGGCGGCAGCGCCGCCGGAGTCGGCGGCAGCGTCGACTGCGGATTCATCAGTACTCCACGCTTTCCCGCTTGCTGAGCCGCAGCGTCAACGCCGCGAAGGTGAGGGTGAGGAAGAACAGCGCCACGCCCATCGCCGAGGCGTAGCCGTACTTCGAGTAGACGAACGCGTTGCGGTAGATCTCCATGGCCAGCACCGTGGTGGCGCCGTCCGGGCCGCCACCGTCCACCGAGAGCACCGCCACGATGGCGAACGCGTCGAACGCCGCGATACCGAGATACACCCAGGCCACCTGGAGGGTGTCCCACAGCAGCGGCAGGGTGACCCGGAAGAACAGGGTCACCTTCGACGCCCCGTCCATCTCGGCGGCCTCGTAGATCTCACCCGGGATGGAGGCCATCCCGGCCGAGAAGAGCACCACGTAGAAGCCGACCGCCTGCCAGACCAGCACCGCGATGATCGACCACAGGGCCAGGTTCGGCTTGACCAGGAAGAGGATCGGCTCCATGCCGAACTTCATCAACACGCCGTTGATCAGGCCGGACTCGTTCGGCCGGTACACCATCTGGAACAGCACCGCGATGATGGCCACCGCCAGGACCTGGGGGAAGAAGAACACCACCCGGTAGAACTTCGACCCCCAGACCCCCTGGCGTTGACCACCGCTGCTCTTGCCGCCCACGTTCAGCAGGAACGCGAAGAGCAAGGCGATGGCGATGGTGATCAGCGGCAGGGCAAGCAGCAGTACGCCGTGGTGCTGGACCGCCTTCCAGAAGGCCCCGTCATCGAGCAACCTCCGGTAGTTGTCGAAGCCCACCCACTGCGGGGCGGACAGGCCCCGCCAGTTGGTCATCGAGATCTGGAACGCCTGCGCGTACGGCCAGATCACGAATGTCACGTACAGCGCGACCGGGGCGAACAGGAACCCGATCACGAATGGATACTTGCCGTGCCGCATGACCCTAGCTCCGATCGATCAGCGCTTGAACTTGGTGACGGAGCTGTCCTTCTTGATGGCGTCGGCGCGCTTCTGGATCCGCTCCACGAACGCGTCCGCCTTGATCCGGCCGAACATCAGCTCGTTGGTGGCGGTACGCGCCTCCGTGTCGAGCTCCTTGTACCAGTTGTCGAAGAGCATGTTGAACACGTCCTGGCCGGCCGCCTTCAGCGCAGCCTGCGCGCTGGCGACACCCGGCGGGAACTGGAAGCCCTCGCTGCCGGCCGGCACCACGGTGGCCGCACCGACGGTCTCGGTGAAGCCCCGGGCACCCGCCTTGGAGAGCATCTGGCGCATGTACTCCATCCCGCCCCGCGGGTTCTTGCTCTTGGACGAGACGAAGTATCCCTCGCCACCGGCCGCGCGGATAGCGGTCGCCGGCAGCT
Source organism: Micromonospora orduensis (assembly GCF_006228125.1). Classification (GTDB taxonomy): domain Bacteria; phylum Actinomycetota; class Actinomycetes; order Mycobacteriales; family Micromonosporaceae; genus Micromonospora; species Micromonospora orduensis. The sequence goes on along the minus strand of NZ_VDFY01000301.1, from coordinate 3,961 downwards.
TGTCCGACGCGGTGAGGCTGGGCACCGGCATGAGCTGGTAGGTGAAGCCGGCAGGCGTGTCCTTCTTCTGCTCGTTCTCCAGCCAGTCGCCGGACGGGTAGAAGGCGACCTTGCCCTGGTTCTGTCGCAGCTGCACGTCGGTGTGCTTCAGGCCCTCGAAGCTCTTGTCCGAGTACTTCGCGCCGATCTCGGCCCACGCCTCGGCGGCCTGCTTGACAGCGTCCTGCTTCCAGGCGCCGTCCTCCAGGTTGTCGATGTTCTTCAGGACGTCGGCGCCGCCGATCTTCGCGGCCTGGGTGAGGATCACGTTCCACTGGTAGTAGGCCGCGTTCGCCCCGGCGTAGCCGTACGGGGTGATGCCCTTGGCCTTGATCTGCTCGCAGAGCGCCATGAACTGGTCGAAGTTGGTAGGCGCGGTCCAGCCGTTGTCCTTGAAGAGCTTGCCCGAGTACCAGATGCCGTAGACGGTCGACACGTAGTACAGGACGAACGGCTTGCGCTGCCCGTCGGCGGTGCTGAACATGCCCTGCTCGACGACACCCGGGATGATGGTGTCGCGGACCTTCTTGCTCGGGTCGTCGACCGACGGCGCGTCCCACAGCTCGGTGAGGTCCTGCAGCTGGCCGTCGTTGACGAGCGCACCGAAGTCGAGGAACTTCTCGCCCGAGTTGTTCACGAACTCCGGCGGGTTGCCGGACGCGAACCGCGGCTGGAGCACTGTGGAGACCGCCTGGGTCGCCTGGTGCTTGACCTCGGACTTGGGGAACGCCTTCTTGTACAGCGGCTCGTGCACGTCGGTGGCGTACTTCTCGCCGTACCCGCCGTTGAAGATGACCACCTCGATCGGGGCGTCCTCCTTGACGCCCAGCGGGTTCTTCTCGCTCTTGGTGCCACCGGCGACCTGCTCGTTGTCGCCGTCGCTCCCGCTGGTGGCGCAGGCCCCCAGCAGGCCGATGGCCGGAGTGGCGAGCACACCCACGGCGGCGGCGCGACGCAGCACCGTGCGACGGTCGAGTGCGGCCGGGTGTTCGGGGGTAATCGACATCGTCGTCTCTCCTTGTGGAATTTCGGGTCAGGCGGTGCGCCGGAGACGCCCGGCGTACCGCGACTCGAGGGCGATGTTGTGCTCGTCCCCGCCGGGGACGTTGGCGGAGAGGTAGATAGGGGGTACCTCTCCCGCCTGGTGGAACCGTCGTACGACCTCCGCGGTCAGCAACTGCGCCAGCAGCGCCGTGGTGACCGAGGAGACCGCACAGACCGCGCCGCCGCCCTCGAGCGGCAGCAGTGCATCGCCGTACGGCGCGCCGTTGTCCAGCACGACGTCGGCGAGGTCGGCGAGCCGTTGACCGGACGGGTGCCGTGGGGCGACCCGTGCGGTGTGCTCGACGGAGGTGACCGCGATCAACGGGTGACCGCGCTCGGTGACCAGCGCCGCCAGCTCGACCACCGAGCCGTTGATGCCGGACTGGGACGCCACCACGAACACGTCGCGAGGCTGCGGCGCCGCGAGCGCGTAGATCTGGTGGGCGATGGAGGGGTCGCGTTCCAGCTTGGGGTCGGCGAGCACGTCGCGCGGGGCGTCACCGTGCACCACGAGGTCCCGTACCGAGAGCCGGTTGGTGGGGACCAGCCCACCGGCGCGGGCGACCAGTTCGGCGGCGAACGCCTCGGAGTGCCCGGCGCCGAACGCCTGGAGCACGCCACCGGCGCGCAGGCTGGCGGTGATCAGGTCGGCGGCCCGGGTGATCCCGTCGGCCTCGGAGTCGAGGAGCCTGTCGAGCACCGGGCGGACCGCGTCCGCGTACCCCTGGGCGCTGATCATGTGAGGATTCCCTTCGCGGCCTTGTGCCCGTCGACGGCCTGCGCGGTGCGCTGGAAGGCCGCGTGGGCGCGGTCGTGGGTGCGCTGCGCGACGGCGATGTAGAGCAGGTCGAGCACCACCAGTTGGGGGTGCCGGGCGGAGAGCGCGTCCGGCCGGAAGGTCGTCGCCTGGCTGGCGGTGAGCAGCACGATGTCGGCCAGCTCGGCCAGCGGCGAGCGGGGGAAGCCGGTGAGCGCGATCGTGGTGGCGCCCCGGCTGCCGGCCTCGGCGAGCATCTCGATCGTCTCGCGGGTCTGCCCGGTGTGCGAGATGCCCAGGGCCACGTCTCCGGCGCGCAGCAGCGCGGCGCTGGCCAGCCCTTCGTGCACGTCGTTCCAGGCCCAGGCGGCCACCCCGATGCGGTGCAGGCTGAACTGCATCTCCTCGCCGACCAGCGCGCTGCCGCTGGCGCCGAAGATGTTCACCCGACTCGCGCCGGCGATCGCCACAGCGGCCCGTTCCACCTCGGCGAGGTCGAGCAGCGCGGCGGTGTCGTGCATGGCCCGGGTGTCGGCGGCCATGATCTGGTCGAGCACCCGGGCGAGCGGGTCGCTGGGCTGGATCTCGCGTCCGATGTCGACGGTCCAGCCGGCGGAGCGCGCCCGGCCCGTCTCGGAGGCGATGCCGAGGCGCAGGTCGGCGTACCCCTCGAAGCCCATCGCCCGGCAGAACCGGGTGATCGTCGCCGGTGAGGTGCCGCTGCGCTCGGCCAGCTCCACGATGGTGGATCGGGCGGCGGCCTCCGGGTCGCTGAGAACGTGCTCGGCGACGCGGCGCAGCGCGCCGGTCAGCTCGGCGAGTCCGTTGCGCACCCGGGCCAGTACCCCGTCGGAGGGTGAGTTCCTCCGGTCGGTCACGTGGGCGTCGACCACCGCGGTCCCCGCGACGGTGTCCACCTCGTGATCAACCATGGGTCGCCTCACCTTTCCGAAAAGACTGTTAACTGTTAGTGGTAAAAGTTCTTACTGAACGGCCCTCTGTGTCAAGACTGTGGGCGAAGTTTTCAAACTGTTACCTGGCGCACCTCCCTCCACGCCAGGCCGAAGTTGCCCTACGCGGCGCCGCCGACCAGCATGAACAGGCCCAGCACCGCGCAGCGCAAGGAGGCCCGTGCCGATGTCCGACACCGTCGTGGTCGGCCTCGACGTCGGCGGTACGTCCACCCGGGCGACCGCCCTGACCCTCACCGGCGACCGCCTCGGCACCGGACGCGCCGGCGGTGGCAACCCCACCAGCCACGGCGCCGAACGGGCCGCCGCCGAACTGTTGACCGCGCTGCGCGCCGCACTCGCCGACGTCGACCCCACGCGGGTGGCCGCCGGCACCATCGGGCTGGCCGGCGCAGCCCGAATCCTCGCCGACCCCGCTGGGCGCGCCGCCTTCGACCGGGCCTGGCACGACGCCGGCCTGCGCTGCCCGTACGCCGTGCACGGCGACGCCCTCGTCGCGTACGCCTCCGGCGCCGCCGAGCCCGACGGGACGGTCCTCATCGCCGGCACCGGGGCGATCACCGCGCAGGTCGTCGACCTGCGACTGGACCGCGTCGCCGACGGCCACGGCTGGCTGCTCGGCGACGCCGGGTCGGGCTTCTGGCTTGGCCGCGAGGCGGTCCGCCGGCTCCTCGCCGACCTCGACGCCGGCCACACCCCCGGCGCGCTGTCCACGGCGGTGCTCACCGAACTGATGGGCAGCGCCGACATCGCTGCACGCCCCCGCGACACCGTGGACGCCACGATCCAGGCCGTCACCCGACGGCCCCCCGTCGAACTGGCCCGACTCGCGCCGCTCGTGGTCACCGCCGCCACCGACGGCGAACCGGTCGCCACCACGCTCATCGCCGAGGCCGCCGCGCACCTGGCGTCCAGCGTCAGCCGGATCCGCGCGACCGGAGCCGCCACACCCGTCGTGCTCGGCGGCGGACTACTCACCGCAGACACCCCGCTCGCCACCGCCGTCCGGGCCGAGATCGGCCGGCACTGGCCACACGCCCCGTTACGCACCGCCGGTGACGGGGCCGCCGCGGCGGCCTGGCTCGCCGCCCGCGAACTGCCCGAGGTGACCGACCCGGCCACCCTGCACGCCCGCCTCTTCCCCGCCCCC
>NZ_VDFY01000299.1 GCF_006228125.1 Micromonospora orduensis | reverse complement strand
AGATGGGTATAAGAGACATCGGTTGGGACAGTCCGGTGCTGAAGCGGGTCGAATCCGCCGCCAGATCCGGATGTTCCACGTCGAGCGCCAGCACCGCGGCCTCGTCCAACCCCAACTCGGTGCCCTCGCCGTACGCATCGTCGAAGGCCGCGTCACCCAACGCGGCCCGCAGCTCCGCCTGCCGCTCGGCCCAGTAGCCGCCGTAGATCCCCGGCGTCGCCCGCATGCTCGCCCGGGTGGCCTGCGCCGCCCCGAACAACCGAGCCGCAGTCAGCCGGTTCCCGCCGGCCGCGCAGCGCACCGCGATCGCGTTCAACGTGTCGCAGGCACCGCCGTGATAGCCGTGACCCATCCGCGAACGCAACGCCACCAGCAGATGCTCGTGCGCGGCGATCACGTCGCCCCGGGCCAGCGCGACCATCCCGAGCAGCATGTCCACCGACCGTCGGCCCCGCTCCACCGGCCGGGCCGCCTCCACCGGACGGACCGCCCCCAGCAGGTCCGCGGCCTCCTCCAGCGCGCCCCTTCGCCACAGCAGCTCGGCCAGGCTGAACACCGCGAACAACGCCTCGCCGACCACGTCCTGCCCGTGCGCCCAGTCGATGACCTCCCGGCACACCCGCTCGGCCTCGGCGAACTGCCCCATGTCGACAAGCGGCGCCGCACGACCGGCGAGCACCCGCGCCAGCAACCCGGCGTCGCCGGCCTGCCGGGCCGCCGCCTCCGCCCGCTGGGAGAAACGCAACTCCTCGGCGAACTCGCCGTCCGCGCCGGCGTGCAGGGAGTGCATGTGGTACGCCGCCGCCAACTCCGCCTCCGGGATCCGCTCACCGGTCTCGGCGATGCGCCCGTACAGCCGGAACAGCCACAGCCGCCCCTCCCGGGCCAGGCCACGCTCCCGCCACCACTGGTCCAGCCCGCCGGCCAGACCGAGGCCGGCGCGGGCGCTGCCCCCGGTGGCACACCACCGCAGCGCCGCCCGCAGCTCCCCGGCCAGCGGGTCCAGGGTGTAGAGCGACAGCGTCACCGGCCGCCCGTCCGGGCCCAGATGCGCCCGCTCCAACGCGTGCGCCGACCAGGCCACGTGCCGATCCCGGGCAGCCTGCTCCTCACCCGCCTCGGCCAGCCGGCGCGCCGCGTACGCCCGGATCGGGTCGAGCATCCGGTACGTGCTGCCGGCCGCCCGCGGCTCGGCCAGCACCATCGACTTGTCCACAAGCACCGACAGTGGATCCAGCGGGTCGTCGCCCAGCAGCCACTCCACCGTCGCCAGGTCCACCGGGCCGGCGAAGACCGCCAGCCACCGCAGCAGACGGGCGGCCCGGGGCCCCAACGTCCGGTACGACCAGGTGACGGTGGCCTGCATGGTCAGATGCCGTTCGGTGGCCGAACGCTGCACCGCCCTGCTCGCCGGAGTCGGCGGCGACGCCCCGGCCGCGGCCGCCACCAGGTCCACAGTGTCCTGCTGGTTGCCGGACCAGCCCCGCTCCACCGGCGGCGGCTCCGGATCCTCCCGGCCGGCGTCCAACGTGCCGAGCACGTCGTCCAGCCGCTCGGCGAGCTGACCGACGGAGAGCACCCGCAGCCGGGCCGCCGCCAACTCGATGGCCAGGGGCAGCCCGTCGAGCCGCTGCACCACCCGACGCAGGTCGGCCGACTCGGCCAGTTCCGGCTGCCGGCCACCCCGCGCCGCCGCCGTACGGTCCAGCAACAGCGCGACCGCGTCGCTCTCCGCGCCGTCGCCCCGCGGGTCCACCGAGAGCGGCGGAATCCGCCACACCACCTCGCCGGGCAGGCTGAACGACTCGCGGCTGGTCGCCAGCACCCGTACGCCTCCCCCACCGGAGAGCAACCGCGCGATGACCTCCGCGCACGCCGCCGGCTGCGTGTCGCAGGTGTCCAGCACGACAAGCATCCGACGACCGGCCGCGTACTCGACGAGGGTGTCCAGCATCGGGCGGCCCGGCTCCGGTCGCAGCCCGAGCACGGCGGCGATGGCGAACGCCACCAACCCCGGGTCGGTCACCGAGGCGATGTCGACGAACCACACGCCGTCCGGGTACGCCTCGACCACGCCACTGGCCAGCTCCACCGCGAGCCGGGTCTTGCCCGCCCCACCGGCGCCCAGCACGGTGACCAGGCGGTGCCGCTCCACCAGCAGGCCCAGCTCGACGCGCTCGGTCTGCCGGCCGACGAAGGACGTCACCTGCGTCGGCAGGTTGTGCGCAACCGCGTCGGCGGTGCGGGGTCGGGGGAACTGCCGCTCCAGGCCCGGCGCGACGAGTTGGAACAGCCGCTCCCGGTCGTCGAACCCGCGCAGCCGGTGCAGGCCCAGGTCGAGCAGGGTGGCACCGGCTGGCAGCGGGTCGGCCCGGCGGGCGGTCGACGCCGAACAGAGCACCTGCCCGCCGTGCGCCGCGGCGGCCACCCGGGCCGCCCGGTGCACCTCGGGGCTGGCGTACTCCCCGTCGCGCGACTCCGCGTAGCCGGTGTGCAGGCCCATCCGCACCCGGGGCGCGGCCTCTGGGGTGGGCCAGTCGTGGCTCGTCAACGCCCGCTGTGCGGTCAGGCAGGCGGTCAGGGCCGCCGTCGCGTCGTCGAAGGCCAGGAAGAACGAGTCGCCCTCGGTCAGCAGCTCCGCGCCGCCGGTGCAGGCGAGCGTCCGGCGCAGCAGCCGGCGGTGCTCGGCGAGCACCGGGCGGTAGTCCGAGCCGAGCAGCTGGGCCAGCCGGGTCGAGCCCTCGATGTCGGTGAACACGAAGGTCACCCAACCGCTCGGGAGCTGGATCCGTGGCGACATGCGTGGAACCTCCGCCCGTGACGTCGGGTTCATGCTGCCTGAGTCCGAGCGGTCACGCATCGTGAGAACGGCCGGCCCGGTGCCGCCTCAAAGTGCCACTCGAACCCGCTCCCGGCAAGGGCAGCCCACCAGACGGCGGCGAACCGGCCCGATCAGCAACCGCAGGCGCCGCCGCAGCAACCGCCCCCGCCCGGGGCCGCGGCACCACCGGACGGACCACCCACGCCCCGGCCGGTGACCGCGACCGCGGACAGAAGCTTGACCGTGTCGGCGTGTCCCTGCGGGCAGGTCGCCGGCTCGCCGGCTGCCGCCATTGGACGGTTGACCTCGAAGGTGTCGCCGCAGGCGCGGCATCGGAACTCGTACCGGGGCATGGCATCAGGGTACGTGGACCTGACGCTCGGCGGGGCATGGGTAATACTCGACGGGTGGTGGACGGCGAGGACCAGAAGCGAGTACGACCGCTACGACCGTCCGCGCCGCTGGACGGTTCGGGAGCCGCGCCGGATCCGGCGCCGAGGGTGGTGCCCCGCCCCCGCCGCCCCTGGCTGAGCGGAAGCTCCACCACCACGTCCTCCACCTCCCCGACGGCCGACACGCCGAGCGGTGAGCCGAAGGCCGTCGAGCCGACCGCGGACCCGGCGAAGGCGACCACCGGATCGGACGCCCCCGAGCCGACCGGCGGACCGGCCCCGGCGACGGGCCTGGCCGTGACCACTGTGGACGCGGCGCCTTTCCCGGCGGTCGTCGATCCCGGGCGACGTCGCCGGGTGCCGTTCGCGCACGCCGTACGACTGCCGCCGCCACGCCAGGCCGCGACGACCGCCGCCCGGGCGACCCGGGCCTGGGCCCGCCGGCCCAGTGGCCGACTCACCCTGCCCGGCGTGTTCCTGCTGGCCCTGGTGGCCGCGACCGCCGCGGCGGGCGCGCTGCTCGTGCCCGCCACCATCCGCGCCCCCCGACCGGTCGCCGTCGACTCGTCCGAGACGCCGACCGCCGCCGCTCCGCCGGTCGGCCTGCCCTCCGGTGGGCTGCCCACCGGCCTGCCCGGTGGCGGAGTGCCCACCGGCGGGCCGACGGGCGGAATCCCCACCGGCGGGTTCCCGACCGGCCCGGCCGTCCCACCGGTGGCCGGCGGACGCCCCTCGGACGCGCTGGCCGGCTGGGCCCAGCAGGTCGGCGCCAAGGTGGGTGTCCCGCCGGTCGCCATGCAGGCATACGGCTACGCCGAGCTGGTGCTCGCCCAGACCAACCGCAGTTGCGCGTTGAGCTGGACCACGCTGGCCGCGATCGGTCAGGTCGAGTCGGGGCACGGCTCGGCCAACCGCGCTCGGCTGGGGCAGGACGGCAAGGCGCTGCCAGAGATCATCGGGCTGCCGTTGGACGGCAAGGACGGCCGGATGCGGATCATCGACACCGACCGCGGGGCCCTCGACAGGGACGCCACCTTCGACCACGCGATCGGGCCGATGCAGTTCATCCCGACCACCTGGCAGGAGATCGGCGCGGACGCGGACAACGACGGGCGCAAGGACCCGCACGACCTGGACGACGCCGCCCTGGCAGCCGCGAACTACCTGTGCAAGGGCGGCCGCAACCTGAGCATCCCGGGCGACTGGTGGAACGCCATCCTGTCGTACAACGACGTGCGCCGGTACGCCCAGGACGTCTACGACACCGCAAACCGGTACGGACGGTCCAGCCGTACGTGAAGTGATCGTTCACATACATTGGAGAACTGGACACTTCCCCCGGGCTGCTGTTAGCGGCAAGCTAGACGGGTGATGGTGCGCGAGTGGGACCCCAGGACCGCGTCGTCCGCCGAGATCGCGTCGCTGCTGGACACGCTGAACGCGGTTCTTGCGGCCGATCTGCCGCAGGACCCGCCCTGGCGGGAGACCTCCCTGCGGGAATACCTCGCCGAGGTGATGCCCGGCGAACGGCGGATCTCCTGGATCGCCCAGGCCGACCCGACCGACCCAGCCGATCCGGGTGCGATTCTCGGCCAGGTCCATGTGCTGCTCCTCGGCGACATCGGCGTGCTCGAGGTGCTGGTGCACCCGTCGGTCCGACGCTCCGGGCTCGGCCGTGACCTGGTGCTGCGTGCCGCCCGGCGGGTCTACCAGGAGGGCTTCCAGTCGATCGGGGTGGAGGTCGTCGGCGACACGCCGGCGGTGGGCTTCTACGAGTCGCTCGGCTTCGCCCGGGAGTACGTGGAGACGCGCAGCGTCCTCGACCTGTCCGCGGTCGACTGGCCGGAGCTGGCCGAGATGGCCACCGGCGTCGCGGCGGGTTACCACCTGGAGTTCTTCCCCGGCGGGCCGCCTGACGACCTGATCGAGGCGTACGCGCGGGCCAAGGCCGAGGTGCGCGACGTCGACGACGGCGAGTTGCGGCCCAGCTCGTACGATCCGCAGCGGCTGCGGGACAGCCTGGACACCCTGCACCGGCGGGGCATGAAGCCGTACATCGTGCTGGCCCGGCACGAGCAGAGCGGTGAGGTGGCCGGCCTGACCGAGGTGGTGGTGCCGGCGCAGCACCCGACCCGCGCCGACCAGTACGACACGATCGTCGCGCAGGACCACCGGGGTTACGGCATCGACCGGGCGATCAAGGCCCGGATGCTGATGGAGCTGCGGTCCGCCGAGCCGGAGCTGGTCGAGGTGCAGACCTGGAACGCGCAGGCCAACGAGGCGATGCTCAAGGTCAACGCAGAGCTGGGTTACCGGCCCGACCGGGACTGGTGCGAATACAGCGTCGACGTCGCCGAGCTGGTGCACCGCCTCGACCCGCCGCGCTGAGGAATTCACGAAACTGTCCGATGGGGGATGGACGATGGACAGTCGGGCACCTTAACGTGCGTTGACCCCCGTCCACCCATCGTGGAGGCCCTATGCGCCCGCGCCGCTCAATAGCCGCGCTCGCGACCGCCACCGCCGCCGTGACCGTCACGGCGCTCGGCGTCGCACCCACCGCGGCCAGCGCCGCGCCCACCGACCTGTTCATCTCGGAGTACGTCGAGGGATCGTCGAACAACAAGGCGATCGAGCTGTTCAACGGCACCGGCGCCGCAGTCGACCTGACCGCCGGCGGCTACCAGTTGCAGCTCTACTTCAACGGCTCCACCACGGCCACCACCATCGCGTTGACCGGGAGCGTGGCCGCCGGCGACGCGTTCGTCTTCGCCAGCGCGTCGGCCTCGGCCGCCGTCCTCGCCCAGGCCGACCAGACCACCGGGGCGAGCCTGTTCAACGGCGACGACGCGATCGTGCTGCGCCGGGGCACCACGGTGCTCGACTCGATCGGCCAGGTGGGCGTCGACCCGGGCACCGAGTGGGGTGCCGGCGCGACCAGCACCGCGGACAACACCCTGCGCCGGCTGGCGAGCGTGACCGCCGGTGACACCGACCCGTCGGACGCGTTCGACCCCGCCGCCCAGTGGGCCGGCCTCCCGGTCGACACGTTCGACGGGCTCGGCGCGCACACCGTGGACGGCGGCGGTCCGGTGGACGTACCGGCCACGTTGACCTGCGGCGGACCACTTGTCACCGCGGCGGGCACGGCCGCGAGCCGCGAGGTCACCGCCGCCGATTCCGACGACACGATCGTCGACCTGGCGGTCACGTCGGTCAGCCCGACCCCGACCGCCGGCTCGATCTCCCGTACCGCGTTCACTCCGGCCGACGGGGTGGGCGGCACCGCCCGCGCCACGGTCGGCGCGAGCGCCGACCTGGCCGCCGGCGCGTACACCGTGACGGTGACCGCGACCGACGCGGGCGGCGGCACCGCCACCTGCGCGCTGGCCGTGCAGGTGACCCGGGAGCTGACCGTCGGGGAGGTGCAGGGCCCGACCACCGACGCCGAGTCCGGCCCGTCGGACCGGTCACCGCTCGCACCGGCGAGCGGCAATGGCACCAGCAGCACGATGTACGACGTACGTGGCGTGATCACCCAGTTGACGCTTGCCCGCACGTCGGCCGGGGCGGAGCAGCACGGGTTCTTCCTGCAGAGCCGCGCCGGCGACACCGACGGCGACCCGACCAGTTCCGACGGCGTCTTCGTGTTCATGGGCGCGTTCACGTCGCTGATCGGCGGGTACGTGCCGACGGTCGGTGACGAGGTGGTGCTCCGGGCTCGGGTGTCGGAGTACTACAACTTCACCCAGCTCTCCGGCGCCTCACTGGTCCGCCGGATCGCGACCGGCCTGGACGTGGACGCCGAGGTGGCGGTGACCGTCGCGGCGCCGCCTGTCGAACTGACCGACGCGCAGCGCTTCTGGGAGCGGCACGAGGGTTCCCGTCTGCGCGTACGCGCGGGCAGCGGCGCGGTGAGCGGCCGGGATGTCTTCTCCTCCACGGCTGACGCGGAGTTGTGGGTGATCGACCGGGACGATCCGTTGCTGGACCGCGCCGACCCGTACTCCCGGCGGGTCTTTCGGGACTCGCACCCGTTGGACAACGATCCGACCCGCCGCTTCGACGACGGCAACGGCCAGCGGGTGCTGCTCGGCAGCATGGGCGTGAAGGCCACCTCCGGGGACAGCGCGGCGCTGCTCCCGCCGGCGCACACCTTCGACAGGCTGCGCGCGGACGCGGTGGGCGGTGTCTACTACTCGTTCGAGAAGTACGGCGTCCAGGTCGAGCGGGCGGAGTTCGACGCCGGGGCGGACCCGTCGAGGAACAACCCACCCAAGCCGGCGGACCGGTCGCAGGAGGTGGCGGTCGCCACGTACAACGTGGAGAACCTGTACGACTACCGCGACGACCCGTTCGACGGCTGCGACTTCGCCGGCAACGCCGGCTGCACCGGGGTCAGCCCGCCGTTCGACTATGTGCCGAGCAGTGAGGCGGACTACCGCGAGCACCTGACGGCGCTCGCCGACCAGATCGTCACCGATCTGCACGCACCGGATCTGATCCTGGTGCAGGAGGCCGAGGACCAGGACATCTGCACCGTGTCCGGGGCGGCGCTGGCCTGCGGCGACACCGACAACGCCGATGGCGCTCCGGACAGCATCCAGGAGTTGGCGCTCGCGGTGGCGCAGGCGGGCGGGCCGGCGTACGCCGCGGCCTATGACCGAACCGGCGCGGACGCCCGCGGGATCACCGCCGCGTTCCTGTACCGCACCGACCGGTTGTCGTTGCCGGCCGCGACGGCGGACGACCCGCTGCTGGGTTCGGCGCCGACCGTCCAGTACCGCGCCCCGGGGCTGCCGGCGAACGCCGACGTGCAGAACCCGAAGGCGCTCAACGCGGTGCTGCCGTCCGACGTGGACACGTCGACCGGCCGGGACGGCACCAACGTGTTCACCCGGGCTCCCCAGTTGGGTGAGTTCAGCGTGGCCGCCGCGCCCGGCTCGTCCGAGCGGTTCACCCTGTACGCGCTCAGCAACCACTACTCCTCCGGCCCGGACGGCCGGATCGGGCAGCGTCGGGAGCAGGCCCGCTACGGGGCGGCGATCGTCACCGCGATCGAGGCGGCCGACCAGAACGCCCGGGTGGTCTACGGCGGTGACCTGAACGTGTTCCCCCGCCCCGACGACCCGATCGCGACGGGCAGCGAGCCCACTGTGTCGGACCAGCTCGCGCCGCTGTACGAGGCGGGCCTGCACAGCCTGTGGGACAACCTGGTGGCGGAGGTGCCGGCTTCCGCGTACTCGTACAGCTTCGAGGGGCAGGCGCAGACGCTCGACCACCTGTTCGTCAATGACGCGCTCTACGGCGATCTGGTGCAGGTGCGGGCGGCGCACATCAACGCGGACTGGCCGGCGGAGTTCACCGGCGACGGGTCGCGCGGGTCCAGTGACCACGACCCGCAGGTGGCGAGGTTCCGGTCCCGGTCGTCGTTGACGGTCGCCGACGCGACGGTGGTCGAGGGTGACCAGGGCACGCGGCAGCTCACCTTCACCGCGACCGTGTCCCGGCCGTTGTCCCAGCCGGTGCTGCTCTGCGCCACCACGGTCGGCGGCACGGCGCAGGCGGGTTCGGACTTCGACATGTACGTCGGCTGCAAGGTGTTGGCCGCTGGGCAGACGTCGGTCGCCTTCCCGGTGACCGTGCGGGGTGACCGGAAGCGGGAGCCGAACGAGAAGCTGACGCTGCTGGTGGCCGGCGTGCCCGGCCTGCGGCTGGCCGATCCGCTGGCGACGGGCACCATCACCAACGACGACTGACGTCGAGCGCTCCCGGCCGAGGCCCGTCGATCCGAAACCGGATCGGCGGGCCTCGCTCGTGGTCGCGCCAGGTCAGACCACCCCGCGCGGCGGCCAGGGTGGCCGGGGCAGGTGCCGGTGTTGGGCCACCCGCACCTCCCACTGGCTGCGCAGCCGCATCGCGTCCCGAACTGCCCTGTCGCGGTAGAACGTCTCCGGTGGGCGGGCCAGCCCGTAGATGTCCGCCCACCACTCGCCCAGCTCGGGGTCGAGGATGGTGTCGAGGTGCGACGGGTAGCGGCGCTCCGCGCCGTTGCGCGTGTCCTGCCAGTCCAGCATCGGTTTCAGCACTCGGCCGAACTCGTCCACCACGGCCAGCCGGTGGCCGACCACGCCGATGATCCGCCGGAGCAGGACGATGCTCGGCACCATGCGTCCGGCCTCGATCCGACCGATGGTGGCATGGTGCACACCCGCCCACCGAGCCAGCTCGCGCTGGCTCAGGTCGGCGCGACGGCGGACCGCGCGGACGATACCGGCGGCCGGCCAGGGCGCGTCGGAAGGCTCGGTGAGCAGCACCGGCTCGGATGAGGCTGACGAATCGCTCATGCAGCCACCGTCCCGCCTGGTGAAGCTGACCGCAATCCCGGTCACCGCACCTGTGGACAACGAGCCGACCTGTGGATAAAGCCCGCGCCGACGGATCACTTTCCGTGCTCGCGGCACCCCCACGCGCCGCCAATACGCTGCGTCACGGATCTCCTGGCGCCACAGCGAGCCGGAAACTCAGCACATGCCCCAGCCCTGGCCCGACCAGGGCAACCCCGATGCCGACCGGTAGGACCCCCAACCCCCCGCCAACCCCCTTTGCTCTGCAGCTCGATATGCACCAATGGC
>NZ_VDFY01000240.1 GCF_006228125.1 Micromonospora orduensis | reverse complement strand
ACCGCGAGCGCGCACGCCGCACCGACCGCGGCGAGGGACCCCGCGACCCGCACCTCGACCGCCCGCGCCCCGACGGCGACGACCACAGCCGTCACCAGCAGCGCCCCTTCGGCGGCGAGCGTGCCGGCCCGGGTGGCGAGCAGCCCCAGCACGCCGGCGGCGACCAGCACCGCCCCCACCGGCACGGCGGTCGGCGCGAGCGCCGGACGCGGCGCGGCCAGGGCGGCGAACAGCAGCGCGGCCACACCGGCGAGCAGGACGCCGCCCGGCAGCACCGGCCAGGGTGCTCCCACCGCGACGAGCAGTACCGGCAGCGCGGCAGCGGCGAACGGCAGCGCGGCCAGCAGCGGCGGGCGACCCCCTCGACCGGCCAGCACCACGGCCACCGCCAGCGCGGCGAGCGCCAGCCCGACCGGGTACCCCGCCGGATCCGCGACGACGGCCGGCACGCCCGACCAGATCCGACCCCCGCCGTCGTACGGCGACACGAGCGCGTTCAGCACCGTCGGCAGGGCCGCCAGCACGGCCACCCCCGCCAGCGCGCCACCGACCACCAGCGTCCCCGGCCGGCGGCTCGCCGACGGCCCCCTGACCGTCGACGATCCGCCAACCATCGACGGCCCCCCGACCACCGGTGCCGCCCCGACCGCCGACGGCCCCCCAGCCGTCGACGGCGTCTCGACCTGGGCGGTCGGCCGGTCCCATCGGGCCACGAGCGCGACGACCACCGCCGCCAGGGCCGCGTACAGCGCGATCGGCTCGTTGCCCGCCGCCACCAGCGGCGCGAGCCCGGGCACGGCGACCGCGCCCACCGCGCCGGTCACCGCGTACGCGGTCAGGTCAGCCCGGTGGCGACGCGCCGCGAGGACCGCGACCAGCGGCAGCACGGCGGCGGCCACCGCGAGCCGGGCTTGCCACCAGGGCTGCGCGCCCGCGGCGAACGCCGCCAGCGCGGCGACCCCGGGCAGCGCGACCTGCGCGACGAGAAGACCCGCACCGGCCACCCGGCGGTACGGCCCGGACGCCCGGCGCAGCGCGAGTGCCAGACCGGCCACGACCAGGACGCCGGACGCCACGAGGGCACCCACCGGATCGGCCAGGGCCACCAGCAGTCCGTGCCCGAGCAGGACGGTGCCGCCCAGCGCGCGGCTGGACAGTACGGCGGGTCGTGTCACCGGACGGACCAGCACGGTGAGCAGCAACGCGACCCCACCGAGCAGGTCCACGGCCAGCACGGCCCACCAGGACGCTGGCCAGCCGGCGGGTACGGCGAGCAGCACCGCCACCGCGCCGGCCGTCGCCAGCAGCGCCCACGCGCGGCGGGGCACCAGCAGCGCCGTCGCGCCGAACGCCAGCGCGAGAGCGGGTGCCACCTGCCAGCCCCAGTCCAGGTCCGGTCCGGTCCCGGCCCCGCCCCACGGCGGCAGGGACCGACCGACGGCGGCGACCGCCAGCGCGCCGGTGATCAGCGCCGCGACCTGCGCCGTTCCCGCCGCGACAAGCAGCGCCCCCACGCGCGGGCCGGTCCGCCAACCGCCGCCACCATCCGCCGCCGACCCAGCCGTTGCCGACCCGGCCGTTGCCGGTCCAGCACCCGCTGGCCCAGCCATCGCCGACCCGGCCGCCCCCGATCCAGCCGTTGTCGGTCCGGCCCCCTCCGAGCGGACCGACGCCGGCAGCAGTCGCACCGCACCCGCCAGGCCGACGGCCACCACCGCCGCGGCGAGCAGCAGCAGCGCCGGCCGCAGCTCGGCCACCGGACGCAGCAACGCGACGGCCAGCACCGGCACCACCAGCCCGGCGGCCAGCATCCGCAGCACGGGGCCGCCGACCAGCCGGGCCGCGCCGAACGCGGTAAGCGCGACCAGCAGCAGCGGCGCCCCCGCCAGCAGCGGTGTGCCTGCGGCGCGGCCGAGCAGCAACGGCACCAGCGCGCAGCTCGCGGCGCCGGTGAGCGCCACGACGTGCCCGGCTCCGGCCACCACCCGACCGGCCAACGGCGCCGACCCCGGCCGGCCGCGCAGAGCCACCACCACTGCCAGATCCAGCAGCGCCACCCCGAGCAGCACCAGGGCCCAACCAGCCGCGTCCGGCCGCGCCCCGGCGGCGAGCAACGGCAGCACCGGCTGGGCGCCCAGCAGCGCGGCGAACCACGGCCCGGTCAGCCCACTGAGCCGGCCGTACGCCACGGCGACCGCCGCGCTGGCCCCCCCGACCAGCGCGGCGTACCGGCTACCCGGCCAACCGGCCACCCCACCCAGGTCCACCGACCAGGCCGCGTAACCGTCAAGCACCACCAGCAGCAGCCCCACCGCCGCGAACGTCTCCGCCGTGCCGCGCAACCCCCGACGGACCGCCAGCAGCGGCACGGCCAGCGCGAGCGCGGTGAACGCCGCCAGGATCAGCGCCCGGCCACCGACCCCGACCGACGCCCACGCGACGGCCGTGAACACCACCGCCGCGGTGCCCAGCAGAAGTCCACCGAGGACGAAGAGCAGACCCTGGATCGTCCGCGTCGAAGCCTCCGCCGCCCCCGGCGTCGAGACCGTCCCGACCGTCGACACCGGAGCGCTTCGCGGCACCGGCCCGACGACGGACGCCGCGACCCCGGCGCGGACGACCGCGGCCAGCTCGGCCCGCCGGCGCGAGGTGGCCGCCAACCGACCGGCCAACTCGGTGTACGTCCGACGGGCCTGCTCCACCCGCGGCTCAAGCTGGGCCACCTCCCGACCCAGCCGGACCACCTCGGCGGCGACCGGGTCGGGCGGGCGTCGGCAACCGGCGCAGCCGGCGCTCAGGTCAGCCGGGGCGCCGCAGGCGGGGCAGGGATAGCGGGTGTCGTCCACCCGCACATCATCGAAACACCACCGGGTCGCGGCCCAGAGTGCGCGTACTCATGGTCGGGTGTGCTCGTGTACCCAGGTCGCGTAGCCGGGGTCGCCACTCTCCACCCTGGACACCAGGATCTCCGGCACCTCGTACGGATGGCTGACCCGGATCTGGTCGACCAACGCGGAGAGCCGGTCCGGGGCGGTCTTGAACTGCACCGACCATTCGGTGCTGGTCTCCACACCCGAGCGCCACCAGTAGGTGCTGTCCACCTGACCGCCGACCTGTGCGCAGGCGGCGAGCCGCCCGGCGACGGCCGCGGCCGCCAGCACGTCGGCGACCGAACGTGCATCCACCACCGTCGTCACCACGCAGATCTGGTCCACGACCGCACCCTACGCGGCACCGTCCCGCTGAGCCCGCTTTTCGTTAGCGACTGCGGGGCTCCGCTGCGCTGCGCGCCTCGCGCTCACCGGTTGGCCGCGACCCACGCGTCGATCCGCGCCCACCAGTCATAGAGCCAGTCGATGCGTTCCTGCCGGCCGGCCGGGACGTCCTCCGGCGGCACCGACCAGAACCGCATCACGATCCGCTTGTCCATCGGCAGTTCGCGCCACACGTCGGCGACGGTGAGCATCCTTTCCAGGCCGGTGTGCGCGACGAAGATGACCCCCGCGTCCGGGGCGGCGTCGAGCGCGGCGAGCATCCCGCCGGGCTGCGGGGCGAGCACGTGGCGCATCCGTTCGGCACGCAGCGCCATCCGTTCCAGGCCGAGCGAACGCAGTCGGGCGATGGCGCGCAGCCGCCGTTTGGGCGTGAAGTTGCCGCCCTCCGGGAAGATCACGAACGCGTCGTTGTCGTCCAGGCCGTCGGCGAGGTGCCCCACCTGGCGTACCGTCTCCTCGCCGCGCTCCGGTGTCGGCGCGATGAACCGGTTGGGCAGCCGGTTGAGCAGCACGTCGATCGCCGGGTCCCACTGGAGGCTGTCCTTGAGCACGATGCGCGGCTCCCGGTTGAACCAGTTGACCAGCCCGTGGATCAGGATGAACGAGTCGCCCGGCCCGGCGTGCCGGCAGAGCACCAGCTCCGGCCGGCCGGGCAGCGCGGTGTCCGGGTCGGTGCCCACCACGTCGATGGTGAGCCGCAACGTCCAACGGGCCTGCCAGAACAGCACCCGCAGGAACCAGCCGGCCAGCACGTAGTGCGCGCGTTGGAAGGCCGGCGACCGGGTCCGCCAGCCGCAGCCGGAGACCACCCAGAGCACGAACAGCGCGAGCAGCGCGGCGGCGTCCCACACCAGGTAGACGCAGCCGATCCAGAACAGCCGCAACGGCCGGAACCGGCCCGGGACCAGCGGCGAGGCGGCGGCCGCGAGCAACGCCCAGACCGGCAGCGTGGTGACCACGAGGAACGCCAGCAGCACCACGGTGGGGGCGATCAGCAACCGGCGAAGCCACCTGGGGGGCAGCGGCATCAGCGTTCCACGTGGGTGGCGAGGTAGCGGCGCGAGGCGGTGTACGCCCGGCTGATCCGCCGGCCCACAGCCGCCATGTCCCGGTACGCCCACGGGGTGTCGTCGCGCGGGTTCAGCCCGCCGGTCGGCAGGACGTGCACCTCCACCCCCTCGGGCAGCGCGGCCATCTCCCGGAAGAAGCGGTGCCGGCGGGATATCTCGAACGCCACCTGGGCGATCTCCCACGGCCGCCGGGGCGGGGTCAGCTCGCGCTCGATCCGGCCCACCTGGAGGACGAAGATCCGGCCGGCGCCGGCGGCCACCGCCTCGCCGATCGGGATGGAGTTGACGATGCCGCCGTCCACGTAGTGCGCGCCGTTGATCTCCATGGGTGGGAGCAGCCCCGGCACCGACGCCGACGCCAGCACCGCCGGCACCACCGGCCCACTGTCGAACCAGTGCTCGGCGGCCCGCTCGATGTGCGCGGCGCAGCAACGGAACGGCACCCGCAGGTCGGCGAACGTCGTGTCCACACCCAACTCGGATTCGAGCAGCCGGCGCAGGGGACGCGGCGAGTGCAGGTGGGTGCGGGCGGCGAAGCGGCGCAACTGTCGGGCGACGGAATCGCCGTACACCTCGCTGGCCTCCGGCGACGCCCAGAGCCGGACCAGCCGGCCGGTCACCGCCTCCGTCGGGTCGGCGGCCACCAGCGCGCCGTTGACCGCGCCGATGGAGGTGCCGAGCACCAGGTCGGGTTGGATGCCGGCGCGAAACAGGGCACGCAGCATGCCCACCTCGACCGCGCCGAGGACTCCCCCGCCGCCGAGCACGAACGCCACCGGTCCCCCCGCCATGTCTCTCATCCTGGCACGGGCCCGCCGCCACCGGCATTCGGCGCAGAGCGGGCACCGCCCGTCGACGGCCGGCCGGACGCCGTTGACAGGCCGGACACATTCGCGCAACCTGATACCGCTCCCACCCCGAGGCAGGTGCGATCCGTGAAGGCAGCGCTGCACCCGGGCCGGTTACTGGCCCGCAGGTACCGGCTTGTCGACCAGATCGGCGCCGGCGGCATGTCGGTCATCTGGCGTGCCCGTGACGAGGTGCTCGACCGGGTCGTGGCGCTCAAGGTGCTCGCCCCGTCGTTGGCCGCCGACGCCCGCTTCCGCGACATGGTGCGCGAGGAGGCCCGCGCCGCCGCCCAGTTGGTGCACCCGCACGTCACATCGGTGCACGACTACGGCGAGACGGTCGACCCGGACGGCTCGATCACCTCGTTCGTGGTGATGGAGCTGCTCAGCGGCGAGGAGCTGGAGCTGCGGCTCACCGAGGGGCCGCTGCCATGGGCCGAGGCGGTCGAGGTATGCGGGCAGATCGCCGACGCGTTGGCAGCCGCGCACCGGCTCGGCATCGTGCACCGCGACATCACCCCGGCCAACGTGATGATGACCGCGACGGGCGTCAAGGTGCTCGACTTCGGCATCGCCACCCGGATCGGCGCGCCGGACGAGGACGAGGACGGCGGCACCTTCGGCACCCCCGCCTACGTGGCCCCGGAACGGCTCGACGGCGCCCCCGCCCAACCGGCCAGCGACGTGTACTCGCTCGGCGTCCTGCTGCACGAGACGCTCACCGGTCGGGTCCCGTACCCGGCGGACACCTGGGAGCAGCTCAGCGCCGCGTTGGCCGACGGCCCGGCACCGACCCTGGCCGACCTGCCGGAGCTACCCCCGGCGGTGGCCCGGATCTGCCTGCGCTGCCTGTCCCGCGACCCGGCGGGCCGGCCGACCGCACGGCAGGTCGCCACCACCCTGCGCGACCAACTGCTGCCGGCCGAGCCGACCGCCCCGGTGTCCACCCTGGCCGTGCCCCTCGAACCGGTCCCCGGGCCCACGGCGACGGACGCCCCCGCCGAGGAGGCGACACCGCCCCCGGGTCGGCCCCGTCGGCGGCTGGCGCCGCTGCTGGTTCCGGCGCTCCTCGCGGTCGGCGTGGCGCTGGCCGGGGTGGCCCTGCTGCCCGATGAGCGGTCGACACCCCGGACGCGGCCGTCGACCGGTCCCGTCGCGCCCCCGCCGTCGGACCCGCCGGTCGTCGAGTCGTCGCAGCCCTCGGCTCCGTCGTCGTCCGCACCGCCGAGCGCCCGCTCGACCACCTCGGAGCCCGGCAACCTGATCGAGGCCGCGAACCGTGTGGACCAACTGATCGGCGACGGGCTGAACGCCGGGGAGATCCGCTCCGATGTCGGCCTCGACCTGCGCAACGAGCTGCGGAACCTGACCGTCGCGGTCGGCTCGGGCCGGGACCAGCTGGCACCGCCGGTGGCCCGGCTGCGGGAGAAGGTCGCGGTCCGCCTCGGCGAGGGCGGCATCAGTCCGGCGTACGCGCAGCGGCTCGACGTCGCCATCACCGAGCTGGGTGCGGCAGGCGTCTGACCCCGGCCACACCTCGGCGGCTCAGCGGGCCGACACGCGGGCCGGTTCGCGGATGTCGTACCGGTCGGCGGCGAAGCGGCGGTAGAGGTCCTCGTAGCCGTACGCCATCCGTTCGGCCGAGAAGTTCTCCGCGACGTGCGCCACGCAGTCCTGCGGGTCGAGCTGCGCTGCGGCGCGCAACGCCGCCGGAAGGTCGTCCGGCGTCTCACACACCAGCCCGGTCACGCCGGGCCGGACCAGCTCCGGCACCGCGCCCCGGTTCAGGGCGACCACCGGGGTCCCGGTCGCCATCGCCTCCAGCATCACCATGCCGAACGGCTCCTCCCACTGGATCGGCATGATCAGGCAGCGGGCGTCGACGAGCATCCGCAGGGTCTGCGCACGGTCGGCGTTGAGAACGACTGTCACGTCTTCGTCGATCAGCGGCTCGACGACCTGCTCGTAGTAGCGGCGCTCGGCGGGCTCGTTGCACTTGCCGGCCAGCAGCAACGGCAGCCCGGCTTCGCGGCACGCCCGGATGGCGACGTCCGGGCCCTTGTCCGGGCTGAACCGCGCGAGCCACAGCACCGGCCCGGGGCCGGGCTCGGTCTTGCGGGGGAAGCCGCGGATGTCCAGCGCGTTGTGCACCGTGCCGGCCCAGGGCAGGCCGGGGTTCAGGCCGCGCTGCGCGTGCGAGATGGCCACCAGGCGGACGTCCCGGTCGGCGTCACCGAGCACGTCGCCGTACTCCCCCACGGGGTTGCCGTGCACGGTCGCGACCGTCGGAACGGCCCGGCGGCCGGCGACCAGCGGACCGATCGTGGTGTGGTCGTGGATCACGTCGAAGTCGGCGGCGGTGATCAGTCGGTTCACCCGGGCCAGGTGGGCCAGCTCCGGCAGCGACTCGCCGAGCCGCTCGTACTGGACGTCAGGGATGGTGGAGACGAAACCGCCGGCGGCGGTGCCGTGCTGACCGCCGGCGCCGAACAGGGTCACCGCATGCCCGTGCGCGGTAAGCGCGTCCACCAGGCCGGCGACGACCTGCTCCAACCCGCCGTAGCCGGGCGGCGGCACGGACAGCCAGGGCGGTACCACCATCGCGATGCGCAACGACCGCTCTCCGGAGCGCTCGGCGGGCGGGTGGTTCACGGCCACGGATCCTCCCCGATTGTCCCGGTTCCGGTGTCGACGCCGGTCGTCGGCGTGGTCCGCGACGGTTTCCCCGTGGCGTCGCCGGTAAACCGGACAAGACGGACGTTCACCCGCCGACCAGGAGTTGATCGTGGACGACCCGCACTCCGGGCGCGGACCAGGCCACCCGCTGGACCTGGTCGTGTTCCCACCACGAGCGGACCACCCCGGCGAGGACCAGCGTGTCGCCGTCCACCTCGACTGTCACCCGGTCCGCGCCGATCGTGCGCAGCAGCGCACGCCGGACGTCGTGCCGCAGCCGGTCGCCGGCGGGCGGCGCCGGCGGACGCACCTCCACCAGGTTGGTGATGCCCCGCACCCCGTCCAGTCGGCGCAGCTCCCCCTCGGCGGCGCGGCGCTGCCAGCCGAACTCCACCTCGCCGCGCAGCATCAGCCAGCCGTTGGCGACGGTCACCGCCAGCCGCTCGGCGGGCACGAAGCTGTCCCACTCCAGCGCCCGGGAGGCCGCGATGGCGATCTCGGCGTCGGTACGCCCCGGCGTGCCCGCCAGCCGTACCTCGATCTCGTCGGCCACCGCCCGCACCCCGCGCACCCGCTGCGCGCAGCGGGCCGCCGCCCACCGCCGGGCGACGCCGTCCACGAACCCGTGCAGGGTGACCACGCCCTGGTCGACCGTCACGCCGATCTCGTTCGGTAGCAGCCGCGGGTCCCACGCCAGCTCGGCCAGGACGTCGCGCTGGATCCGCTGGTCGTCGTCGGCATCCACCGGTCCCACCCCCGTCTCGCCTCGTCCTGGCGAACCTGCCGGACATACGGGTGACGGCGGTTCACCCGGATCGGGTGAACCGCCGTCGGAACGAGAAGAAGCGGCGGGTGACGGAGCCAACCCCCTTGGCCCCGCCACCCGCCGCCGGAGGGAGGAGGCAGGTTCTGGTGTTAGGACGTCTCGGCGAGCGTCACGGTTGCCGTCTTCTCGACACCGTTTCGCTTGTACTGCACCTCGACCCGGTCGCCGACCTTGCCGGCCTGCACCGCGCCCACCAGGTCGTCGGAGTCGTTGATCGCCTTGTCACCGAAGCGGGTGACGACGTCGCCCCGCTGGAGGCCGGCCTTCTCGGCGGGGCTGCCCGCGGTAACCGACGCGACGAGAGCGCCGCCGCCCTCTGCCTGGTTGACGCCCACCCCGAGCGACGGGTGGCTGACCTTCTCGCCGCGCTGGAGTTTGCCCGCGACGTCCTTGGCCTTGTTGCTGGGGATGGCGAACCCGACGCCGATGTTGCCGGTGCTCTGCCCGGAGGTGGCGATGGCGGTGTTGACGCCGATCACCTCGCCGCGGGTGTTGACCAGCGCACCGCCGGAGTTGCCGGGGTTGATCGGCGCGTCGGTCTGGAGCAGGCCGGAGATGGAGCTGACGGCCTGGCTCTGCTGGCTCGGGTCCTGCGGCTGGCCCTCGCCGGCGCGGATGGTGCGGTCCCGGGCGCTGAGGATGCCCGCGGTCACCGAACCCTGCAGACCCAGCGGGCTGCCCAGGGCGAGCACCTGGTCGCCGACCTGCATGGCGTCGCTGTCGCCGAATTTGGCCGGCTTGAGGTCGCTCACCCCGTTGGCCTTCACCACTGCCAGGTCGGTCTTCGGGTCGGTGCCGACGATCTTCGCCTCGGCGTTCTTGCCGTCGGCGAAGACCACCCGCACGGTGTTACCGGCGGCGGAGGCGACCACGTGGTTGTTGGTGAGCACGTACCCGTCGGCGCTGAGCACCACCCCGGAGCCCTCACCGCTGTCGGTGGTGATCGAGACGACGCTGTCCTGCACGGACGCGGCGATCTTCGGCAGGTCCGCGCTGTTGAGAACGGGGGCCGCCGAGTAGGTGCGGGTGACGCCTCCGCCGTCGCCGTCGAGGGCGAGCGCGAGCGCCCCGCCAGCGACGCCGGACCCGAGCATCAGGGCGAACACGGCGACACCCGCGCCGGCGAACTTCGCGATGCGGCTCGGCCGGGGGCCGCTGCCGGGCGGCGGGACCTGCGGCCCCCACGGCGGGACCGGCTGACCCGGCTGGTGCGCGTGCCAACACCCGCGGCGAGGTGATCGGCGTCAACACCGCCATCGCCACCTCCGGGCAGAGCACCGGCAACATCGGCGTCGGGTTCGCCATCCCCAGCAACAAGGCCAAGGAC
>NZ_VDFY01000296.1 GCF_006228125.1 Micromonospora orduensis | reverse complement strand
GGCTGCTGCCGTGGGGGGTCGTGGAGGCCTCCCGGCACGTCAACCTGACCCTGTGGGACGGCGCGGCGTGCTGGGAGGGTGGGATGAGCGCGCACGGCGAGATCACCGAGAACCAGTTCTCGGTCAACGCCGCGGACCTGGCCCGGTTGACCGACGTCTTCGAGGCCTGTGTCGAGGCCGCGACAGTCCTCGACTGACCACGCCCGCAGAGGTGGACCGCCGATGACCGTGAGCGCCGTGCTGCTGGTGACGGCGGTGGTCTGGGTGGTCAGCCTGATCCGGTCGGTGCGCCTGCGGGCGTTCGTCTACAGTCTCCCGCTGCCGATATCACTGGCCCTGGTCAGCACCGGGCACCGGGTGGAGGGCGCACAACTGCTCGGGGTGCTCGGCCTCAACCTGTTCTTCGTCGTCGTGGCGGTCACCCACCACCGGCTGCGCTGGCCGATCCTGCTCGCCGACGCCGCCGGGATCGGCGGGTACGTGGCGTTCAGCGCCGGCCTGTTGGCCGTGCCGATGCCGTTCGGGCCAGCGCTGGTCGGCACCGTGGCGCTCTGGCTGCTGACGATGATGCTGCTGCACCGACACCAGCCCGCCCCGACGTCGCCACCGAAGCCCGAGCCGCTCGCGGAGGCGGGGCGGCGGACTCGGTTGCCGGCGCCGGTCAAGCTGTTGGTGATCCTGCTCGGCGCGACGCTCACCGGTCTGCTGGGCGAACTGCTGCGCGCGATGGTGGTGACCTTCCCGTACTCCGGGGTGCTGGTGGCGATCGAGAGTCGCCGCGACCTGGTGGCGTTCACCGCGCACTTCGCCCGCAACAGCCTGGCGCTTGTCGGCTTCCTGGCGGCGTACCACCGGTGGCAGGACGACTCGCCGGTCGCCGCTCTGGCGGCCGGCTGGGTGGCCTTCGCACTGGTGGCGGTGGCGCTGCACGCGACGGCTCCCGGCGGTGTGGCCCGGCGCCGCTCGGCGCTGCCCACCGCCGGCTGATCGCCGCGCCACCCGGCTGACGCACTGTCAGGAGCGGACGCTCCCTGCGCTACACAGTGGCAGTTGTCCATGTCGGCTCGCGGTGGGAGCGTGCGGTATCCGCGAACGCCGCTGAAGGGTGCCACGATGACCGACGACCTGCTGGCCCGGCACCGGGCCGTGCTCCCGTCCTGGATGCCGCTGTACTACGCCGAGCCGATCGAGCTGGTGTCCGGCTCGGGCCGCCGCGTCGTCGACGCCCAGGGGCGCAGCTACCTGGACTTCTTCGGCGGGGTGCTGACCAACATGATCGGGTACGACATCCCGGAGATCCGGGAGGCGGTCGAGCGGCAGCTCGCCACCGGCATCGTGCACAGCTCGACGCTCTACCTGATCCGCCAGCAGGTGGAGCTGGCCGAGAAGATCGCGCAGCGGTCCGGCATCGCGGACGCCCGGGTGTTCTTCACCAACTCCGGCACCGAGGCGAACGAGGCCGCGCTGCTGGTCGCCACCAACCACCGCCGTTCGCACCAGATCCTGGCCGTGCGCAACAGCTACCACGGCCGGTCGTACGCGGCCATGGGCGTCACCGGCAACCGCAACTGGTCGGCCAGCGCGTTCAACCCGCTCCAGGTGGCCTGGCTGCACTCGGGTGACCGGGTGCGCGGTCTGCTGGCGCGGCTGAGCGCCGAGGAGCAGGTCGACGCGGCGGTGGAGGACCTGCGCGAGGTGCTGGCCACCCAGACCGCCGGTGACGTGGCCGCGCTGATCGCCGAGCCGATCCAGGGCGTCGGTGGTTTCGTGCACCCGCCGGACGGGCTCTTCGCCGGATGGAAGAAGGTCCTCGACGAGCACGGCATCCTGTTCATCGCCGACGAGGTGCAGACCGGCTGGGGGCGCACCGGGGAGCACTTCTGGGGTTACCAGGCGCACGGCGTCACCCCGGACCTGCTCACCTTCGCCAAGGGCATCGGCAACGGGTTCGCCCTCGCCGGGGTGGTCGGCCGGGCCGAGGTGCTCCAGGCGGTGCCGGCGATCAGCTTCTCCACGTTCGGCGGCAACCCGATCTCCACGGCGGCCGGCAACGCGGTACTCGACTACCTGATCGAGCACGACCTCCAGGCGAACGCGGCCCGCGTCGGCGCGATCCTCGCCGACGGCCTGCGGTCCGCCGTGGGCGGTCTCGACTGCGTCGCCGAGGTACGCGGAAAGGGGCTGATGCTCGGCGTCGAGTTCGTCCGACCGGGCACCAGCGAGCCCGACCCGGCGTTGACCAACCAGGTCTTCGAGGCGTGCCGTTCCGGTGGCCTGCTCGCCGGCAAGGGCGGCCTGTACGGCAACGTGCTGCGGATGGGCCCACCGTTGACGCTGACCGAGGAGGAGGCCCACGAGGGCCTGGCGATCCTCGTCGACGCGATCCGCTCGTCGGCGGGGGTGGCGGCATGAGCATCGGACACTTCATCGACGGTAAGCGGGTCGGCGGCACGTCCGAGCGGCGTGGCGACGTGTTCGACCCGGCGACCGGTAGGCGTACCGCCGAGGTGGAGTTGGCCTCCGCCGCGGACGTGGACGTCGCGGTGCAGGCCGCGGCCCGCGCGGCGCGGTCCTGGCGGGACGCGTCGTTGGCGAAGCGGTCGGCGGTGCTGTTCGCGTTCCGCGAGCTGGTGCACGCCCGCCGGGACCGGCTCGCCGAGGCGATCACGGCCGAGCACGGCAAGGTGCTCGCCGACGCCGCCGGCGAGGTGCAGCGCGGCCTGGAGGTCATCGAGTACGCCTGCGGTCTGCCGTCGGCGCTGCGCGGCGCGTTCAGCGAGAACGTGTCGACCGAGGTCGACTCGTACACGATCCGGCAGCCGCTCGGGGTGGTGGCGGTGATCTCGCCGTTCAACTTCCCGGTGATGGTCCCGCTGTGGTTCGTGCCGGTGGCTGTGGCCTGCGGCAACGCGGTGGTGCTCAAGCCGAGCGAGAAGGACCCGAGCGCGGTGCTGCTGCTGGCCGAGTGGTTCGCCGAGGCGGGCCTGCCCGACGGGGTGCTGAACGTGGTCAACGGGGACAAGGAGGCGGTCGACGCGCTGCTGGACCACCCGGAGGTGCGGTCGGTGTCGTTCGTCGGCTCCACCCCGATCGCCAGGTACGTCTACCAGCGCGGCACCGCCGCCGGTAAGCGGGTGCAGGCACTCGGCGGGGCGAAGAACCACATGGTGGTGCTGCCCGACGCGGACCTGGACCTGGCCGCCGACGCGGCGGTCAACGCCGGGTTCGGCTCGGCGGGGGAGCGCTGCATGGCCATCTCGGTGCTGGTGGCCGTGGAGCCGGTCGCGGACGCGCTCATCGAGCGGATCGCCGCGCGGATGGCCGGGCTGCGCACCGGTGACGGGCGGCGGGGCTGCGACATGGGTCCGCTGGTCACCGCCGAGCACGCCGCGAAGGTGCGCTCCTACGTGGACGCCGGGGTGGACGCCGGCGCGGTTCCGGTGGTGGACGGGCGGGACGTGACGCCTGACGGCGACCCGGACGGCTTCTGGCTGGGCCCGACGCTGTTCGACCGGGTGACCCCACAGATGTCGATCTACACCGACGAGATCTTCGGTCCGGTGCTCAGCGTGGTCCGGGTCGACTCGTACGACGAGGCCGTGGAGCTGGTCAACGCCAGCCCGTACGGCAACGGCACGGCGATCTTCACCAACGACGGCGGCGCGGCCCGGCGCTACCAGCACGAGGTGGAGGTGGGCATGGTCGGGATCAACGTGCCGATCCCGGTGCCGATGGCGTACCACTCGTTCGGCGGCTGGAAGTCGTCGCTCTTCGGCGACCTGCACGCGCACGGCGAGGACGGGGTGCGGTTCTTCACCCGGGGCAAGGTGGTCACCAGCCGGTGGCTGGACCCGCGCCACGGTGGGGTCAACCTCGGGTTCCCCACCCAGACCTGAGCAACCGCAGCACGCCCGCCCCGGCCAGGTACGCCAGCAGCGCCGCGACGGGTGTGCCGAAGGGTTCCCGGGCGTGCGACGGGGTCGCGCTGTTGATCAGCAGCGCGGCCACCACGGCGATGTACCCGGCCACGGTCAGCGCCGCGCGGGTGGTGGTGCCCCGGCTAACCCGCCGTGCGGTGCGGTGCCGGGCGCTGCGCGCCTCGACCGGGCCGAAGATCGCGACCAGCACCGCCAGGACGGCCGCGAGCAGCAGCAGCCAGGGGACTCGCCACGCCCACCAGGCGCCTGAACCGGCGGCCGGAGTGGGCAGCGTCCCGGTCGTGTCGAGCAGCCCGATGAGCAGGATCGCGGCGGTCAGGTGCCAGAGGAAGATGGTCAGCACCACCAGGTTGACCCCGATCACCAGCTGCCACGGGCCGGTGCGGCGCAGCAGGCGTTCCGCTGGGCGGCGCAGCAGCAGGATCAGGCCGAGCTGGGCGGTGGCGACGGCCAGCAGCGCGAGGCTGGGCGGGCTGAGGTTGTCCAGGCGCTCGCCGGGCACGTGCAGCATCGCCACCGGCCACGGGCCGGGCCCGGTGAGCAGCAGCAGAGCGGCCAGCCCGCTGGTCAGGAACGCCAGCCCGGCCCGCCGGGAGGTGGGCAGCCGCCGCCGGCGTACCCCCGGGTGGTCGGGAGCCGACGGCCCGCCGGCGGCTGACGGTGGCGCGGTTTCGGTGGTCGGCGGCGCTGCGGGCGCGGTCTCGGTGGCGGTCGGCGGGGTGGCGCGGGTGTCGTACCAGGCGAAGCCGAGCTGGTGTATGGCCAGCCAGCCGAACAGGTAGCTGCCGTAGCTCAGCTCCACCGACCCGGTCAGCCGGGCCAGGTCCCCGAGGCCCACCAGGGCGACCAGCACCAGCGGGACGGCCAGGCCGAGACGGCGGTGCAGCGCGTACATGGCTGGGGTGAGTACGACGACCGCCAGGTAGGCGACCAGGAACCACAGGGGGATGGTGGCGAACCAGACCACCTCGCGGATTCGGGTCGGGTCGACGCCGCGCAGCCGGGCCACCGCCGCCGCCCCGGTGAGCACGAGCAGCAGCGCGCTCGTGGGGCGGACCAGTCGGGCACTGCGGTCGAGCAGCCAATCTGCGGCGGTGCCGCCCCGGGCGCGCAGCCGGGTCAGCGAGGCCGCGTTGGCGTAGCCACCGACCAGGAAGAACACGGGCATCACCTGGGCTACCCAGGTCAGCGGGTACGCCCAGCGCAGGTCGCCGAGCGCGGAGTGCCCGGTGGGTTGGCCGGAGGCGTCCCGCCCGATTACCGTGATGCCCCAATGTCCGAGAACGACCATGGTGATAGCGAGTGCGCGGAGTAGGTCGACGTACCGCTCCCGTCCGGCCGGGGTGCGGTCGGCGAGGTCGCGCAGACGGCGCATCACCTCAGGCTAGGCGGCCGACGGCGGCCGGTGGTGATAACGGTTCGACCGTCAGGACTTGAAGTCCGGGCCGGCCTGTCGTAGAAATTCTTCAGCAACAACGCGTTAACTGAAGAGAATCGACGTGCCTCGCGCGGCGGACGCCTTCCCCCACTTCGGCGATCCGCCCGACCCGACCCGAGGAGATCTGATGAACAGGCGTGACATCCTGCGGCGCAGCGCCGCCGCCGGCCTGCTGGCCACCCCCGCCGCCGGTCTGCTGACCGGTTGCGCGACCGGCGGCGGCGACAAGGGCGATGCCGAGACCTACAAGGGCACCAAGAGCGCCGAAAACCCGCTCGGCGTCAAGGAGGACGCCCCGCTCGAGGTGGTGATCTTCGGCGGCGGGTTCGGTGAGGAGTACGCCAAGGCCCACGAGGCCATGTACACCGGGAAGTACCCGAAGGCGAAGATCAAGCACTCCGCCACCCAGGAGATCAGCAAGACCCTCCAGCCGCGTTTCGTCGACGGCACCCCGCCCGACGTGGTCAACAACTCCGGCGCCGGCCAGATCGACTTCAACGGCCTGGTCAGCCAGAACGCCCTCGCCGACCTGGGCGAGCTGCTCGACGCGCCGAGCCTCGACGTCCCCGGCAAGACGGTCAGGGAAACCCTGCTGCCCGGCGCCGTCGAGATCGGCTCGTACGACGGCCGCTTCCTGGTGATGAACTACACCTACACCGCGTACGGCATCTGGTACTCCAACAAGCTGCTCACCGACCGCGGCTGGGCGTACGCCAAGACCTGGGACGACCACATCGCCCTGTGCAAGCAGATCAAGGCCGCCGGCATCGCCCCCTGGACGTACGCCGGCCTGCACCCGCGCTACATGAGCTGGCCGCTGATCTCCACCGCGATCAAGCTCGGCGGCCCGTCGGTGGCCACCGCCATCGACAACCTGGAGCCGAACGCCTGGAAGTCCGACTCCATGCGCACCGCCGCGGACGCGTGGCACCAGATCGTCAAGGACAAGTACATCCTCGACGGCTCCTCCGGCCTGGACCACAAGCAGTCACAGACCGCCTGGTGCCAGGGCAAGGCCGCCTTCATCTCCTGCGGATCCTGGCTGGAGAGCGAGCAGAAGGACGTCACCCCGGCCGGCTTCAACATGACCATCGCGCCCACGCCGAGCCTGGGCAGCGGTGACAAGCTGCCGTTCGAGGCGATCCGCGGCACCGCCGGGGAGCCGTTCATGGTGCCCGCCAAGGCCCGTAACCTCGCCGGCGGGCTGGAGTACTTCCGCACCATGCTCTCCAAGAAGGGCGCGCAGGACTTCACGAAGAAGGTCGCCAGCCTCACCGTCGTCGCCGGCGCCAGCGAGGGCGTGGACCTGCCGTACGGGCTGAACACCGTGGTCAGGGCGCTCGACGCCTCCGGCGCCAACGGCTTCAACTGGGTCTACAACAACTACTACCGCAAGCTGGAGCGCAACCTCGTCGACGCGGCGTGCGGCGAGTTCTTCAGCGGCCGGATCGGCCCGGCGGAGTTCCTCGACCAGTGCCAGAAGGGCGCCGACTCGATCGCCCAGGACAGCTCGATCAAGAAGTACAAGCGAGCGGCCTGACCCCCGGCCGGTGGGGGAGACAACCACCCCCACCGGCCGTATCCCCTCGGAGAGGTCCTTCTCGTGAGACATGGCAAGTGGCCGCTGATCGTCACGTTCCTGGTGCCGCCGGTGCTGCTGTACGTGTTCTTCGTCGTCTCGCCGTACCTGCAGGCGTTCCAGATCTCCACCACCGACTGGCTCGGCTACTCCGCCGACGCCAACCCGGTCGGTCTGGCGAACTTCAAGGCCCTGTGGCGTGACGACTACGTCTGGAACGCGCTGAAGAACAACGGCATCCTGCTGGCCCTGGTGCCCGTGCTGACCATCGTGCTCGGGCTGTTCTTCGCCACGATGCTCGCCATGGGCGGGCGCAAGGGCCGCGCCGGAGTCACCGGGGTACGCGGCGGCGCGCTCTACCGCACCGTGTACTTCTTCCCGCAGGTGCTCTCCGTGGTGATCATCGCGCTGCTCTGGAAGGAGGTCTACCACCCCAACAAGGGGCTGCTCACAAGCGCTCTGCACGGCCTCGGCCTACCCTCGCCGACCTGGCTCGGCGACCCGGCGACCGCCTTCTGGTGCGTACTCGCGGTGATGGTGTGGAGCAACGTCGGCTTCTACGTGGTGCTGTTCGGCGCGGCCATGTCCGCGGTGCCGAAGGAGATCTACGAGGCGGTGCTGCTCGACGGCGCGTCCCGGTTCACCACGCTGCGCCGGGTCACCCTGCCGCTGCTCTGGGACACCGTGCAGGTCGCATGGGTCTACCTGGCCATCTTCGCCCTGGACGGGTTCATCCTCGTGCAGCTCATGACCAACGGTGGGCCGAACTTCTCCACCGACGTGATCGGCGTACGGATGTACGACACCGCCTTCGGCAGCGAGACCAAGTTCGGCTACGCCTCGGCGATCGGCGTGGTGATGTTCTTCCTGACCCTCTCGGTGGCCGTGCTGTCGCTGCGGATCGGCCGGCGCGAACGGATCGAGTACTCGTGACCACACTGGACAAGCCCGCCCCCGCCGCGACCACGCCGACCCCGACCGCCCGGCGGGACCGTCCCGTACGCCGGGAACTCGGCGTCGCCAACACCCTCTCGCACGGCTTCCTGCTCATCTGGGGCCTGCTCACCGTCCTGCCGCTGCTGTGGATGTTCCTCAGCTCGTTCAAGACCAACGGCGAGATCCTGGCCGACCCGTGGGGACTGCCCGGGGCACTGCACTGGGACAACTGGGCGCGGGCCTGGACGGGTGCGCACATCGGCCGGTACTTCCTCAACAGCCTCGTGGTCGTCACCGGCTCGGTCAGCCTCACCATGCTGATGGGTGCCACCGCCGCGTACGTCTTCGCCCGGTACGAGTTCCGCGGCCGGCAGTTCGTCTACTACCTGTTCGTGGGCGGACTGATGTTCCCGGTGTTCCTCGCCCTGGTGCCGCTCTTCTTCGTGGTCCGCAACGCCGGGCTGTTCAACACCTGGGTCGGACTGATCCTGGTGTACGCGGCCTATTCGCTGCCGTTCACTGTGTTCTTCCTGACCGCGTTCTTCCGGACCCTGCCGACCTCGGTGGCCGAGGCCGCGATGGTCGACGGCTGCGGTCACTTCCGGCTCTTCTTCCGGGTGATGCTGCCGATGGCGCGTCCGGGAATGATCAGCGTGGCGATCTTCAACTTCCTCATCCACTGGAACCAGTTCCTGCTGCCGCAGGTGCTGATGCAGGGCGACGAGTCCAAGTGGATGCTCGCCCAGGGACTGTTCGCGCTCTCGGTCAGCCAGGGCTACGCTGGCGACTACGCCCGCCTCTTCGCCGGGCTGAGTATCGCGGTGCTGCCGGTGCTCGCGATCTACGTGGCCTTCCAGCGCCAGGTCCAGACCGGCCTGACCGCCGGCCAGCTCAAGTAGGGTCTCGGCTTGACCGGTAGGAAATCTCCTACCTATTGTGGTCGGCATGACCGTGACCCACGTGCAACTACTCTCCGTACCCGTCACCGACCAGGATCAGGCCCGGGACTTCTACGTCGACGTCCTCGGGTTCGACCTGGTCTGGGACAACCCGATGGGCCCCGACGGCGGGCGCTGGGTGCAGGTGGCGCCCCCGGGCGCCGCCACCGCCCTCACCCTGGTCACCTGGTTCCCGACCATGCCGCCCGGGTCGCTCAAGGGCCTGGTGCTGGAGACCGACGACCTGGACGCGGACGTCGCCCGGCTACGGGAGCGGGGGGTCGACTTCGCCAACGGGGGCATCCAGTCCGCCCCCTGGGGCCGGTACGCCACCTTCGACGACCCCGACGGCAACGGCATCGTCCTCCAGGCGACCCGTGTCTGAGTCGGACGTCTTCGCGGCGCTGGCCAACCCGACCCGGCGTGAGCTGCTGCGGCTGCTGCGCGACGGCGGGCAGCAGCCGGTGCAGCGGCTCGCCGACCACTTCGACATGCGCCGGCCGAGCCTGTCCGAGCACCTCAAGGTGCTCAAGGAGGCCGGCCTGGTGGTCGAGCGGCCGGTCGGTCGGCAGCGGCTGTACGCGCTACGGCCGGAGCCGCTGCAGGAGGTCGCCGACTGGCTCGGCCCGTACGAGGCGTACTGGCGCGGTCGACTCGGGGCGCTGCGCGACGTGCTGGACGAGCTTGACGATGAGTGAGCGCGGCACCATCCGGGTGGACCAGTTCCTGACCCACCCGCCGGCCAAGGTCTGGCGGGTGCTGACCGATCCTGATCTCATCGCGCGCTGGCTGATGCGGACCGACTTCGTGCCGGTCGTCGGCCACCGGTTCACCTTTCGCACCGACCCGCGCCCCGGGTTCGACGGCATCGTGCACTGCGAGGTGGTCGACCTGGACCCGCAACGCCTGCTGCGCTGGTCCTGGCGCGGCGGATCGCTGGACACCGTGGTGACCTGGACCCTCGTCGCCGAGGGGCGGGGCACCCGGCTGTTCCTCGAACACTCCGGCTTCGACCCGGACGACCCGCTCCAGCAGCGTACCTACGCCCTGCTCGACGGCGGCTGGCGCTCGCACGTCTGGCGCCGCCTCACCAAGGTCCTCGACGCCCTCTAGCCCCGCGCCCGCATCGCACCCCGCGCGGACAAATCGCGCTCGATCCTGGAACGAGTCCCTTCGTCGCGTCGGGAGGCCACTACTTCCTGGATCGGGGGCGATCTTGCACGTCGCGGCGACGCGTCGCCGCCGGCGCATGCCGCGGCGAGGTGGCGTCTGGCAGGGGCGCGGTGGGCGCCGGCGGGGCGCGGCATGCGC
>NZ_VDFY01000295.1 GCF_006228125.1 Micromonospora orduensis | reverse complement strand
TCGCAGACCCCGCCGCCCGTGGGCACCGCACGGGCGCGATGGCGCCCGGGGCCGCCCCGGCCGGCGCGGGAGCGAGCAGGACGGCGGACGTGGTGGCCGCCAGCAGCGCAGCTCTCATGAGCCCGACCCTAGTCAACAAGATCGCCCGGCGGGACCGGTTGGGCTCGTTGGCGCAGGTAGTCGTGCAGCGCGGCGCTCCCCCGCAGCCGGCGCAGGCTGCGCGCGTGCAGGTCCTGTTCACGGCGCGCCAGCTCGGCGCGGACCCGCTGGGCGCTGCCGGTGTTGCGCAGCTCCCCCAGCACCGCCTCGATGATCTCGAACGGGTACGCGCCCCGGCGCAGCAGCGCGACGACCTGCGCGGCGCGCAGCTCGGCCTCGTCGTACACCCGGTAGTTGGTGCCCGGCGCGCGGGTCGGGCGCAGCAGGTCGCGCGCCTCCCACAGCCGCAGCTGGGAGGTCCGGACCCCGACCAGGGCGGCGACCTCGCCGATCCGGACGCCCCGGCGGGGCGCCGGCCGGGCCGCCGGGGAAGCGGCCAACACGGTCTCGAACGCGCCGAGCACCCGGCGGATGTCGGCCCGCTCCCGGTCCAGTTCGGCGTGGCCGCCGTCGAGCGCCGCGAGCGCCGCCGGCAGGTCACCCCTGTGCACCGCCGCCATGATCTCCCGGGTACGACCCCAGCCGTGCCCCTCGGCGAGCCGCCGCGCCACGGTCAACGCCCGGGAGTGCTCGCTCGTGAAGATCCGGTAGCCGCTCGGGGTGCGCCGCGCCGGGGGCAGCACTCCCTGCTCGACGTAGTTGCGCACCTGCTGCACCGAGATCCCGACGGTGGCGGCCAGGTCCACGGCGCGCAGGCGGTCCTTCGGCCCGACGTCCACACCGGCAACCCTAGTGGTTGACACGTGATTTGAGACTTCTCAGGCCTTTCCGCATCGCCCTACGGCGGAAGCTTCACGAAAGTCTCTACAGGAGGATGAATGAGACAATTTAATCCGTCAAGTGCTCGGCGGGGGCCGCCCCGCCACGATCTCGTGAAGGGTTCGCATGTCGCAGCCAGCCTGGTCCGCCGCCGACAGCCACGACATGATCGAGGTACGCGGGGCGCGGGAGAACAACCTCGCCAACGTCTCGGTCGACATCCCCAAGCGCCGGTTGACCGTCTTCACCGGCGTCTCCGGCTCCGGCAAGTCGTCACTGGTCTTCGGCACCATCGCCGCCGAGTCCCAGCGCATGATCAACGAGACCTACAGCGCGTTCCTCCAGTCGTTCATGCCGAACCTCAACCGCCCGGACGTCGACTCGCTGCGCAACCTCAGCGCCGCCATCGTCGTCGACCAGGAACGGATGGGCGTCAACTCCCGCTCCACCGTCGGCACCGCCACCGACGCGTACGCCATGCTGCGGATCCTCTTCAGCCGGCTCGGCCAGCCGCAGATCGGCGGGGCTGGGGCGTTCAGCTTCAACCTCCCCGAGGGCATGTGCCCGACCTGTGAGGGGCTGGGCCGTGTGTCGGACCTGGACGTCAACGAGCTGGTCGACGTCGAGCGCTCCCTCAACGACGGCGCGATCACGGTGCCCAACTTCGCGGTCGACTCCTGGTACTGGCAGACGATCGTCGGCTCCGGCCTGTTCGACCCGGACGTCAAACTCCAGGACTACACCCCGCAGCAGTGGCAGGACTTCCTCCACAAACCCGCCACGAAGATCAAGGTGGGCAGCAACAACTGGACGTACGAGGGCTTGGCCGTCAAGGTCAAGCGGCTCCTTCTCTCCAAGGACCGCGAGTCGATGCAACCGCACATCCGTGCCTTCGTCGACCGGGCGGTCACGTTCACCACCTGCGCCGACTGCGACGGCACCCGCCTCAACGCGGCGGCCCTGTCCTCGCGGATCGCCGGGCGCACCATCGCCGACTGCTCCGCCATGCAGATCAGTGACCTGGCCGCGTTCGTCCGGGAGGTCGACGACCCGGAGGTGGCGCCGCTGATCGCCAACCTGCGGGACCTGCTCGACTCCCTCGTCGAGATCGGGCTGGGCTACCTCAGTCTGGACCGCGAGTCGGCCACCCTGTCCGGCGGCGAGGCGCAGCGGGTGAAGATGGTCCGGCACCTCGGGTCCAGCCTCTCCGACGTCACGTACGTCTTCGACGAACCCACGGTCGGCCTGCACCCGCACGACATCGCCCGGATGAACGACCTGCTGCTGCGGCTGCGCGACAAGGGCAACACCGTCCTGGTGGTCGAACACAAGCCGGAGACCATCGCCATCGCCGACCACGTGGTCGACCTCGGGCCCGGCGCCGGCACCAACGGCGGCCGGATCTGCTTCACCGGCGACGTGCCCGCGCTGCGCCGCTCCGACACGCTCACCGGCCGGCACCTCGACCACCGGGTGACCCTGCGCGCCGCCGTACGCCAGCCCACCGGGCAGCTCGCCATCCGGCACGCCGACCTGCACAACCTGCGCGACGTGGACGTCGACATCCCGCTCGGGGTGCTCACCGTCGTCACCGGCGTCGCCGGCTCCGGCAAGAGTTCCCTGATCCACGGGTCGCTGCGCCGCCGGTCCGGTGTGGTGATCGTCGACCAGTCCCCCATCCGCGGCTCGCGGCGCAGCAACCCGGCCACCTACACCGGGCTGCTCGACCCGATCCGCACCGCCTTCGCCAAGGCCAACGGCGTCAAGGCGGCGCTGTTCAGCGCCAACTCCGAGGGCGCCTGCCCGGCCTGCAAGGGCATCGGGCTCATCTACACCGACCTGGCGATGATGGCCGGCGTGGCGAGCGTCTGCGAACGGTGCGAGGGCCGCCGTTTCACCGACCAGGTGCTCACGTACACGCTGCGCGGCAGGAACATCAGCGAGGTGCTCGCCATGTCGGTCACCGAGGCGTACGACTTCTTCCCGCACGTCATCCTCCGCCGGCTCGTCGACGTCGGGTTGGGCTACCTCAGCCTCGGCCAACCGCTGACCACCCTGTCGGGCGGGGAACGGCAACGACTCAAACTCGCCATCCACCTCGGCGAGAAGACCAGCACGTACGTCCTCGACGAGCCCACCACAGGCCTGCACCTGGCCGACGTCGACCAACTCCTGGCCCTGCTCGACCGCATGGTCGACGCCGGCAACACGGTCATCGTCATCGAGCACCACCAGGCGGTCATGGCACACGCGGACTGGCTCATCGACCTCGGCCCCGGCGCGGGACACGACGGCGGGCGGGTCGTCTTCACCGGCACGCCTGCCGAGCTGGTCGCGCACGGAGGCACCCTCACCGCGACCCACCTGTGCGAGTACGTCAACGAGCCCGCGCGGATCAGCCAAGGCTGACGGCGCTGCGGTGGCGTCGGGCGGCAGGCGGACGGCGCGGGCGGCAGACAGGCGCCTGCCGTCCGCCGGCGGGTGTCAGGTGACGCGGCGGAGCCAGCGTCGCTGCCAGGGAGTCTCCACGGCCTTCGGGTGGTAGCCCGTGCGGACCCACGGCACCGCCCGCTCGGCTGGCAGGCCGTCGAGGATCGCCAGCGCAGCCAACGCCGTTCCCGTCCGGCCCACTCCACCCCGGCAGGCCACTTCGACGCGTTCGCCGCCGTGTGCCCGGCGCAGGGCCTCCCGCAGGGCGTCGAGCGCATCGGCCCGGTCCAGCGGAACCCAGAAGTCGGGCCACCGGATCCGCCGGTGCGCCCACGCCGGCTCCGGGCCGGGGGCCAACAACAGTGCGAAGTCGGCAGGCGAGGCCTCCGCCGCGATGCGGCGTCCGCGCACGCTCGCGCCACTCGGCAGTACGACGACACCCGACTGCCCGGACCAGGGCTGAACGACAGACACCCGAGCATTGTGCCGCGCCGGCCCGACGGCAGGTACGGACAGCGCCGCCCCCGGCCCGGGTGGGGCGGGGGCGGCGCTGGTGTCGGTGTGCAGGTCGCCTCTCGGCGAGTGGCGCGACGCGGCTCCAGCCGAACGGTGTTCCGCGACGGCAATATTAGGTGAGGCCCGGGGACACTGAGTCACACCGACACCGATCCACAACCCACCGGCCCCGCCCAATGTTCCCGCCTCCACACAGATCTTGGACAGTTCCCGTTCACGGCTGACGGAAACTGTCCAAGATCTCGACCGGACATGCCGATGGCCGGCACCCCTGTCGTTCCGGGGTGCCGGCCATCGAATGTGTGTGTGGGTCAGCTGTTCCAGTGCTGGGCCACGAGGTCGGTGGCCTGCTGCTCCCACTGGGCGTAGGCGTCCGGGTAGGCCGAGACCTGCACGGTCTGCGCGGCGTCGGTCAGCGGCATGTCCTGCCACCCGTCGACCTGCTTCAGACCCTTGAGGAACGCCGTCGTGGAGTACTCCGGGTCGGTGATCTGCTCCGGCGTGCCCCAACCACTGGACGGGCGCTGCTGGAACAGGCCCAACGAGTCGTGGTCGTTGCGGTCGCCGAGGTGGCCGAGGTTCTCCAGCTTCGACTCCTGCAGGCTCGTCGCGATCGAGATGACCGCCGCCCGCTCGGGCAGGCCGGCCTTCTTCGTCGCGGCGATGATCGCCTTGACATTCGCGGTCTGCTCACCGTTCAGGGTGATGTGCGACTGCTCGCCCTGCGGCTTCGGCGCGGCGGTCTGCACCGCGGCGGCGGTGGGCTTGGCGTCCACGACCGGGGTCGCGGCGTGGGCGGCGACCGGGCCGGCGAAGATGCCACCGGCGAAGGCCAGACCAGCAACGGACAGCACACTCTTGCGCATGATCGTGTTCATGGGGGTAGCTCCTTCGGGGGTAGGAAACACCCACACCAACCGGGGGATGGTGGCGTGGGTGTGAGCACCTCGTCCGGCGCTGCACAAAGTCTTGAAGGTTCGGCGGCCTGCGAGCCGGAGGGCTCACGGCGCCGGGTCTGTGTAACGACCCGGGGGCCGGGGTCATTCCGGGGGTGGCCCATCCGGCGGCACCCGCATTTCGGCGGTGCCTGGGGGTCGGTGTAACGACCGGCGGACCGGGGTCATTCCGGGGCCGGCGGCACCCGCAACGAGGTGGTGCCGGGGGGCTTCAACGAGCAGGCCAGGCCGGGCATTCCAACCCCGTGAGGGCCGGGCCGAATGGCCGTGGTCCTGCGATCGTCAGGGTGTGTAACGACCCCCGGCCGGCCATGATTCCGCCGCGCCGGTGCGACCGGTCACAGCCCACACGACCCCAGACCGGACAAACACCCCAGCCGGGGCACGGCGGGGCGTCACGGATCGTCCGTCTAGCGGTCGTTGGCGGGCCAGGAGCCGCTGCGGTAGAGAGTGCCGCGACCGCCCGGGTCGGGCACCCCGTTCGGCGAGCGCTGTTCGGGGGTGGTGGGTTCGGGGTTCCGTGCGGCGCGGCGGGCGCGAAGCACCCGGGATCCGACGAACCACGCGACGCCCGCCACACAGACCACGATGACCACGTTCTGGAGCGTGCCGACGTACCCCTCGACGAGGTGCCAGTTGTCGCCGAGCAGGTAGCCGGCGAGCACGAAGGTGGTGTTCCAGATCAGGCTGCCCAGCGTGGTGTAGAGCAGGAAGACCGGTACGGGCATCCGCTCCACCCCGGCCGGGATGGAGATCAGGCTCCGGAAGATCGGGATCATCCTGCCGAAGAAGACAGCCTTCACGCCGTGCCGCAGAAACCACGCCTCGGTCCGATCCACGTCGCTGAGCTTGATCAGCGGCAGCCGGGCCGCGATGGCGCGCATCCGGTCGCGGCCCAGTGACGCGCCGATCAGGTAGAGGGCCAGCGCGCCCACCACCGAGCCGAGCGTGGTCCAGAAGATCGCACCGAACAGGCTGATCCGACCCTGCGCGGCGACGAACCCGGCCAGCGGCAGGATCACCTCGCTCGGGATCGGGGGAAACAGGTTCTCCAGCGCCACCGCCAGGCCCGCGCCCGGGCCGCCGAGCCGTTCCACCAGGTCGCTGACGTAGCCGACGATGCCGCCCTGCGGCGGTTCCGCGGCGGCGGCAGGGGTTCCGGTGGCGAGCACGGCGTGCGACGTTCGAATCATGCCCACACGCTACGAAGCGATCCTGAGAGCCGACCGAGAGGCCACGCCGGCCGCAGGCACGGATGGCCGTACCCCGCTGCGGCTCGCGGCGGCGCAGCCACTGTGCGTACCCCTTGATGTCGCGGCCAACGCGCGGGCGCACGCCGACGCGGTCCGCGCGGCGAGTGCCCGGGTGGTGGTCTTTCCGGAGCTGTCGCTGACCGGGTACGAGTTGGACGCCCCTGTCGTGCCCACCGACGACCCACGGTTGGCGCCGCTGGTGCGCGCGTGCGCCGAGACGGGGGCGCTGGCGCTGGCGGGCGCGCCGGTCGCCGGTGACCACATCGGGGTGCTGGCCGTGACCGGTGATGGTGTGACTGTGGCGTACCGCAAGATGTGCCTGGGTGAGGCGGAGGCCCGCCGGTTCCGGCCGGGTGACACACCGGGTGTGCTCACTGTGGACGGATGGCGGCTGGGGCTTGCCGTCTGCAAGGACACCGGCGTCGCCGCCCACGCGCAGCGCACGGCCGCGCTCGGCGTCGACGTGTACGCGGCGGGGGTGCTGGAGTCGGCGTGCGACACCGCCGTGGTGGACCAGCGGGCGCACCGGATCGCCGTCACGCACCGGGTGTGGGTGGCGATGGCGAGCTTCGCCGGGTCGACAGGTGGCGGCTACACGGAGGCGGCGGGGCGTTCCGGCGTCTGGACGCCACAGGGCGAGGTGTGCGCACGGGCAGGTACGGCACCGGGAGAGCTGGTTCGAGTGAGCATCGACTGAGCCCGGTTAGGGTGGCGGGATGATCTCAGGACGGCTGGTGCAGCTGCGGCGATACCCGGTGAAGTCGCTGCTCGGCGAACGGATCCCGGCCGCCGAGGTCGGTGTGGCCGGCGTCGTGGGTGATCGTGCGCTGGCCCTGCTGGACCGGGCCAGCGGACGGGTCGCCAGCGCCAAGCAACCGCACCGCTGGCGCGACCTGCTCACCCTGCGGGCCACCGGCGGGACGCCCGACCCGATCCGGATCACCCTGCCCGACGGGCGGTACCTGTCGGCCGCGGACCCCACCGTCGACCAGGCGCTCAGCGCGGCGGTGGGCCACCCGGTGACAGTTGTCGACACCCTGCCGGACGGCGCCACCCTGCTGCGGTCCCACCCGGACGCGGTGCTCGCCGCCGGCCTGACCGACGAGGTACCGGCCGACGAGAGCCGCCTCGGGGCGGTGGTGCCCGGCACCTTCTTCGACTTCGCCCCGATCCACCTGGTCACCACCGCGACCCTGGACCGGATCACCGGGAGCCTGCCGCCCGGGGCCGGCACTGTCGAGCGTTACCGACCCAATCTGGTGCTCGACACGGAGACGGAGGCCTTCGCCGAGAACGGCTGGGTGGGCCGGGAGCTGCGTGTCGGCCCCGACCTGGTGCTCGCCGTGCTCGCTCCGACGCCGCGCTGCGCGGTGCCGACGCTCGCGCACGGGCCACTGCCCCGCGAGGCCGAGGCGCTGCGGGTGCCCGCCCGGCTCAACCGGGTCGAGCCGCTGCCCGGGATGGGCCCGCAGCCGTGCGTCGGCGCGTACGCCAGGGTGGTCCGCGCCGGTCGGGTGGCCGACGGCGACCGGGTTACGGTCGGCTCATGAGTGCAATTCCCTCCCGACTGTCGGTGGTCACCCTGGGCGTACGCGACATGGGCCTGCTGCGGTCGTTCTACCATGCGCTGGGCTGGCCAGAGCAGCCGTCGGGCGACGACGACTGGTCGGCGTTCCTGCTCGGTGGTGTGCTGCTCGCCCTCTCTCCGCTGCCGGAGCTGGCAGCCGAGGCGGCACCGGGCGTCGCCGATCCGGCCGGCGGTTGGTCCGGAGTGACGTTGGCCTGCAACGTCGACGACCGGGCTGACGTCGACACGGCCTTCGCCGCTGCCGTCGCGGCGGGGGCAACGGTGGTGGCGGAGCCGACGGACCGGCCCTGGGGTGGGCGCTCGGCGTACATCGCCGACCCGGAGGGCAACCGTTGGGAGATCGCCTGGGCGGGTACCGCGGTGTTCGACGAGCGCGGCTCGCTCGTGTCCTTCGGGTGAGCGTGCCGTGGTTGCTCTCGACCGGCCGGCTTGGAATGCTTCCCTCATGACCGTTTTCCCGCCGACCTTCGCCGAGGATGTCGTCGGCCAGCCGGCGCAGGCGCAGTTCGAGGCGTTCATCGACGAGCACCGCCTGGCGCTCGACGGTTACCTGGATGGGTTGACCGAGGAGCAGGCGCGCCGATCGTTGGTGCCGTCGCGGACCACGCTGCTGGGTCTGGTGAAGCACGCGACGTTCGTCGAGAAGGTCTGGTTCGACGAGGCTGTCACCTGTCGCTCGCGGGCCGAGATCGGCATCCCCGCGACGCCCGACGAGTCGTTCGTCCTCGACGACTCCGACACGATCGCCACGATCCAGCGGGCGCATCGTGAGGCGTGCGAGGCGTCCCGCCGCGCCACGGCGTCGCTCGGGCTGGACGACCTGCTCAGGGGTAACCGCCGTGGCCCGCTGCCGCTGCGCTGGGTGTATCTGCACGTGCTGCGCGAGCTGGCTCAGCACTGTGGGCACGCGGAGATCCTGCGCGAGCAGATCCTGAACGACTGACGGGTCGACTGATGCCCGAGCTGGTCGTGCCCACCGTCGGTCTGCACGGCGCCTGGCTCGACGCGCACGACGAGTGGGGTCCCGGCCTGCACGAGGATGGTTTCGGGTTACGGCCGTCCGACGAGGTGCGCTCGCCGGACGGGTTCGCGGCCTGGGTGCGACGGGTGAACGAGCAGGCGGATCCCGGGACGCTTCTCGCCGAGGGTCAGGTGCGGTGCACGCACCGGTGGATCGTCGAGGACGACCGTGTGCTCGGCGGGATCGCGTTGCGGCACGAGCTGAACGACGTCCTGCTGCGCGGCGCCGGCCACGTCGGGTACGGCATCCGGCCGTCCGCGCGACGGCGGGGGCTGGCGACCTGGGCGCTGGGCCGGATGCTCGGCGAGGCGCGGGCGATCGGCCTGGATCGGGTGCTGATCGTCTGCGCGGCGGACAATGTGGCGTCGGCGCGGACGATCGAGCGTCACGGCGGCGTCCTGGAGGACGTCCGGGACACCGAGCTGGGCCCGACCCGCCGGTACTGGGTCAGCCTCTAGGCCGGCACGCCGTTACTGGATCACCCTCTAGCCCATCCGCCGGTGTCGCCGAAGCGGTGCAGGGTCCAGCGGGCCGGTGGCCAGGCGCCGGTGTCGTGGTCGGTGGTCCATTCGGTGATCGAGGCCGGCGCGATGACCAGGTCGAACCCCCGGTGCAGCGGCTGGGCGGCGAGCGCGTGGAAGGCGACCTCGACGGTCGCGGTGTGACCGACGAGCACCACTGTGGAGCCCCGGTGCCGGTGGGCGATCTCCATGATCGCGCGGCTGATGCGGACGACCAGTTCGGCCCAGCTCTCGTTGCCGGTCTCGAACGGCCGGAACAGCCCTCCACCCACCGCGGCGTGCTCGGCCCGGAAGCGGGTGACCGGCAACCCGTCGGCGTACGGGGGCGTGTGCCAGGTGCACAGACCGCAGTCCGCCACGGCGCGCAGGCCGAACGCCGCGGCGATCGGTTGCGCGGTCTCGACGGTCCGGCGCAGCACGGACGAGTAGACCGCCACCGGCCGGTCGACGGCGTGGTCCTCGGCGAGCCGTCGGGCGAGCCGGTGTGCCTGGTCGTGGCCGAGCGCGGTCAGCCCGCGGCATCCGTGCGGTCCGCCCACGGTCCCGTCGACCTGGTGGACCGACTCGCCATGACGCACGAAGATCAACCGTGTCCG
Source organism: Micromonospora orduensis (assembly GCF_006228125.1). Lineage (GTDB taxonomy): Bacteria > Actinomycetota > Actinomycetes > Mycobacteriales > Micromonosporaceae > Micromonospora > Micromonospora orduensis. Next base: position 388 of record NZ_VDFY01000295.1, on the reverse strand, counting down.
CATCGGCCCATCATGCCAGTGAGACCGGCGGATGGATCAGTCGTCCGTACGGTCGGTCGAGAAGGTGCTCGCCTGGCTGAGAAGTTCGTCGAGGTGAGCGGCCGTCCGCGCGGAGAGCCTGTCCCGGTCGACCAGCTCCGCGATGCGTTCGCGCAGGTCTGCGACGCGCTTGGCGCGGTCGCGGGACCGACGGTTGGCGTCGGCGAGGCCGTCGCGCAGATCCTCGGCGGTCCGGCGGTCGATCTCGCCGCGGGCCTGCGCCTCGGCGAGCGCCGCGGTGAACTCGTTGGTGACCTGGCGCAGGCTGACCGGCACCTGCTGACCGACTGTCGAGGGAGCGGCGCTGCTGGGGGCCGGGGACGGCGGCGTCGGTGACTGGGTGCTGGGT
>NZ_VDFY01000285.1 GCF_006228125.1 Micromonospora orduensis | reverse complement strand
CCCTCAACCCGCTGTCCGGCAATGACCCGGACCTGGTCGTCGACAACCTCGTGTCGATCTTCGGGAACATCTTCGCGAAGGCGTGGGGGCCGCGGATGGACGACGTCATGCGGGTGGCCTGCCTGACCCTGCTGCGGCACGCCAACGTCACCCTCCAGCACATTCCGCCCCTGCTCAACTCGGCGCAGTTCCGGTCGGCGATGACCGTCGGCCTGGATGACCCGGCCGGCCTGTCCGGGTTCTGGCAGTGGTACGACCAGCTCAATCCGGCCCTGCGCTCCCAGGTCATCGGCCCCGTCCTGGCCCGGCTGCGGGCGTTCCTGCTGCGGGACTTCGTCAAGCGCACCATGCGCTACCCCCAATCGAGCTTCGACATGGGCAAGGTCCTGGACGGTGGGGCGCTGCTGGTGCGCATCCCGAAGGGCCAGCTGGGTGAGGACACCAGCAAGCTCCTCGGCTCCCTGGTCCTGGCGCAGGTGTGGCAGGCCGCGACCGCGCGCGCGGTCGTGCCGGCGGACAAACGCCGCGACGCCACCCTGATCATCGACGAGTGTCAGAACTTCCTCACCCTCGCCAACAGCCTCGACTCGATGTTGGCGGAGGCGCGGAAGTACCGGCTGTCGATGGTCCTCGCGCACCAGGACCTGGCCCAGTTCCCGAAGGACCTCCTGGCAGCGGCGTCGGCGAACGCCCGCAATAAGCTGTACTTCTCCGTCGCCCCGGAGGACGCGCGCGTCCTCGCCCGGCACACCCTGCCCGAACTCGACGAGCACGACCTGACCCACCTCGACGCCTACACCGCCGTCGGGCGCCTCGTCGTCGGCGGGCGGCAGACGCCGGCGTTCACCCTCAAGACCCGGCCGCCGAAGCCGGTCGTGGGCGAGGCGACAGCCATCCGGCAGGCCGCCGCGCAGGCGGTACCGGCGCAGGACACCAGCGCGATCGACGACCTCGTCGACCGGTTCTCGGCCCGAACCGACGACAACCGCCGCCCCCGGACCAAGAGCCGCCCGGAGGCGAACGCCTGAACGTCGCAGGGCGGCTGAGCGAGATCGACAGACCGGTCGAGCGGAGTAGCCCTCGTCCCGGCCTCCTTCCGTGTGGGCTTCACCAGCCCTTCACCACCGATCGCGATCCGGCACTGACAGATCCGGCCGTAGGGATCTGTCAGTGCCGCTCACCGGCCATCACCAGCTCCCCGTGCCGCCTCACCGAACTCAGACACCCTCCCCTCGGAGGGACCCCTCTCCCGCCTGGAGCGTCCACCGTGCCCGCCAACAACTCCGCCTCTCGCTCGTCCTCCGCTTCTTCTTCGGCCTCCCGCTCCTCTTCTCGGCTGGCACGTCTTGACCGGCTTCGTCGTCTGACCGTCCGCGACCATCAGCTGCTGCGGTGGCTCGCCGAGCACTACGTGCTGTCCACCGACCAGGTCGCGGCGGCCCTGTTCACCTCGCTTCGCGCCGCCCGGCTACGCCTCGCCCAGCTCCACCAGATCGAGGCGGTCAGCCGGTTCGTCGACGTCACCACCGGCAGCGGCCAGTACCTCTACACCCTCGGCCCGCTCGGCGCCGTGGTCCACCCCACCCAGTTCAACGACCCGAACCAGGCCGGCACCCGCGCACCGCGTACCAGCATCGACCGCACCGAACGCATCATCGGCAGCCGCCGCCTAGCCCACCTGCTCGGCACCAACCAAATGTTCATCGACCTCATCGGCTACGCCCGCACCCACGAGCACGCCCAGCTGGCGCGCTGGTGGTCCGAACAGCACACCACCGCCGCCTACGCAGCCGCCTCCTACGCCGCCGGCAGCGGAACCAGTGTCCAGCCCGACGGGCACGGCATCTGGCACGCGGCCGGGCGCACCGTCGGGTTCTTCCTCGAACACGACAACGGCACCGAACCCCTCGGCACCGTGCTGCGCAAGCTACGCGGCTACGAACAGCTCGCCATCTACGGGCCGCGGTACCCGGTGCTGCTGCGCGTCCCCGGCCACCGCCGCGAACAACACCTCCTTGACGCCCTCGCCCGAGTGCCCACCGCCATGCCCGTCGCCACCGGCCTCCACGGTGAACACCCCGCCGGACCCGCCTGGACCCTCACCACCGACCCCGGCCCGCGCCGCTGGCTACACGAACTGCCCTCGGACCACGGCCCGGACAACCCGGCCACCAATTCGCATCCGCTCTCCACCAACGGAAATGAGGTCAATGGCCTTGTGTGACTGCCGGCCATAGCTGACGCTTCCCAAGCGTTAGCCGACACCGCCGACTCCCAGGAGCGACTCAACCACTGAACCGAGCCCCGAAATCTCGAGGCCGGTCACGCTCGTGGGAGCCGAAGGGCACCAAGTCGAAGGTCGACCTCCGGGCGAAGCGCTACAGGTAGCGTCGGCTCCCATGATCGTATGGATCAACGGCACCCACGGGGCAGGTAAGACGACGACCAGTGCACTGGTGCAGCAACTGATCCCGGACTCGCGGGTGTTCGATGCCGAGAAGGTCGGCGAGATCCTCATGGACATCACGCCGGGACTGCCCGAGACGGACAACTTCCAGCACTGGCCACCATGGCGGCCCCTCGTCGTCGAGACCGCCCACCGCGTACTCGAATACGCCGGCGGCACTCTGGTGATCCCCATGACTGTCCTGGTCGAGCAGTACTGGCGCGAAATCAGCAGGGGCCTCGCTCAACATGCCATCCCGGTAAGGCACTTAGTCCTCCACGCCGACCAAGAGACCCTCCGCAGGCGCATCGAGGGAGAACACCTCATCCCCTCCCCGTTCCGCCTCAAATACCTCGAGCACTACGCCGAGGCGGCCCGCACGTGGCTACATGCCGACGCCGAGGTCGTCAACACCACGCACCTCACGCCCGCCCAGGCCGCCCTGCAGATCGCAGAGGCCGTCAAGAGGTGACGCCCGCCAAGCGAACAGGCGCAGGTCGGCAACAACGTGGTGCGGGATCAGTCCCGGCTGAAGATGCAGGCAGGAACGGTGCGCGGCTACGGCGCAGACGGCGTCCAGACGGATACCGACGGTCCGGCACTGGTCGATGAGGCGAATTCGTCAACATCACCGGCGAACCAGTGCAAGGTGCTGACCGGCCGGCTCGTGTCGATACGCGCTCCGCATCCTTTCAAGCACGCCCACGAGCCGACTGGTTCGGCGGCCGGTGCCGACGGCATGAGCCGCGCCGACAAGCCGCATCACGCCGACAGCGATCGCCCTGCCGGACGCCGACGCCGCTACTCAACGTCAACGCCACGCTGGCGGCCATGCAAAGCGTTTGTGAGGCCGGCAAAGTCTCACACACTCGCCGCCGACCACCCGGCGAGCCCGGAAAGCGTCTGACAGGGCAGGTCAACCGCAGTCCTGACGATCATGACGGCGGCTGGCGCTGACAGATCCGGCGGCTACCTTCATCGGCACCATCTCTCACCCATATATCGCTTCTTCCGGTCCGGTCCCACCTCGGGAACCACCGCCGCACCCCACGGTGCGCTCCGCCCACCCGCCTTCGGCCGGTCGGCGCCCGCGCCGCGCGGCGGCCCTGAGGTCGCACCGCACCACCAGCACCACCCCGCTCCACCCCCTGTTCGCTCCGTGAGCCGACCCATGCACCCGGTGGACCGGCCGCTTCCGCGCGCCCACAGCGCACCCCAACCGAAGGAGGAACCCCAGATGACCGCAACCAACGGTGCCGCGACTCCCCTGAGCCGCTACGGCACCCGCGTGCCGACGGTGACGCCCCGCAAGGGCCGCACGACCGCCCCCACGGCCACCGCCAGTGCCACGGCCGCCACCAGCCTGGTGGTCACGCCGGCCGCGACGATCAACACCATGATCGTCTGCCTGCCCGACGGACTGCCGGCCCAGGCCCTCACCGCCACCCAGCTCGACCGACACTTCGGGGTGTCCGGCAATCTGCAGGCCCGCTTCTGGGCCACGCCGGACATGTGGCTGTGGCAGCGCGGCCACCTCGTCGCGCCCCGCAAGGGACGCCCGGTGTACTGCGCCGGCGGACCGGTCAAGCTGCTGGACCTCGCCGCCATGCGCCACGCCGCTGGCGTCGGCGCGGGCATCCGCCACCAACTGTGGCAGCAGGTCGTGCACGGCACCCGGCCAGCCGCCCCGTGGCCGACCCTGCTGGCCCGCCATCTGGCGGACCCCGCCCGCTACCCGCGCGAGCGGGCTGAGGCGGACTTCCACAACCAGGCCCGCGTCAACGCGATGCGGATGCACAACGCGGCCAGCTACGGCGCCGCCCACCTCGCCGTGGGGGAGCTGGAGATGTTCCAGGCAGGCCCGATGGCCTACCAGCACTACAGCGCCACCACCGCCGTGTGCGGCGATGCCCTGCTCACGCCGGACGGGCACAAACTCGCACCCGCGAGCGACGCCCTCACCCACCGGGTGACCTACCTCGAGCAGGCGATGCGGTACCTCGACACGGTCGAGGCCGACCAGCGGCTGCTCGCCGTCGCCCTGTAACACCACCGAATCGAAGCCGGTCGGGCACCGCCACCCCTCCTCCTGCCTGGGATCGGTGGCGGCCTGACTGGCTACCTCACGTCAAGGAGACCTACTGATGGCCCACCAGCCTGACCAAAACGACGCCGCTGGCGGCCCGGCTCGGCCGGTCTACCCGCATGTGCACGTCCAGCTCAGCGGCGGAAACGGCAACGCGTACGCCATCATCGCCGCCGTCTCTCGGGCGCTGCGCCGCGACGTCGGCGCCGATGCCGCCGCCGCCTTCACCGCCTCGGCCGAGTCCTGCGGTTCCTATGACGAGCTGCTGCAGCTGGCGATGATCACCGTGGATGTCAGCTGACACCGGTACCCGTTCGAGGGCGGGAGGCCCCGGAGGCCGGGGGCATCGCCCATGAGCTTCGGCGCTACTGCCGACCTTTCCCTCTTCCAACCCCTTGTGAGGGTCCTCATGTCCCACCGATTGTGGTTCCGACTCGACGACGTCCTCCCTCTCGCCGAACACGCCGCCGCCGCCAGCGCGCATCTCAGGACGCGGCGGCAGTACCGGGCTGGCGTTCCGGACCAGGCCGCGCTGATCTGGTCCCACGACGCCGACGGTGACTGGTTGTCCTCCAACGGGGTACCCCGCTGGTACGACGCCGACGGCGTCGACCACCGCGTCCTCGCCGAAACCTGGTCCCACACCGCTACCGGCGCCACCGGCAACCCGGTCCCCACCGAGGACGGACAAGGATTCCTGCCCCTGCACACCGGCCACCTTGACGGCCGGCGGGACTTGCTCGATCTGCTCCGCTACGCCCGCCGCCACGAGATGCACTGGTTCGGGCTGCACCCGGACCCGGCGAGCGAGGCTACCAACGACCGCTACCGCATCTCTCGCCAGCGGGGCGACATCAGCCCACCGCTTGCCACCTGGACCCCGGCGACCGTGACCTGCGATCTGGTCGGCGGCGGCGCCTACCGCGCCATGGTCGCCACCGGCTACACCACCCTCTCCCGCACCGCGGTGCTGTGCCGCTTCCCCCGGTTCGCGGTGCAGCGCATGGCCGCCCACCTCGACGCCCTCTATCCCGGTGATATGCCGGGCGAGCACCCCCGGCTGCGGTTCGACGGCGACGAGGTCGCCGTCGAGTGGGAGGACGACGACGGCCTGGGCAGTCGCTGGTTCGAGGACGACCGGGTCGTCCCGGACGCTAACCGCTGCTACGCCATCGGCGCCTACCGGTGGCCCTGGACCCGCGTCGCCTCCGAGGCGACCACCCGCGCCACCGACCCCACGGACCGGTCACAGTGACCGTCGACGAGGTGTTCCACCAGGGCGGCCACGGCACCTACGAGCTGACCCGGATGCACCATCCGACGGGTACGTCCTTCGGGTGCGGGTCCACCGCGACAGCTACGCCACGCAGAGCACCGCCTTCGCCGAGGTTTTCACCCGCGCTGTTCACCTGGACGATCATCGCGGGCAGCCCTGGTGGCGGCTGGCACCGCACGACCCCGACGGCTTCACCGGACGTGGCGCCGCTGATCCCGGTCGCCGACGAGGTGCTGCAGCGGGCGCGGCAGACCCTTCCCGCTACGCCGCCGTTCACCACGCCCGGCCGGTAACCCGCCAAGGCCACACCTTCCCGCGCTGCTCTGCCCGCCCGGTCGCACCTCGCGCACCAGCGGACGCAGTCCGGCGCCACCCCTTTCGAGCCTCCATCCGCCCGCCGCACCGCGGCGGCTGACCAGCGCGTCCGCGGCCCACCGTCGCTGACCCGCCTTCTGTTTGGCACCACCTGGCCGATGCCCGGCCACCCGCGCACTCGCGCACACCCGGGCACGGCCGTGCCCGGGTTCCCACCCGCCAGAAGGGAACCCCACTCATGACATCCAGCACCAGTCCGGTCTCCGGTCGGCAGCTCACCATCGCCGTCATCGGCGGCAGTATCACCGGCCCTGTGACCGCGCTGCTGTTGCTGCACGCCGGATTCGACGACGTCACCGTCTTTGAGGCCGCGCCGGCGTCCGCGCCCCTGGGCGGCGGCCTCATCGGCCTGGAACACCCCGCTCTCGACGTGCTCGACCGCCTCGACATCGGCCAGCACGAGATCGTGGCGCACGACTCCGAGGCCATCGTCCAGATGACCATCCGCGACCGCCACCCAGCCGAGACCATCCGACGCACCTACCCGGGGCGCAACACCACCTGGACGTTGCTGCACCAGGCGCTGACCCGTCGCCTACCCGTCGGCGTCCTGCACGCCGGCATGAAGGTCACGGCCCTGACCGAGCAGGCCGGCCAGCCGGTGCTGCGGTTCCGCGATGGCCACACCGCACCCGCCGACCTGGTCGTGTTCGCCGACGGCCGGTCCTCCACCGGCCGCCGGCTGCTGGATCCCGAGCGGACCCTGCGGTACGCCGGCTACGTCGCCCACCGCGGCATCGCCGACATCACTCCCCAGTCCGGCCTGCGGGACTTCCTGCGGCTACAGCCCTGCCCGGGCGCGCAGTTCAATCTCGCCCCGGTACCCGGCGGCTGCGACTGGACCTTCTACCTCAACTGCACCAGCACTGAGTACGCGCAGCGGTTCGGTGCCGACCCCACCCGCCGGGTCTTCGCCCTGCCCCGGCACGTCAGCCCCGCCGCCCGCGCCCACGTCGACACCCACGCCGACCTGCTCCTGCCGGTCGACCATGCCGCCGTCGTCCACGCCACCACCACCCGCATGGCGGTGCCGGTTTTCGACATCACCCCACCGGAGCGCATGGTCTGGCCCGTCGGCAGAGGTCACGCTGTCCTGCTCGGCGACGCCCTCGCCCCCGTGCGCCCCCACACCGCCCGCGGCGCCAACAACGGCATTGAACAAGCCGCTGGCCTCGCCGCGGCCCTCACCCAGCACCGCAAGTACGCCGCCGATCTCACCGCCGCCCTGCACGGCTGGCAACGCCGCCACCTGCCCGCCGCCGTCGCCGCCGTGCACCGCGGGCCCGTCATCGGCCACCAGCTTGGCCTCGGCACCCACCAACCCGCCCAGTAACCCACCCCGAGAGAAAGGAGGTGGCCTCCTCATGGCCACCAAGACCACCGCGATCCTCGTCGACGACCTCGACGGCTCCACCGACGACGTCGCCACCTACCAGTTCGCCTTCAACGGCGTCACCTACGAGATCGACCTGTCCGCCGGCAACTTCGACCGGATGGCCGCGGCATTCGGCCCGTTCATCACGGCCGGACGGCGCCTGCCGAAACAGCCCCGGGCACCACGGCGGCAGCATGGCAGCGCGACCGGCCGCACCCAGAGCCAGGAGATCCGCACCTGGTGGTGGAGCGCGAACTGGCAGGAGCTGAACCTGCCCCGACCCCGAACCGGGGGCGTCATCCCCGCCGCGGTGCGCGACGCCTACCACGCCGCGCACTGACCCCCGGTCACGAAGGTGCCGCCCGGCGAGCGATCACCGGGCGGCACACCTGTGCGCGGCGCCGCAGTCCCGCACTCCGGGCAGACGACTTGATCAAAACCCGAACCGAAGCGTGCATCAGTGCACACGCCTCACTCAGCAACCCCTGCTGACGGCAGGAGAAAGGGGGCCACGCGCCCATGACCAGCACCCCCGCCAACACGAGCACCGATACGGCCACACCAGCGCCCCTGGCGCCCGGCGTCGCGAAGGTCCTCGCCGCGCTGCACCGCCTCGGCGAGGCCACCGCCGCCGCCATCGCCACCGAAGCCGGCCTCGGCTACTCCACCACCACCCCGAAACTGCGCACCCTGCACAACGCGGGACTGGCCGAGCCCACCCGACGCGACACCGGACCCAGCCTGTGGCAGCTGACCGACATCGGCCGCGTGCGCGCCGAACAGGGCGATCACGGCCAGCCCGCCGCGCAGCCCGCCACCCGCGACGCCGACACACACGGCACCGCCGCGGAACACGGGCCGCGCGGCGACGACTCGCAGAAGATCGGAGAGGCTGCCGGGCAGGACCACGAGCAGCCGCCAGCCACCGAGGTTCCCGCCCACGGGCAGCCGGAGCCCGCCCAGGAGTTCGCATCGCCGGCTCCTGGCGATGCCGACGCTGCACCCGACGCGGCCGCTGAAGCCGAGGACACCGAAACCGACCACGGCGACGGCAGCGCCCGCTCGACTGCCGAGGCCGAGGCGCCGGTCACGACCGACGACACCGATCCGGCCACCGGACCGACACCCCCAGCAGCCGAAGCGGACGCCCGACCAGCCACACCGGACGGTGCTCCTGCCGGCACGTCCACCGCCAGCACCACGGGCGATCTCGCTACGCAAGCACCCGCCGCACCGCCGGGCACGGAGGCGGCGGGCGAGGCGGCACACGCCTCTGCCCGGCGGGCGTCGGGCAGCCTGCGCGGCGCGATCCTCGACATCCTCGAGGCCAACCCCGACCGGCAGTACAAGGTCAGCGAGCTGTGCAAGCTGGTCGACCGGGCCAACGAGGGAACCGAAGCGAAGAAGGCCAGCGCGGGCGCGGTCCACAACGCCGCCGTGAAACTCGTCGGGACCGGGCGGGCGGTCCTGACCGCCGAGAAACCCGCCACGTTCGCCCTCGCCGACTCCACCACCTGAACGACCCCGCCAGCCGGTAGCCCGGAGGCGGGCGTCGAACTTCCCGGAACCACGCCCGCCCCCGGTGCTCCTTACGCGACAAGGAGCTCCCGAAGTGTCTCCCATCCTGACCTCGATCGTCACCGCCGCCGGTGGAATCCTCGCCGGTCTCGCCCTCGCCGCAGCGCTGCTGTGGCGCCAGCAGCAGGCATTGACCCGCGCCCGCTACGCCGCTGACCACGACGACACCACCGGCTTGCCCAACCGGCGAGCCCTGCTCGCCGCCCTCACCCGCGCCACACGCGCCGATGCCCCGTTCGGGCTCGTCCTGCTCGACCTCGACGGCTTCAAAACCGTCAACGACACCTTCGGCCACCAAGCCGGCAACGACGTGCTCACCGAAGTGGGCCGACGGCTGGCCGCCCTGCCGCGGCCGGTGCGGCTCGCCGCGCGGTTGTCGGGCGACGAGTTCGCCCTCCTGGTCGACGGCGGCCCCGACGACGTCGCCGCCGCCGCCCGCGCCGCCTGGCGGGCGGTCGGCCGCCACCCTGTCGACCTCGGCGAGCACGCCGTGGCCGTGCGCGCCAGCGTCGGGCACACCAGCGCCGCCCTCGGCGTCGGCCCGCGCACCCTGCTACGCCAAGCTGACATCGCCATGTACCAGGCCAAACAAAACGGAGCCGGGGTCCAGGCCGCCACCGCCACCACCGGCCACACCCAGCCGCCGCCGGGTACCCGCCTGCGGGACCTGCGCCACCGCTGACCGCTCACGGAAACACCACGAGGACCTCGCGCCCGTCGACGGGCGCGAGGTTCCCATCATGTCCCGCCTGCTCCCGTCAGACACGACTTGACCTTCATTAAGAGGTGAGCGTCGATCAGCGCCGGTCGTCGCCTGTCATCCGGTCATCAGCTCCCCACCGGCCGGGACGCGAGTCGGGCGGCGACTGCGCATACACGCGATCCGCCGACCGAAGGGCCACCCGCCATGGCACACCCCGCACACCCCGAGGACCGCAGCCGGCGTCCCAGCGACCGCACCGCAGTACCGGACGACGTCACCGACAGGCTTCTGTGGGCGCTCGCGGTCGGCGTCGCCGCCGCCCACCCACTGGGGCCCGACGGCGCCTGCGCGAACCTGCAGTGCCGCGGGCAGCAGGGCCCCTGCTG
>NZ_VDFY01000293.1 GCF_006228125.1 Micromonospora orduensis | reverse complement strand
GCGTTAGGGGGTCGGGAGGGCGCGGAGGAAGCGTTCGGCGATCGGGACGGCTGAGGCGGTGCTGGCACCGCCCTTCTCCACGAAGACGGCGAACGCGACATCACCCCGCCAGCCGACGAACCAGGCGTGCGTGTGGGCCGGGTTGTTGTCGTACTCGGCGGTGCCGGTCTTGCCGTACACCTCGCCGCCCGGCACGTCCTTGAGCGCGGCGCCGGTGCCGGTGGTCACCACCTCGCGCATCATGGTGCGCAGCGCCGAGACGGACTCCGGCTTGAGCTGCTCGCCAGCCGGGGCCGGCTTGGCCGGCGCGGGGTCGACCAGCAGTTGCGGCTGCTCGAACCGGCCGCGCGCGACGGCCGCGGTGGCACCGGCCATGGCCAGCGGACTGACAAGTGTGGTGCCCTGCCCGAACGAGGCGGCGGCCTGCTCGGCGAGGCTCCCACCGGTCGACACCTTGCCGGTGAAGGCGTCGACGCCGAGGTCCCACTGACCCTCCAGGCCCAGCGTACGGCCGGCGGCGGCCAGCCCGTCGCCGCCCAACTTCGGGGCCAGCGTGGCGAACGCGGTGTTGCAGGACTTGGCGAAATCGGTGCGGAACGGCACCGAGCCCAACTCGAAGTTGTCCGAGTTCTTGAAGGACCGGCCATCGACGGTGACGGTCTTCTTGCAGTCCACCGGCCCGTCGAGGGTGACCGCGCCCCGGTCCAGCAGGCCGAGCGCGCTGACCATCTTGAACGTGGAACCGGGCGGCACCTGGGCGTTGAAGGCCAGGTTCTCGCCGGCCGGCCCGGGTCCGTTCGCCACGGCGAGCACGGAGCCGTCGCTGATCCGTACCGCCACCAGCGAGGACCGGCGTGCCTCGGGACGTAGCGCGGAGTCGGCGGCGTTCTGGGCAGCCACGTCCAGGGTCGTCTTGAGCGCCTGCCCGGCCTGGGGCTCCCGGCGGAACAACTCGGTGCCGGTGGGCTCCAGCTTGCCGCCCTCGGCGGGACGCTCGACCACCACGGTCAGTCCGAGGTTGCCGCGCAGCCGCTCGTCGTACCGGCCCTGCAGTCCGCCATGCCCGACCAGGTCACCCACCACGTACCGGTCGGGGTGCGCGGCCAGGTCGTCGGCCTGCGCCGGGTCGACCGAGCCGAGCAGCGCGCGGGCGAACTCCCGGGTCGGCGCCAGGTCGAGCTTGTCCGAGATGAACTTGGTGCCGGGCAGGTCGTAGATCCGGGGCTTGATCTGGCGGTACGCCTCCTCGCGGAGTGTCACCACCTCGACGAAGTCGCCCGGCTCGGCCTTGGCCACCCGCTCGGGCAGGTCGGCCAGGTCGACCGCCGGGACCAGCGCCGGACGGATCGCCTTGAAAGCCGCGTCGAGGTCCTTGACCAGCTTCTTGATGTCGGCGACCCCGTCGGGCTGCACACCCACCCGGACCACCGGGCGGGGGGCGACGATCGGCTGACCGGCGGCGTCCAGCACGCCGGCCCGAGGGCTGGCCTCCCGGCGCAACCCCAGCCGGTCACCCTTGGTGAGCTGTTCGTGGACGACACGGGGCTCCCAGATCACCTGCCACTGGTCGTCGTCGCCCTGGGCGAGCCGCACCTCCCGGTCGTACGCCCAGCGGGTCTGACCGGGCAGGGTCCACTCCACCTGCACAGTCGCGGTCGCGATGTCCTTGGTGACCTTCGGGTCGCCACGGCGGGTCAGTTTGGGCGGGGTGCCCGCCAGTTCACCGGAGAGTTCCTTGATCTCGCGGCTCACGTCGCCCGCCGGAACCTTGTTGCCGGTGGGGTCGACCAGCCCCACCGCCTGGAGGTCGCCGCTGCGCCAGCCGGCGAGGAAGGCGTCGACGGTGCGCTGCGGCCCGTCGTCGCCGGAGCAGGCGACCAGGACGCTGGCGGTGAGCAGCGCCGCCGTGGCGGCGGCCACCCGCCTGCGGGCGGGGTTCGGCCGGTGGGGCCGGGGGTACGACAAGAGCATGACGCGAGGTCCTTCCGATCTCGGGCTGCCCTGCACGGTAGTACGAGAAGGCTGTCCCCAACGTCCCCTGAAGTAGCCCGACGTGCGGAAAGACGGACCGCGCCGGTGTGATGAACATCGCGTGGCGGGGTATCCCGCAACCGGCCAACCTCGGACCCGCAACGGGTGAAAGGACAGAGTCCCGATCCGGACGTCCGGCCAGTGGTCCGCCGATGAACGCGCAATCCGGCAGGCCTAGGCTTGGCGGCAGAGTGACCCACAACGCGGTGGGTCGAGGGGAGTGGCACCGATGGACCGGCGTCCGGCGATCAAACCGGAACCCGACCTCCGGCAGGATGACTCCGGCCGGGACGACGACAGCTTCGATTCCGCGACCGACGGGGACGGCTACGGCCGACTCGACACGGGCGTCACCGGCCTCACCGGGTCGAGCATCGACACCATCTACGATCTGGGCCTGCCGACCGAGGCGTTGGCCGACGACGTGGAGGACGCCGAACTCGACGAACCGGTACCGAACGCGGAGCGCCTGGTGGCCCAGGCCGTCGCGCTCGCCGGGGACGACCACGACGCGGCGACCCTGGTGGGTCGTTTCTGGCGGTTCGCCCCGGACGAGGAGCTGGTCGGTTTCACGGCGGAGGAGATGCTCGACGCGGCCCGGGCGCACCGGGACCTCGCCCAGCAGCGGGTGCCCGGCGAGCTGAAGCTGCGGATCCACGAGCCGCACGCGGACCAGCACCACACCGTCGTCGAGATCGTCACGGACGACATGCCGTTCCTGGTCGACTCCGTGACCGCGCTGCTCAACTCGTACCACCTGGACGTGCACCTGCTGGTGCACCCGCTGGTGGTGGTCCGCCGCGAGCCGCTGGGCCGGCTCACCGAGGTCTCCGCCGACGTGGAGCCGGACGACGCGATCGCCGGCGACATCATCGAGAGCTGGATGCGGATCGAGATCGACCCGGTCCGCGACGCCGCCGAGCGGGACCGGCTGCGCCGTGAGCTGCAACGGGTGCTCACCGACGTGCGCGAGGCGGTGGAGGACTGGCCGAAGATGCGCCAGCGCGCCCTCGCCCTCGCCGACGAGCTGGCCTCGGCCCGCACCTCGGAGAACCGCCCGCCGGTGCCGGAGAAGGACATCACGGACTCGGTGGAGCTGCTGCGGTGGCTCGCCCACGACCACTTCACCTTCCTCGGCTACCGCGAGTACCGGCTGGTGGACGCTCCAAGCGAGAACGCCACGGACCGGGCCGACGGCAAGGCGTTGGAGGCGGTGCTCGGCACCGGTCTGGGCATTCTGCGCTCCGACTCGCCGGAGGCCCGGTCGCTGTCCTCGATGACCCCCGAGGCGCACGAGAAGGTGCTGGAGAAGCGCCTGCTCATCATCACCAAGGCCAACTCGCGGGCCACGGTGCACCGCTCGGCGTACCTGGACTACATCGGCTTCAAGATCTTCAACTCGGCCGGTGAGGTGATCGGCGAACGGCGCTTCCTGGGCCTGTTCTCCACCGCCGCGTACCGCACCAGCGTCCGGGAGCTGCCGGTGGTGCGCCGCAAGGTGGCCGAGGTGCTGGACCGCTCCGGCCTCAGCCAGCGCAGCCACTCCGGCAAGGATCTGATCCAGATCCTGGAGACGTACCCGCGCGACGAGCTGTTCCAGATCAAGACCGACGACCTGTACCACGCGGTGATCGGCGTGCTGCGGATGGCGGGTCGCCGGCAGCTGCGGGTGTTCCTGCGCCGAGACGCGTACGGGCGGTTCATCTCCTGCCTCATCTACCTGCCCCGGGACCGGTTCACCACGCAGAACCGGCTGCGCATGCAGGACATCCTGCTGCGCGAGCTGAACGGTGTCGGGGTGGACTACACCACCCGGGTCACCGAGTCGATGCTCGCCCGGATCCACTTCATCGTCCGTACCGACCCCACCCGGCCGCCCGGCGACATCGACGCCGATCTGCTGGCCGAGGAGCTGGCCGACGCCACCCGGCTCTGGGACGACGACTACCGGCTGGTGCTGGAACGCAAGCTCGGCGACGAGCAGGCCAAGCACCTGTTCACCAGGTACGCCGACGCGTTCCCGGAGGGCTACAAGGACGGGCACACGCCGTACGAGGCGATGAAGGACCTGGCGAAGCTGGAGCTGCTGGAGGAGCCCGGCCAGCTGGAGATGCACCTGTTCCGCAAGCAGCTCGCGCCCCGGCCGGGCACGCGGACACCGGGCGCGGACCTGGCCGAGACGATGAACGTCCGGTTCAAGGTCTACCGGTACGGCGAGCCGATGATGCTGTCCGCCGTGCTGCCGGTGCTGCACTCGCTCGGTGTCCGGGTGGTCGACGAGCACCCGTACGAGGTGGACCGGATCGACGGTCGGGTCTACCTGTACGACTTCGGCCTGATGCTGCCCGAGGGGCACCAGGAGCTGTCCGAGGTGCGCCCGCACGTCGAGAACGCGTTCGCGGCGGCCTGGCGCGGTGAGGCCGAGGTGGACCGGCTCAACGAGCTGGTGCTGCGCGGCGGCCTGACCTGGCGGCAGGTGGTGGTGCTGCGGGCGTACGCGAAGTACCTGCGGCAGGCCGGCACGGTCTTCTCGCAGGACTACATGGAGCAGACCTTCATCGCGTACCCGAAGATCGCCGGTCTGCTGGTGGAGCTGTTCGAGACCCGGTTCGCGCCGGGCGAGATGAGCGCCGAGCAGCGTCAGCAGCGCAGCGGCGAGCTGGTGGAGACGATCCGGACCGCGCTGGACGACGTGGCAAGCCTCGACCAGGACCGGATCCTGCGCTCGTACCTGACGCTCATCGAGGCGACCCTGCGGACCAGCTTCTACCAGAAGCGCTCCGACGGGCGGCCGAAGGCGTACGTGGCGTTCAAGCTGGACCCGCAGGCCATCCCGGACCTGCCGGCGCCGCGACCGAAGTTCGAGATCTTCGTGTACTCGCCCCGGTTCGAGGGTGTGCACCTGCGGTTCGGGCCGGTGGCCCGGGGTGGGTTGCGCTGGTCCGACCGTCGGGAGGACTTCCGCACCGAGGTGCTGGGCCTGGTCAAGGCGCAGATGGTCAAGAACACGGTGAT
The DNA here is from genome assembly GCF_006228125.1 of Micromonospora orduensis. Classification (GTDB taxonomy): domain Bacteria; phylum Actinomycetota; class Actinomycetes; order Mycobacteriales; family Micromonosporaceae; genus Micromonospora; species Micromonospora orduensis. The sequence goes on along the minus strand of NZ_VDFY01000293.1, from coordinate 5,269 downwards.
CGTGCCGGTCGGCGCCAAGGGCGGCTTCGTGTTGAAGCAGAAGCCGGGCGACCGGGACGAGGCGGTCGCCTGCTACCAGGAGTTCGTCAGCGCGATGCTGGACGTCACCGACAACATCGTCAGCGGGCAGATCGTGCCGCCCGAGGACGTGGTGCGCCACGACGGCGACGACCCGTACCTGGTGGTGGCGGCGGACAAGGGCACCGCCACGTTCTCCGACATCGCCAACGAGATCTCCAAGAACCACAACTTCTGGATGGGCGACGCGTTCGCCTCCGGCGGTTCGGCCGGGTACGACCACAAGAAGATGGGCATCACCGCCCGGGGCGCCTGGGAGTCGGTGAAGCGGCACTTCCGGGAGCTGGGCCTGGACACCCAGACCGAGGACTTCACGGTGGTCGGCGTCGGTGACATGTCCGGTGACGTGTTCGGTAACGGGATGCTGCTGTCCGAGCACATCCGCCTGGTGGCCGCGTTCGACCACCGGCACATCTTCCTGGACCCGGAGCCGGACGCGGCCACCTCGTACGCGGAGCGGCGCCGGCTGTTCGACCTGCCCCGTTCCTCCTGGGAGGACTACAACCCGGAGCTGATCTCGGCCGGGGGTGGCATCTTCCCGCGTACCGCCAAGTCCATCCCGATCACGCCGCAGGTCCGGGCGGCGATCGGCCTGGACGACGACGTCACGCAGCTCTCGCCGCAGGAGCTGATGAAGGCGATCGTCACCGCGCCTGTCGACCTGTTCTGGAACGGCGGCATCGGCACCTACATCAAGGCGTCCAGCCAGACCAACGCCGAGGTGGGCGACAAGTCCAACGACGCGATCCGGGTGGACGGGCGCAGCCTGCGATGCCGGGTGGCGGGCGAGGGCGGCAACCTGGGCTGGACCCAGCTCGGCCGGATCGAGTACGCGTTGACCGGTGGTCGGATCTACACCGACTTCATCGACAACGCCGCCGGTGTGGACACCTCCGACCACGAGGTGAACATCAAGATCCTGCTGAACACCGCGGTGGCCGACGGTGAGCTGACCACGGCCGAGCGCGACGAGCTGCTCGCGCAGATGACCGACGAGGTCGCCGAGCTGGTGCTGCGGGACAACTACGACCAGGCGCGGGCGATCAACAACGCCCAGGCCCAGGCCGCCTCGCTGCTCCCGGTGCACCGCCGCATGATCAACGAGTTGGAGCGCTCGGGTGCGTTGGACCGGTCGTTGGAGGCGCTGCCGCCGGACGAGGAGCTGGCGGTCCGCAGCGAGTCCGGGCTGACCGCGCCGGAGTTCGCGGTGCTGCTCGCGTACGTGAAGATCGTCCTGGAGCGGGAGATCCTCACCGACGGGCTGGCGGACGAGGAGTGGACGACCGAGGTGCTGGTCAACTACTTCCCGACGCCGATGCGCGAGCGGTTCGCCGACCGGATGGGCCGGCACCGGCTGCGCCGGGACATCGTCACCACCGTGCTGGTCAACGAGGCGATCAACCGGGGTGGCATCTCGTTCATCTTCCGGGTGGTCGAGGAGACGGCGGCCAGCGCGGCGGACGTGATCCGGGCGTACGTGGTGGTCAGCGAGGTGTTCGGGCTACGGGAGCTGTGGGACGCCGTCGAGGCCCTGGACAACAAGGTCTCGCCGGAGTTGCAGACCAGCGTCTACCTGGACACCCGTCGACTGCTGGACCGCGCGGTGCGGTGGCTGGTCACCAACCGGCGCTCACCCCTCGACGTGCCGGCCGAGATCGCCCGCCTGCGCGACGGCGTGGCCCGGCTGCTGCCGGGGCTGGAGGAGCTGTTCTACGGCAGCGAACGGCAGGGCATCGCGGCGCACATCGACTCGATGACCGAGCGTGGGCTGCCCCGCGACCTGGCCGAACGCGCGACCCGGCTGATGTACAGCTTCGGCCTGCTCGACGTGGTGGAGACCGCCACCCGCAGCGGTCGGGACGTCGGCGAGGTGGCCTCGGTCTACTTCGTGCTCTCCGACCTGTTCCGGGTGGACTCGCTGCTGTCGAAGATCTCCCTGCTGCCGAGGGAGGACCGCTGGCAGACCCTGGCCCGGATGGCGCTGCGCTACGACCTGTACGCCGCGCTGGCCGCGCTCACCGCCGAGGTGCTCGACTCCACTCCGGAGGAGTTGCCGCCGCACGAGCGGGTGCAGCAGTGGGAGCAGTCGAACGCCACGTCGATCCACCGTGCCCAGCGGGCGATGGGGGAGTTCGACGAGTCGCGGGCCGACCTCGCCGCCCTGTCCGTGCTGCTGCGCCAGATCCGCACGCTGGTGCGGACCTCCGCCGCCGCCTGAGTCAGGTACGCCGGACGCGGTCCGGCCAGTCGGGGTATCCCAACCGGCCGGACCGTGTTTCGTTGGCGGGGGTCACGCCGCCAGGGTGGCGAAGACCACGATGTTGTCCGGGTAGCTCTTCGCGGCCTCGTCGAACTGACCGCCGCAGGTGACCACCCGCAGGCCGGGCCGGTCGCTCGGCCCGTACACCAATTCGGTGGGGAAGGCCGTCTTCGGATACGACTTCACCGAGTCGACAGTGAAGGTGGCCGGCACGCCGTCGGCGCGGCGCACGGTGACGGTGTCGCCGGGGGTGAGGGCGCCGAGGTCGAAGAAGACGGCCGGGCCGAGGACCGCCGAGTCCACGTGCCCGACGATTACCGCGTTACCCGTCTCGCCCGGGCTCGCCCCCGGCTCGTACCAGCCGGCCTGGTCGGCCCGCTCCAACGGGGGGACCTGGACGGTGCCGTCCGGGTTGGTGCCCAGCGACATGATCGTCGCGTTGACGCCGATCCGGGGGATTTCGATGCTGGTCGGGGCGGACCGCGCCAGTCCGGGGGTGGCGTCCCCCTGTGCGGCGGGCGCATCGTCGAGCGGCGGTACGCCGGTGTCGGTGACCGCCGGGCCGGTGACCTCGGGGCCGACCTGGGACTGCGGCTGCGGTGGGCGGGGAGCGGGCGTGGTCTTCAGGGCCGCGCCGATCATGCCGGCCCCGATGGCGGCGGTGACGACGACGGCCGCGCCGGCGGCACGCCACGGTTTCCCGTGACGGCCGCCGGCCCGTGTCGTCGTCACGTCAGACGAGCGAACCATCGGTCCGCCGACGACGCATCAGCACGATCCCGCCCAGCGCGGCAGCGCCGAGCAGGCTCGCCCCACCGGTGGCCAGGCCACGGTCGGTGCCGGTGCTGACGCCGCCGTCACCGCCGTCGACCCCGCCGTGCGGCAGCACGACCAGCTCGCCCTCGCCGCACGAGCCCTTGAGCTCGTAGCGACCCGGCTTCGCGTCACGGTCGACCTTGGCCTCGCCGTAGTAGACGAACTCCCGCTCGCCCTCCCAGCTCTTGTCGGAGCCGTACTCGTCGGAGGCGCGCTCGTCCGAGCCGTACTCGTCGGAGCCCTTGTTCTCCCAGCTCTTGTCGGAGCCGTACTCGTCGGAGGCGCGCTCGTCCGAGCCGTACTCGTCGGAGCCCTTGTTCTCCCAGCTCTTGTCGGAGCCGTACTCGTCGGAGGCGCGCTCGTCCGAGCCGTACTCGTCGGAGCCCTTGTTCTCCCAGCTCTTGTCGGAGCCGTACTCGTCGGAGGCGCGCTCGTCCGAGCCGTACTCGTCGGAGCCCTTGTTCTCCCAGCCCTTGTCCGAGCTGCGCTCGTCCGAGCTGCGCTCGTCGGAGCCCTTGGAGTCCCAGTCCTTCTTGTCCTCGTGGCCCTTGTCGCCGCGGCTGTCCTCCGCGTCCTGGCCGTGCTCCTCGCCCTTCCAGTCCTTGCTGTCCTCGTCGCCGTGGGCGTCGGCGGCAGCGCCGCCGCCCTGACCACCGGGCTGGGCGCCGTCGGCGGGCGGCTCCGGCTTGTCCTCGCCGTTCTCGCCGTTCTCGCCCTTGCCGTGCTCGTCCTTGCCCTTGTCGTCCTTGCCCTCGTGGTCCTTGCCCTTGTCGTCCTTGCCGTGCTCGTCCTTGCCCTTGTCGTCGTGGCCCGAGGAGTTCTCCTCCTCGCGCCACTCGCCGCGGTCCTCACCCCGGTCGTCGCGTGCCGGCTTGAGCTTGACCTTGCCGGTGACCTTGGACCACACGAACGCGTGCTCCTGCCGATCCGGGCAGATCTCAAGGAGCTTGACCTCGTCGCCAGCCTTGACGACGTGCGGCTTGGCGTAAACCTTGCCGTCACGGTCCTTGCCGCCGTCGTGGTGCCCGTCCGCGAACGCGATTCCCGGCGTGAACACCAGGAGCGAGGCGCCGCCGAGCGCGGCGCCCGCAACGACCTTCCCGAGCAACTTCTTAGCCATGACCTGCGTCACTCCATCCCTGTTGTCCTAAGCCCGGCGACAACCGAGCTAAGACCGACGTTAGACCGTTTCATGACCTATGAAGGGAAAGATTCGCGTTTTGACCTTTACTGCTGATAAGCGGTGAAGAGGTGGTACGCGGCTTTCACGGCTCGCCGTGCCCGCCGCACCCTGGTAGCGCCGACCCCGGCCTGCTCGTGCCACACGGGGCGGCTCGGAGGTATCGTCCAGTTCCTCCGCCTCGGCGCATCGAGCCATTGCCATGGAAGCGCTCCCATGCAAGAATCGGCGCACGCGGTTCGGGGAGCCACACCGCGCAGGCAGTCACCGTCGAGGGCATCCGGTCCGCCGGACGACGCTCTGCCGCCGACCGCCCGGCCGCGTGCCGGTCGATCACCCACCACCAAAACGCCCGTCCGGGTCGGGCAACCCCGAAAATTCCCGTTGGCGTCGGCGGCCGTCCGTGCAGGACGCCCACCGTGCCGTCCCGCCGGGCCGTACGCGGGCCCGGTCTCGCCCAAGGAGATCAGTGGCATGAATGTGTGGAGAAGGCTGTCCGGCCCACGCCGGGCCCTCGCGCTCGCCGGCGCGGGTGCCCTGGTCGCCGGTGGGCTGGTGACGATTCCCGTCACGGCGGCGCAGGCCGCCACTCGGTGCGACATCGCCTACTCGTCGAATGACTGGCAAGGCGGCTTCACCGCGAACATCACCATCAAGAACCTCGGCGACCCGGTCAACGGCTGGACGCTCGGCTGGACGTTCCCCAACTCCAGCCAGCGGGTGCAGCAGGGCTGGTCGGCCGAGTTCACCCAGTCCGGCAGCCAGGTCACCGCGCGGAGCCTGTCCTACAACGGCAGCCTCGCCACCGGCGCGTCGACGAGCATCGGCTTCAACGGCGCGTGGAGCGGCAGCAACCCGAAGCCGACCTCGTTCACGCTGAACGGCGTGGTCTGCAACGGTGGCACCACGCCCACGGCGTCGCCGAGCACCACGAC
>NZ_VDFY01000139.1 GCF_006228125.1 Micromonospora orduensis | reverse complement strand
GTCGGCGCGGAGGCGGTCCGCCTCGGACGCCGCCCAACCCGTCAACGCCGCCCACGCGTCGGCCACGTCGCCCCGGTCCGTCGCGGGTGGACCGAACCGGGCCAACCCGTCCCGGGTGGTGTCGAAGCCCCGCCACGCCGCCCGCAGACGCTCCTCGGCGGCGTCCACCCCGCCCCGCGCCCGACGGGCGGTGTCCCGGCCGGCGCGTACCGCGGCGGCCGCCTCCTCCAACGCGCGCCGCAGCCGGGCGTGCTCGGCCAACTCCCGGCGCAGCACCGCCGGCTCGGCGGCACCGGCGAGCTGCCCGGCCAGCTCGGCCAACCGGGCGTCCACCTGTTCCTGCCGGGCGCGGGCCTGCACCAGCAGCCGCTCCAGGTCCCGTGCCGCCGCGTCGCGCTGCTGCACCGCCGCCTGCGCGGCCTTGGTGGCGGCCCGCGCCGCCTTGCCGGCCGCCGTCGCCGCGGCCACCGCCGAATCCGCCGGCACCGCCGGAACCCGCACCACCGGCTGCTCGCACACCGGGCACGGCGCACCCTGATGCAGGTGCACCCGCAGGCTCACCGCCAGGTCGGTGGCCTTCGCCTCCTCGTGCGCCCGGAAGGCCGCCTCCAACTCGGCGTCGGCCCGCTCGGCGTCCGCGCGGGCAGCCGCCAACGCGGCCACCGCCGCGGCGTGTTCCTCGTCCGCCGCGCGCACCGCCGCGCGGACCGTCTCGGCCTCGCCGGTCAGCCGGTCCCGATCGTCGTACGCCCGCAGCAGCAGTCGCAGCGCGCTCTCGTCCCCGGCGCCGGCCAGCTCGCCGCGCAGTTTCTCCTCGCGCTCCTCGGCCAGCGACACGGCGGTGGCCGCCGCCTCGGCCTCGGTGCGCGCCGTCGTCACCGCGAGCGCCACCTCGGCCACGCCGCCCGGCGCGAACACGTCGGACAGCACGGCCAGCTCGTCGTCGAGTGCGGTGAGCGCCGCCGCGGCCTCCCGTGCGGCGGACCGGGCCGCCGCCAGGAGTGGCACCGCCTCGGTCACCGCGGCGGCCAGCTCGGCCATCCGGTCGACCCGGGCGGCCGCCTCGGCCAACGCCTCGTCGTCCACATCGGACAGCCCGGCGAGCACCTGGTCGACCGCTTCGAGGCGGGCCTCCGCCTGCGCCGCGCGCGTCGTCGCCCGCTTCTGCACGTCCTCGTAGACGCCGAGGCCGAGCAGGTTGACCAGGATCTGCTGCCGGGTCGCCGGCTTGGCGTGCAGGAAATCGGCGAACTGCCCCTGCGGCAGCACCACACAGCTGGTGAACTGCTCGTACGGCAGCCCCACCGCCTCCAGCACCGCCTGCTCCATCTCGGCGGGGGTGCCGGCCACCACCTCGCCGAGATCGTCCGGGCTCAACCCGGTGTCCAGTTTGGTGACGTCGAAACCGGCAGGCATCAGCTGCAACCCGGCGTTCGCCGTCTTCACATTGCCCCGACCGTCCCGGCGGACCACCCGGGTCGCCACGTACCGGGCGCCGCCGGACTCGAAGACCAGCCGCACCCGGGCCTCGGCCGCCGACGGCGCGAGCGCGTTCGCCAACCCCCGGGTGCCACCCCAGCGGGGCACCGTGCCGTAGAGGGCGAAACAGATGGCGTCCAGCACTGTGGACTTGCCCGAACCCGTCGGGCCGATCAGGGCGAAGAAGTCGGCGTCGGTGAAGTCGACTGTGGTCTCGTCCCGGAAGACCGTGAACCCGGCCATGTCCAGCCGCATCGGACGCATCAGTGATCGACCTCCTCGAAGAGCTCGTCGAAGAGTTCCCGGACACCCTCGTCGGCGTGGCCCCGGCTGTCCAGGTAGTCGGCGAACAGCTCCCGCGGCGACCGCCCCGACCGCTGCGCGATGCGCGTGCCGCTGCCCGACGCGGCCACCAGCTCCGGGTCGATCCGGATCTCCAGCGCCCGGGGCAGCAGCTCCTGGACCTCCTCGCGCAGGCCGGCGCGCGGCTGCTCCCGCACGAACACCCGCAGCCAGGCGTCCGGCGCCTCGATCTCGGCGAGCTGGGCCAGGGTGCCCCGCACCGTACGCAGCGCGCTCGCCGCGGTCACCGGCACCTCCCGCACCCGCGCGGCGGTGCTGGCCGTCACCTCGACGATCGTCACCGAGGGGATGTTCTCCTGCTCGCCGAAGTCCACAGCGAGCGGACTGCCGCTGTACCGCACCGGGCAGGGGCCCGCGACCCGCTGCGCCCGGTGCAGGTGACCCAGCGCCACGTAGTGCGCGGTGGCCGGAAAGACGGTGGCCGGAACGGCGTAACCCAACACGGTGTGCGCGTCGCGCTCGCCGCCACCGGTGGCCGCGCCGGTCACCGTCAGGTGCGCGGTGACCAGGTGCACCCGATCCGGTTCGGTGAAACCCTCGGTCAGTCGCCCCAGCACCCGGCCCAGGTGGTCGGCGTACGTCTGGTTGGTCTCCGCGGCGGTCAGCTCGTACATCTCCAACGCGCGCACCGCGTACCGCTGGGACAGGAACGGCAACGCGGCCAGCCGCCACCGCTCGCCACCGGCGGTGGTGCCGTCGATGACGTGCTCGTCCGGGTTTTCCCGCACCCCACCGCGCAGCGTGATGCCGGCGGCATCGGCCCACGGGCGCAGTGCGTCCAGCGCCGGGCCGTTGTCGTGGTTGCCGCCGATCGCCACCACGTCCGCGCCGGTACGCCGCAGCGCCGTCAACGCCCGGGTGACCAGGCGGGTCGCCTCCGAACTGGGTGCGGCGGTGTCGTAGAGGTCACCAGCGACGATCACCAGATCCGGTTGCTCGGCGCGGGCGATGTCGATCACCCCGGCCAGTACGGCCTTGTGCTCCTCGGCCCGGGACTGCCCCTTGAGCACCTTGCCCACGTGCCAGTCGGAGGTGTGCAGGATCTTCATGGGTGTGCCGGCCCCTACCTAGAACGGGATGTCGTCGTCGGTGCCGCCGCCGGAGCCCACCACGGCGAACGGGTCGGCGGACTGGGTGATCGAGCGCAGTGTCTCCGATGGCGCCCGGCCCGCCTCGGAGACCCGGGTCGCCCACGCCGGGAACGGGAACTCCAGGCAGAGCGGCACCGGGATGTCGGGCTGGTTGACGAACATGGTGCCCGGCTTGGCCAGCAACGCCCGCTGCCGCTGCGCCGGTGGCAGGAAACCGTACTCCGGGCGGGACGCCTCGGCCGGGTCGAGCCGGCCGACCACCCGGATCGCCGAGTTGGTGACGATCCGCCGTTCCACCTCGCTCGCCGTCTGCTGCGCGCCGATCAGGATCACGCCCAGCGAGCGGCCCCGCTCGGCGATGTCGAGCAGGACCTCCTTGATGGGGGAGGAGCCCTCCCGGGGGGCGTACTTGTTGAGCTCGTCGAGGACGACGAAGAGCAGCGGCTTGGCGGTGCCGGACTTCTCCTTGCGTTCGAACTCGCTCTTGAGCGTCACACCGACCACGAACCGCTGCGCGCGGTCCGGCAGGTTGTGCAGGTCGACGACTGTCACCTGCGCCGACTCGCTGGTGTTGATCGAGTGCGGGCGACGGGTGGCCAGGTCGCCACGGATCAGCCGGGCCAGATCCTTCTTACTGCCGATCAACCGCCGGGCGAACGCGTTGACGGTGCCCAGACCCACCGCGCTGCCCGCCCAGTCCGAGCGGGTCTCGTCGTCGTTGAGCTGGTCGACGATGTGGTCGACCAGGTCGCCGTACGAGCCGAGCCGCACCCCGTCGATGCTCACCCCGCCGTCGGCCGGCTGGGCGTACCGGGCCAGGTGCGCGGTGACCGAGTGGACCACCATCGTGTACTGCTGGCGTTCGTCGTCGGCGTCGGCGAACACGTACGGCAGGAGGCGGTCGGCGCAGAACTCGGCGAGCGTCCAGTAGAACGAGTCGACGCCGGTGAGCCGGCTGCTCACGTCGGGAGTGCCCGACGAGTCGCCGGGGCGCGGCGGGGCGTAGACCCGCACGTCGGGGAAGGCGCCGGCGCTCAACCCGAGCTTCGCGTACGCCGCGCGGGTCGGCTCGTCGAGGCGGGTGTTGGGGTGGTCGAGGAAGAGCAGGTCCTCACCCTTGACGTTGAAGATCAGCGCCTTGGCGTTCACCGCGTCGCCCCCCAGCACCCCGGAGCGGAAGACCGAGTAGAGCAGGAAGGTGGCGAAGCTCGTCTTGGTGGCCACCCCGGAGATGCCGGAGATCGAGACGTGCGCGCCCCGGCTGCCGTCGAGAAAGTCGGCGTTGAGGTAGACCGGCACCCCGTCGCGGCCCATCCCCATCGGGATGCGCCGTTCCATCCGGTCGAAGTGCAGCGCGCGCGCCCGGGCGTCGCCCTCGGCCCGGTGCACCACCGCGCCAGGGGTCGGCGGCACGTACAGCTCCGGGTCGACCCGGGTGGTGGTGACCTCGGCCGCCTCCTGCACCTGTGCGGGCAGCGTGCCGTCGGCGATGGCGAACACGTCGGAGTCGAACTGGGCGCCCTCGTGCCGGGCGCGGACCTGGGTGACCACCCCGGCGATCGTCACCGGCTCGCGGTCGGGCAGGTCACGCCTGGTCACCACCACGTCGTCGAGTTGGAGGTAGCTGCCGGGCGCCACGGCCGTCCAGAACTGCAACGGGGTGGCGTCGGCGGTGCCCAGCACCCGCCCGACCGCCTCGCCAGGGCTGTCGAGGCCGGCGTCGGTCATCGGGCGACTCGGGTCGGTCGGGCATCACGGTCGGCGCGCATGCCCTGCATCCTGCCCGAGGAGTACGACAGGTCGCCACGCGACGCGGCGGACGACACCAAGCGCCGTCACACTCACGACGCTTGGTGTGTGACCGGGTGACGGCCCGTCACGGGCGGGCGTGGCGGAGCAGGAGGACGCCGTCGTCGGCGGCGAGCACGTGCCGCAGTGGCAGGTGCCGGGGTGACCCGGTGTCGCCGGCGGTGATCCGGCCCGGCCCGGGTCCGGCCAGCAGCGGTGAGACGGTCAGGCACAGCTCGTCCACCAGGTCGGCGGCGGTGAGCGCGCCGAACAGGTGTGGGCCGCCCTCGCAGAGCAGTTGGGTAAGTCCGCGCCCGTGCAGCGCGGCGAGGCCGGCGGCCAGGTCGACCCGATCGGTGCCGCAGCGTAGCAGGTCGGCGACGTCGGAAAGGCCGGGCGGCGGGTCGGCGTCGGCGTGGGTGAGCACGATCGGGCGGACCGGCGCGTCGGCGAAGGCGGCCTGCGCCGGGTCCAGGTCGAGCGAGCCGGAGACGACCACAAGCGTCGGGTACTCCGTGAGCCCGTTGGCCCGACGCCAGGCGCGGCGGGTCTCGTTCAGGCGGACCGCCCGGTATCCCTCGTGGCGAAGCGTGCCGGCGGCCACCACGAGCGCGTCGCAGACCATCCGCAGCAGGCCGAACACCCGCTTGTCCGGCTCCCCGGAGAGCCCGGCGGAGTAGCCGTCGACGGTGACCGCGCCGTCCAGGCTGGCGACGAAGTTGACCCGCAGCCGGGGGCGGTCGGCGCGACCGTACAGGCTGGTCAGCGTGGCGTCGTCGAGCGGCTCGGTCGACGGCTCGGGCCAGAGCCGTCGGATCGGAATTCCGACGGTCATTCGCCGGCCGGACCGGTGACCGGAGGGGTCGGTTCGGCGGTACGGTGCTGGCAGTCGCACCAGTTCCGGCCCGGGCAGTCACCGTGCCGCCGGGCCCGGCACGCTCGGCAGATCATGCTCGCAGCCTAAGCCGCGGGAGGACAGGACAGCATGCCGCGTCAGATCTTCCAGCTGAAGATGTCCCTGGCCGGCGTCCGCCCATCGGTGTGGCGTCGGGTGCTCGTGCCGGCCGGCTACACGCTGGACCGGCTGCACCGGGTGGTGCAGCACGCGATGGGCTGGCGGGACTGCCATCTGCACTCGTTCGAGATCGACGCCGTGCAGTACGGCGAGCCCGACCCGGACGGTGAGTTGGCGCTGCACGACGAGCTGGACGTGCGGCTCGACGCGGTGCTCGGCAAGGGCAGCCGTTTCTCCTACACGTACGACTTCGGTGACTGGTGGGAGCACGACCTGGTCGTCGAGGACGCGCTGACCGCGGACCCGGACGAGCGGTACCCGGTCTGCCTGGACGGTGAGCGGGCCTGCCCGCCGGAGGGGATCGGGGGACCGGCGGGCTACCAGGCGCTGCTGGCCGCGCTCGACGATCCGGGTGTCCTGGCCGACCCGCGGTACGCCCTGCTGCGTGACTGGGCGGGTGTCAGCTACGACCCGTCCCGCTTCGACCCCGACCGTACGACCACGTTGCTGCGCCGCTTCTGCTGATCCGGCTCCGTCGGTTCCACCAGGCAACGGTCGCCCAGGGTGCCCGCCCGAAACAGGGCGGTAACGATCTGGGAACGCTCCCATCGGTCTATTGACACCCTGGGGGCACCCCGGCAATCTCATGGGAGCGCTCCCGGGGGAGTGGCGGATATCTCCTTCACGGCTCCCCCCACGACGCCCCGGCCATCGGCAGGGCGACAGCAGGGCGTTGCAGCATCCCCCGCCACACACGACACCAAGCCTCACCACTTGAGAGGGGTCAGGATGAGCGTCACCTCACGTCGCCGCTTTGCGGCGGTCGCGCTCGCGTCCGTCGCCGTGCTCGCCGCGGCGACCGCCTGCGGCGACAGCGACTCGTCGTCCGGATCGGACGGCGGCAAGGTCACTCTGGTCGTCGACGTCTTCGGCGACCAGGGCTTCGGGTACGAGGAGCTCTACAAGCAGTACCAGTCGGAGCACCCGAACGTCACCATCCAGGAGCGCGGCAAGGGCCTGGGCCTGGGCGACTACAACACCCGGCTGACGCAGCAGATCACCGCCGGCGCGGGCGCCGGCGACGTCGTCGCCCTCGAAGAGGGCACGATCGTGCAGTTCTTCGCGCAGGCCGACAAGTTCGTGAACCTGGCCGACCACGGCGCCAACGACCTGAAGAGCAACTTCCTGCCCTGGAAGTGGGAGGGTGGCCTCACCCCGGACGGCAAGGTCCTCGGTCTCGGCACCGACGTCGGCGGCATGGCCGTCTGCTACCGCAGCGACCTGTTCAAGGCCGCCGGTCTGCCGACCGACCGCGAGCAGGTCGGCGCCCTCTGGCCGACCTGGGACGAGTTCATCGCGCAGGGGCAGAAGTTCGCCGCCGCCGACAAGAAGCACAAGTTCGTCGACTCGGCGACCAACTTCTACAACATCGTGCTGATGCAGAAGGCCGGCGCGGGCACCGGCTACACCTACTTCGACAAGAGCAACAAGCTCACCGTCGGTGAGAACCCGGACGTGCGGTCCGCGTTCGAGCTGACCACCAAGATGACCGCCGCCGGTCTGTCGAACAACCTGAAGAGCTTCTCCAACGAGTGGAACGCCGGCTTCAAGAACGGCAGCTTCGCCACCATCGGCTGCCCGGCCTGGATGACCGGTGTCATCAAGGGTCAGGCCGGTGACGCGGCCGCCGGCAAGTGGGACGTGGCCAAGGCGCCCGGCAACGGCGGCAACTGGGGCGGCTCCTGGCTGGCCGTGCCGAAGTCCAGCAAGCACCAGAAGGAGGCCGCGGAGCTGGCCAAGTTCCTGACCAGCGCCAAGAGCCAGACCGAGGCGTTCAAGAAGGTCGGGAACCTGCCCTCGTCGCCGCAGGCCCTTGAGGACCCGGCCGTGCTCGCCGCGACCAACGAGTACTTCAGCGGGGCGCCGATCGGCAAGATCTTCGCCGCCGGCGCGAAGGAGCTGAAGCCGGTCTACCTCGGCCCGAAGAACCAGGCGGTCCGCGACGCGGTCGAGAACGCGCTGCGCAGCGTCGAGCAGGGCAAGGCCGCCGACGCGGCCTGGCAGGACGCGGTGAAGAACGGCGAGGCAGCAGGCAAGTAACTGGCTGTCGACGCGCTCACGGGTGGTGCCGGACTCCGGCACCACCCGTGAACCCGCGTCGGAACGCCCTGCCGCGGCGCCCGCGACGGTGCCGCCAAGTGTGAAGGACCGTTCATGAGCTCTCTGAAGACCACCGCGCCGCCGGCCGCGCCGGCCCGTGGGCCGCGGCCCGCCCCGCGGCACTCCCCGCAGCGTGGCCGGCTACTGAACCGGCTGGACCTGCGCCTGACCCCGTACGTCTTCGTCCTGCCGTTCTTCGTGCTCTTCGCGATCTTCGGCGTCTACCCGATCATCTACACGTTCTGGATCGCGATGACCGACAGGTCACCGCTGAACGCCACGATCAGCTTCGTCGGCGTGGACAACTTCGTCGAGCTGTTCACGAACGACCCGCAGTTCTGGAACGCCGTGGTGAACACCTTCGGGATGTTCCTCATGTCCACGATTCCGCAGCTGCTCATCGCCCTGCTGCTGGCCAACGCCCTGAACCGGCGTATCCGGGGGCAGATGTTCTTCCGGCTGGCCATCGCCATGCCGATCATCACCTCGACCGCCGTGGTCGCGCTCATCTTCTCGATGATCTACGCCCGCGAGTTCGGCCTGGTGAACTGGTTGCTCGACCTCGTCGGCGTCGGCCCCATCGACTGGCGGGCCAACCGGTTCGCGTCCTGGTTCGCCATCTCCACGATGGTCGACTGGCGGTGGGTTGGCTACAACGCCCTGATCTACCTCGCGGCGATGCAGTCGATCAGCAAGGACATGTACGAGGCCGCGGCCCTCGACGGCGCCTCCCGGCGTCGGCAGTTCTGGTCGATCACCATTCCCCAGCTGCGCCCCACCATCATCTTCACGCTGATCATCTCGACGATCGGCGGTCTGCAGCTCTTCACCGAGCCGCTCATGTTCACAAGTGGCTCGGGCGCACTCTCCGGTGGCTCGGAGGGGCAGTTCCAGACGATCACGATGTACCTGCTGGACGTGATGAACCAGCGGTTCCGGTGGGGGTACGCGGGCGCCGTCGCCCTGGTGCTCTTCGTGCTGATCGCATCTGTCTCACTGCTCAACTACCTGCTGGCCCGCCGAATCAGCTCCGACAAGTGAGGGTGGCGCACCCATGACCATGACCACTCTGCGACCACCGGCGGCCCTGCCGCCGACCGGGCGTACCGGCATCCGCCACCGGGCGGAGAAGCTCTGGACGGCCAGTCCCCTGACCTGGGTCGGGCTCGTCCTCGGCGTGATCCTGTCGCTCTTCCCCTTCTACTGGATGATCGTCATCGCCTCGCGGACCAGCGACGCGGCCAACTCCTGGCCGCCGCCGTTCCTGCCCGGCGGCAAGCTGGGCGAGAACATCCAGCGGGTCCTCGACAACGGCGACGCGAACATCGTCAAGGGCCTGATGAACTCGTTCCTCGTGTCCGGCACCATCACGGTGGCGACCGTCTTCTTCGGCTCGCTCGCCGGGTTCGCGTTCGCGAAACTGAGGTTCCGGGGCAAGAACGCGCTGCTGCTCATCATCCTCGCCTCGATGATGATTCCCATCCAGCTCGGCGTGCTGCCGTTGTACATCCTGATGGCCAAGCTGGAATGGCTGAACACCATGCCGTCGGTGACCGTGCCGTTCCTGATCGGCGGTTTCGGCATCTTCATGATGCGCCAGTACGCCGAACAGGCCGTGCCCAACGAACTGATCGAGGCGGCCCGGGTCGACGGCTGCTCCACCTGGCGTGTCTACTGGCATGTGGTGGTGCCGGCGCTGCGTCCCGCGGCGGCGGTGCTCGGCCTGCTCACCTTCATGGAGCAGTGGAACCAGTTCTTCTGGCCGTTCGTGGTGCTGGCCGACCCGGCCAACCCGACCGTGCAGATCTCGCTGCGCAGTCTGAACACCGCGTACTTCGCGGACAATTCCCAGATCTTCGCGGGTACGTTGATCGCCACCCTTCCGCTGTTTGTCGTGTTCGTTCTGTTCGGCCGCCAGATCATCGGCGGGATCATGGAAGGTGCCGTCAAGTCGTGAGCAACCCCGCCAGCCCGCCCGCCGTCGGTGTCCTCGACGACCGGCCCGGGTTGACCTTTCCACCCGGCTTCCTCTGGGGGGCCGCGACCGCGGCGTACCAGATCGAGGGGGCGGCGGCCGAGGACGGCCGTACCCCGTCGATCTGGGACACCTTCAGCCACACCGACGGCCGGGTCGTCGCCGGGCACACCGGCGACGTGGCCTGCGACCACTACCACCGGGTCGGTGACGACGTCGCGCTGATGGCCGAGCTGGGCCTCAAGTCGTACCGTTTCTCGGTCTCCTGGCCCCGGGTGCAGCCCGGCGGCACCGGCGCGGCCAACCAGCGCGGCCTGGACTTCTACCGGCGGTTGGTCGACGAGCTGCTGGCCAACGGCATCGAGCCGTGGCTCACCCTCTACCACTGGGACCTGCCGCAGCCGCTGGAGGACGCCGGTGGCTGGCCGGCCCGGGAGACCGCGGCCCGCTTCGCCGACTACACGACGCTTGTCGCCGACGCGCTCGGCGACCGGGTGCGCTACTGGACCACGCTCAACGAGCCGTGGTGCTCGGCGTTCCTCGGCTACGGCTCGGGCGTGCACGCGCCCGGTCGTACCGACGGCGCGGACGCGGTCCGTGCCGGGCACCACCTGATGCTCGGCCACGGCCTGGCCGTGCAGGCGTTGCGGGCCAGCCGGCCGGACGCCGAGGTGGGCGTGACGGTCAACCTCTACCCGGTCGACCCGGCCAGTGACGCGCCCGCAGACGTGGACGCGGCCCGGCGCATCGACGGGTTGGCCAACCGCTTCTTCCTCGACCCGCTGCTGCGCGGGTCGTACCCCCGGGACCTGGTGGCCGACCTGCGCACGGTGACCGACTTCGACCACGTGCGCGACGGTGACCTGGCGACCATCGCCACGCCGCTGGACATGGTCGGCGTCAACTACTACAGCCGGCACGTGGTCGCCGCGGCGGTCGAGGGCGTCGAGGCCGACCCGGCCCCGTCGTGCTGGCCGGGCAGCGAGGACGTCCGCTTCGTCACCCGGGGTGTCCCGGTCACCGACATGGGCTGGGAGATCGACGCCCCCGGCCTGACCGAGACGCTGCGCCGGGTGCACGACGACTACACGGACCTGCCGCTGTACGTCACCGAGAACGGCTCCGCTTTCGTGGACGCGGTCGTCGACGGGGGGGTCGACGACGTCGACCGGCTCGCCTACTTCGACGCCCACCTGCGGGCCGCGCACGAGGCGATCAACGCGGGGGTGCCCCTGCGGGGATACTTCGCCTGGTCGTTGATGGATAATTTCGAGTGGGCCTGGGGTTACACCAAGCGATTCGGCATGATCCATGTCGATTACGACAGCCAGGTCCGCATTCCCAAGTCCAGCGCCAGGTGGTACGCCTCGGTGATCCGACGCAACGGTCTGGCCGCACAATAGGCTCGGGCCAGCCATCAGGGCGGTCCTGGTGTCCACCTTCCGCTGGTGGCACCGGGCCCGCCCGCCGTCGGAGGAGCAGACGATGACAACGCAGCGCACCCGGTCGCTCGGGCGCCCGACCCTTGACGCGGTCGCGGCGCGCGCCGGCGTCGGCCGGGGCACGGTCTCCCGCGTCGTCAACGGCTCGCCCCAGGTCAGCCCGGAGGCCCGGGCCGCGGTCCAACAGGCCATCGCCGAGCTGGGGTACGTGCCGAACCGGGCCGCCCGGGCGCTTGTCACCCAGCGGACCGACTCCGTCGCGCTTGTGGTGTCCGAATCCGGCGACCGGGTCTTCACCGAGCCGTTCTTCGCCGCGATCGTGCGGGGGATCAGCTCCGGGCTGCTGGAGACGCCCATGCAGCTCTGGCTGGCCATGGCCCAGTCGCCTGTCGAACGGGAGCGGGTCGAGCACCACCTGACCAACCAGCACGTCGACGGTGTCCTGCTGCTGTCGCTGCACGACTCCGACCCGCTGCCCACCCTGCTGGAGGAGCGCGGCCTGCCCGCCGTGCTCGGCGGCCGGCCGGCCCGGATGCTGCAACCCGGCGCGCAGCCGGCCTGGTTCGTCGACGTGGACAACGTTGGCGGGGCCCGGCAGGCCGTGGAGTACCTGACGGGGCGGGGGCGGCGCCGGATCGCCACCATCGCCGGCCCGCAGGACATGGGCGTCGGCCTGGCCCGGCTGGCCGGCTACACCGAGGCCGTCAAGGCCACCGGGGGTGGCGTCAACCCCGACCTGATCGCGTACGGCGACTTCAGCGAGGGCAGCGGCGCGAGCGCCATGCGCCGGCTCCTGGACACCTGCCCGGATCTGGACGCGGTCTTCGTCGCGTCCGACCTGATGGCGTTCGGCGCGCTGCGCACCCTGCGCGAGGCCGGCCGGCGGGTGCCCGAGGACGTCGCGGTGATCGGGTTCGACGACGCGACGATCGCCCTACGGGCCGACCCGCCGCTGACCACTGTCTTCCAGCCGGTGGAGGAGATGGGCCGGCAGATGGCCCGTCTGCTGGTGGCCCGCATCCGCGGCGAGGACCTGCCCACCCCGCACATCCTCCTGGACACCCAACTGATCCACCGAGCCTCCGCCTGACCCCCACCCGGAGGGCGGGCGGAGGCTCCGGGATGGGGTTACGAGGTCCAGCGGCGGAGCTCGCGCTTGGCGAGGGAGTTGCGGTGGACCTCGTCGGGGCCGTCGGCGAGGCGCAGGGTGCGGGTCTGTGCCCAGAGAGCGGCCAGCGGGGTGTCCTGGCTGACGCCGGCGCCGCCGTACCCCTGGATGGCCTTGTCGATCACCCACTCCGCCATCGCCGGCGTGCCGATCTTGATGGCCTGGATCTCGGTGTGGGCGCCCTTGTTGCCGACGGTGTCCATCAGCCAGGCCGTCTTGAGCACCAGCAGGCGGGCCTGCTCGATGCGCACCCGCGACTCGGCGATCCACTCCCGCACGACGCCCTGCTCGGCGAGCGGCCGGCCGAACGCGACCCGCCCGAGCGCCCGCTTGCAGAGCAGCTCCAATGCCCGCTCAGCCATTCCGATCAATCGCATGCAGTGGTGGATCCGCCCCGGACCGAGCCGGGCCTGGGCGATGGCGAAGCCGCCGCCCTCGGCGCCGATCAGGTTCTCCGCCGGCACCCGGACGTCGGTGAAGTCGATCTCGGCGTGCCCGCCGTGCGACCCGTCGGTGTAGCCGAACACGGTCATGCCCCGACGGACGTCCACCCCCGGGGTGTCCCGGGGCACCAGCACCATGCTCTGCTGGCGGTGCCGGTCGGCGTCCGGATCGGTCTTGCCCATCACGATGAAGATCTCGCAGCGCGGATCCATCGCCCCGGACGACCACCACTTGCGCCCGTTGATCACGTACTCGTCGCCGTCGCGGGTGATCCGGGTGGCGATGTTCGTGGCGTCGGAGGAGGCGACGTCCGGCTCGGTCATGCAGAACGCGGAGCGGATCTCCCCCTCCAGCAGCGGCATGAGCCAGCGCTCCCGCTGCGCGTCCGAGCCGAACTCGGCCAGCAGCTCCATGTTGCCGGTGTCCGGCGCCGCGCAGTTGACCGCCTCCGGCGCCAGGTGCGGGCTGCGCCCGGTCAGCTCGGCCAGGGGCGCGTACTGGAGGTTGGTCAGGCCGGCGCCGTAGCGCGGGTCGGGCAGGAAGAGGTTCCACAGGCCGCGCTTGCGGGCCTCGGCCTTCAACTCGGCCAGCACCGGGGTACGCGACCACGGGTCGCCGGCGGCCACCTGCTCGGCGTGCACCGCCTCGGCCGGGTAGACGTGCTCGGTCAGGAACCGGGTCAGCTCGTCGCGCAGCTCCTCGGTCCGGGTGTCGTACGCGAAGTCCATCACCGCTCCCTGGCGGCGGTCAGCCCGTGTACGACCAGCGGTGCCACCATGTCGCCGATCCGGTCGAAACCCGCACCGAGGGTCTGCCCCAGGGTGTGCCGGTAGTGGATGCCCTCGCAGATGACCGCGAGCTTGAAACAGCCGAGCGCCACGTGCCAGTGCAGCGGCCCGACGTCGACGTCGCTGCGCCCGGCGTACCTGTCGATCAGCTCGGCGCCGCTGGGGAAGCCGGCGCGCGGGCCGAGGCCGTCGGCGACCGGGTTGCCGGTGGCCGTCTCGCTGCCGCCGAGCACGTCCCAGTACGTCAGGAGCAGCCCCAGGTCGGCGAGGGGGTCGCCGAGGGTGGCCATCTCCCAGTCGAGCACCGCGTGCACGGCCACCGGGTCGGCGGAGGCGAGCAGGTTGTCGAGCCGGTAGTCGCCGTGCACGATCCGGCCGGCGTTCGCACCCTCCGGGGCGGTCGCGGCGAGCAGGTCGCGCAGCTCGTCGATGCCGGGCAGCGGGCGGCTGCGGGAGCGGTCGAGCTGCCCGGCCCAGCGGCGTACCTGCCGGGCCAGGTAGCCCTCGGGGCGGCCGAAGTCGCTCAGCCCGACCGCGGCCGGGTCGACGGTGTGCAGCGCGGCGAGGGTGTCCATCATCGCCATGGCGAGGGCCCGGCGTCGTTCGTCGCCCAGCGGGTCGGTCTGGGCGCGGGTGCGGAAGACCTCCCCGGGTACGCGTTCCATCAGGTAGAACGGGGCGCCGATCACGTCCGGGTCGGCGCAGAGCAGCAGGGCCCGCGGGACCGGCACGTCGGTCGGCGCCAGCGCCGAGATGACCCGGAACTCGCGGGCCATGTCGTGCGCGGTCGCCAGCACGTGCCCGAGCGGCGGCCGGCGCAGGACGACCTCCCGGTCGCCGGCGCGCAGCAGGTAGGTGAGGTTGGACTTGCCGCCGGCGATCAGCTCGGCCCGCAGCGGCCCGGCGGCCAGCTCGGGCCGGTGCTGAGCGAGGTGGTCGGCGAGCCGGGCCAGGTCCAGGCCGGCCGGGACCGCTCCGGGCCGGAGTGCGTCGACGGCCGGATCAGTCATCCGACTAGTTGATGGCAGCCCGCTCACGTTGTCAAGGTCAGATTTTCCGCTCGGGACATGCCCCTGCAACAGGGACGAAATGGTCTACGACCAGGCTGTGACCAGCCTGCCGGCCGTCGCCGGCCCGCCGAGCGGAGGGACAGACATGTTGCTGCGAGTTCGGGTCACCCTGCCGGACCGTCCGGGCACCCTCGGCCAGGTCGCCCGCACGCTGGGCGTGTCCGGCGCGGACATCGTCCAGGTGGTGGTCCTGGAGCGGCTGGGCGGGCGCGCGGTGGACGACTTCACTGTGGTCTGGCCGGGGGCCGCCCGGGTCGAGCGGCTGCTGGCCGGTCTCGCGGCGATCCCCGGCGTACGGGTGGACGGTGTGTGGCGGGCGATCGGCGCGCCCACCACCACCGGTCAGGACGCGGAGCTGCTGGCCCAGGTCGCGGCGAACCCGGCCGACGGGCTGGCCACCCTGGTCGACGCGGTGCCCGGGCTGCTGGCGGCCGACTGGGCGGTGGCCGCCGTGGTCCCGGTGGACTGGGCCTCGCGCAGCGGGAGCGGCGGAGCCACCGTCGGGCACGCGAGCTGGCGCGCCCCCGTACCCCTGCGGTTGCCGGAGGTGACCCCGCTGCGGGGCCGGTCGATGACCACCCCCGACGGCACCCACCACGCGATAGCGCCGTTCGGCCGGGCCGGCCTGGTGCTGGTGGTGGCCCGCGAGCACAGCGACACGCTCTACGCCGCCGGTTTCCACAGCACCGAGGTGGACCGGCTCAGTCAGCTCGTACGCGCCAGCGCGGTCATCCTCGGTGACCGGCTGGACCTGGTGGGCGCGCCCCCCGTGGTCGCCGGCCCCTGAACGGCCGCAGGAGTTCCCGGGCCGACACCGGCGGGCAACCGGCCGGCAACAGCCGGGGGCGAGGCTCTGACGTGGGGAAGGGAGCCAACCATGACGTTGTGGCGGATCCGAGCGACGGTGGACGACCGGCCGGGTTACCTGTCCGTCCTCACGGCGAGCCTCGCGCTGCGCGGGGTCAACATCCTCACCGTGCAGGTGCAGCCCACCGAGCAGGGCGCGGTGGACGACTTTCTGGTCGACGCGCCGGACACGCTCGACGGGGCCGAGCTGATGGCGGCCGTCGAGCGTGGTCGTGGGCGGGACTGCTGGGTGGCGCGCAGCGAGGCGCGCGGCCTGGTCGACCAGCCGACCCGGGTGCTCGGTCTGGCCAACCGGCTGGTGCGTGACCCGGACGCGACGGGCGAGGCGCTGCGCGCGCTGCTCGGCGCCGACTCGGTCGCCTGGCGACCGGCGTCGACAGGCGTCGAGCGGGGCGTCACCGGCACCAGCATGTCGCTGGCCGACCCGGCGGGCGGCTCGTTCGCGCTGCGCCGGGCGGCGCCCGCGTTCACCCCGGCGGAGTACGCCCGGGCGCAGGCCCTGGTCGAGTTGGCCGCCACCGTGGCGCGGCGGGCCGCCGAACAGGTCACCCTGGTGCTGCCCGACGGCGCCGAGGTGGCCGTGCGACCGGCGTGCGTGGACGACCTGTCGGGTGTGCTGGAGCTGCACGAGGCGTGCTCCCCGCGCAGCCGGCACCGGCGGTACCTGGGTGGGGCGGCGGTGCCGCAGCCGGCCCGGCTGCGTCGACTGTTGGAGCCGGGCCGGGGGCTGGCGCTGGTCGCCACGACCACCGGCGCCGACGGCGCGCCGGAGTCGGTGGTCGCCCTGGCGAACCTGCTCGGCGAGGGCGACGAGGCCGAGGTGGCGCTGCTGGTGCGGGACGACTGGCAGCGGCGGGGGCTCGGCTCGGCGTTGCTGCGCCGGTTGGCCGGGCACGCCGACGCGGCCGGGTACGCGGCGCTGGTGCTGCACGTCCAGGCCGAGAACACGCCGATGCTGCGGACGCTGCGCCGGCTGGACCGGCCCAGCTCGGTCGACCGGGACGGCGCCCTGCTCACCGTCACCGTGCCGACCACGGTGGACCGCAGGGGCGCCTTCCTCACGCCGGGCGCGTAGGGGCACCCCTGCCGGCCACCGCCGGATCAGGTGGCGGGGTAGCTGCTGTAGTCGGGGAAGTTGCCGTACAGCCGGCCCTGGCCGCCGACAGTGACGGCGTGCACCAGCAGGTCGCCGCCGACGAACGCGCCCTTCCACGAGGCGCCCCGGCCGCCGAACGGCTCGTCGCGGTCACCCCGCGAGCGCGGCTTGTTGATGCCCACCTTGAACGCCTGAAGGTCCACCGCGAGCTTGCCGGCCAGCTCCTCGTCGTCGCAGGCGAGGGACGCGACGAGCGCGCCGTTGGAGGCGTTCATCGCGGCCAGCAGTTCGTCGGTGGTGTCGACCACGACGATCGTGTCGACGGGGCCGAACGGCTCGGCGTGCATGAGCCGGGACCGGCCGGGTGGGGCGAGCAGCACCGACGGCGCCACGTACGCCGAGGTGTCCTGCCCGGGCAGGAACGGCGCGCCGGTCAGCTTGCCCCGGTGCAGGGGCACCGCGCCGCCGCGGAGCGCCTCGTCGACCTTGCGGTGCAGTTCGTCGGCCTTGGCGGCGCTGATGAGCGGCCCGAAGTCCAACTCGGGCAGCGGGTCACCCGCGGTCCAGTTCTCGTCGACGGCGAGCGGGTGGCCGAAGCGGACCGAGCGCACCACCGGCAGGTACATGTCGAGGAACTCGTCGACCAGGTCGCGTTGCACGACGAACCGGGGGTACGCGGTGCAGCGCTGCTTGCCGTACTCGAAGCCCTTCTTCAGGTGCGCGGCGAGCAGGTCCCACTGGGAGAAGTTCCAGATGCCCCAGGCGTTGAGGCCCTCCTGCTCGATGAAGTGCCGCTTGTCGCTGTCGAGTAGCGCGGCGGCCACCTTGCCGCCGTTGGAGCGGCCGCCGACGAACGCGACCGCGCCGATCTCGGGCGCGCGGACCAGCACCTCGGACAGTTCCTCGCCGCCGCCGGAGACGAGGGTGGCGGGCAGGCCGGCACGGCGCATCAACGCGTGCGCGACGGTCAGGCAGACCGCGCCGCCCTGGGACGGCGTCTTGGCGATCACCGCGTTGCCGGCCAGCAGTTGGACCAGTTCGGCGTGCACGAGGACGCTCATCGGGTAGTTCCACGACGCGATGTTGCTGACCGGGCCGAGTAGCGGCTCGCGGCCGTCGGCGAGCATCCGGTCGATCTCGCCGGCGTACCAGCGGACGCCGTCGAGCGCCCGGTCCACGTCGGCGCAGGCGAGCCGCCACGGTTTGCCGATCTCCCAGACCAGCAGCAGGGCCAGCAGGTCGCGGTGGGCGGTGAGCGAGTCCAGGGCGTCGGCGACCCGGGCCTTGCGGTCGGCGAGCGGGGTCCGGGCCCAGGCGCGGTGCGCGGACGTGGCGTGCGTGACGGCGGCGCGGGCCGTGTCGGCGTCGAGCCGGGGCAGGTTGATGATGACGGTGTTGTCCACCGGGGTGCGGACCGGGGCGGGGCGGCCCACGGCCCGCCATTCGCCCTCGACGAGGTTGTGCAGTGTGGTGACGCCGTCCACGTCGGCGCCGAACGCCTCCGGCGCGGCAGCCACCGCGCGGGCGAGGACCTCGGACCAGGCGGTGCCCTCGGCGAGTCGTAGTGCCATCGCGTCCTCCTCAGGGTCGACCGGGGAGCGGCGGCGTCGATGGCACCGCTGGTGGTCGGTACTGTCCCGCGCGCGGTAGCGGGTCAGCAACAGTACGTTTGTCTGGCTGGCCGTCAACGCGCCCGAGCGGCGCGAGGATCTTTCTCGAAACGCCTGTCGTGAGCTGCGGAAACATCGAACATAAATCGAAGGATATCGATGATGTGAGATGGTCCGCAGTGGTTACTCGCGAGTACGGAAGCGGACCCCCGCACCTCGGCCCCGGCCGGCAGGCTTCCCAACCGACGGCCCGCCCATTACATTGTCGGTTATCCATGGGAGCGCTTCCACGACCCGTGGTCACACCGCCACCCCACCGTCGCCGGTGGCCACGCCGCCCCCACGCCGTCCCGCGTCGGTGCGACCACCGGCGGCGCCTCCGACAGGAGCCCGCCATGCGCCATCTGACCCGGCCGGTTCCCGGCCGAACCGGCCGGTCGCCGGTCGCCGACCAGCCCTGGCCCAGGCGAATGCTGGCCGCCGGCATCGCCCTGCTCACCGGACTGTCCCTCGTGGTCGCCGCCCCCCTGACCGGGAGCGCCTCCGCCGCGCCGGCGTCCTTCAACTACGCCGAGGCGTTGCAGAAGTCGCTGCTCTTCTACGAGGCGCAGCAGTCCGGTCGGCTGCCCGACTGGAACCGGGTCTCCTGGCGCGGAGACAGCGCGCTCACCGACGGCGCCAGCGCGGGTCTGGACCTCACCGGTGGCTGGTACGACGCCGGTGACCACGTCAAGTTCGGCTTCCCGATGGCGTTCAGCGCCACCATGCTCGCCTGGGGCGCGGTGGAGTACCGCAGCGGCTACACCGCCTCCGGCCAACTGCCGCACCTGCTGAACAACCTGCGCTTCGTCAACGACTACTTCATCAAGGCCCACCCGTCGGCCAACGTCCTCTACGGGCAGGTCGGCAAGGGCGACGACGACCACAAGTGGTGGGGTCCGGCCGAGGTGATGCCGATGGCGCGGCCCGCGTACAAGATCGATGCGAGCTGTGGCGGCGCGGATCTGGCGGGGGAGACGGCGGCCGCGATGGCCGCGTCCTCGATGGTGTTCCGGCCCACCGACGCCGCGTACGCGGACAAGCTGCTCGGCCACGCCCGGCAGCTCTACACGTTCGCCGACACGGTGCGGAAGTCCTACCACGAGTGCATCACCGACGCGACGAGCTTCTACCGCTCGTGGAGCGGCTGGCAGGACGAACTGGTCTGGGCAGCCATCTGGCTGCACCGGGCCACCGGCGAGGCCAGCTACCTGGCCAAGGCCGAGAGTGAGTACGACAAGCTCGGCACCGAGAACCAGACCACCACCCGCTCCTACAAGTGGACGATCGCCTGGGACAACAAGCAGTTCGGCGCGTACGTGCTGCTGGCCAACCTGACCGGCAAGCAGAAGTACGTCGACGACGCCAACCGGTGGCTGGACTACTGGACCGTCGGGGTGAACGGGCAGCGGGTGCCGTACTCGCCGGGCGGGATGGCGGTGCTCGACTCCTGGGGCGCGCTGCGCTACGCCGCGAACACCTCCTTCGCCGCGCTGGTCTACAGCGACAAGACCACCGACACGACCCGCAAGGCGCGCTACCACGACTTCGCCGTCCGGCAGATCAACTACGCGCTCGGCGACAACCCCCGGAACTCCAGCTACGTCATCGGCTTCGGCGCCAACTCGCCGAAGAACCCGCACCACCGCACCGCGCACGGGTCCTGGTGGGACAGCCAGACCGTTCCCGTCGAGACCCGGCACACCCTCTACGGCGCGCTGGTCGGCGGCCCGTCCTCGGCGAACGACGCGTACAGCGACAGCCGCTCGGACTACGTGATGAACGAGGTGGCCACCGACTACAACGCCGGCTTCACGTCCGCGCTGGTCCGGCTGACCTCCGAGTACGGCGGCACCCCGCTGGCCAACTTCCCGGTCGCCGAGACGCCGGACATCGACGAGCTGACCGTGGAGACCACGGTCATGCAGGCCGAACCGCGGGCCACCGGGCTCAAGGTGATGGTCTACAACAAGTCCGCCTTCCCGGCCCGCGCCCTGACCGACGGCCGGTTCCGGTACTACTTCCGGCCCGACGGCACCGGTCCCGTGCAGGTCACCGCCGGCTACACCCAGGGCTGCCCGTCCCCGACCACCGCCAAGCAGTACAGCGGTGACATCTGGTACGTCGAGGTGGACTGCGCCGGGTACACCATCGCCCCGGCCGGTCAGTCGCAGCACCGGATGGAGGTCCAGTTCAAGATCGGCGTGCCGGAGGGCGGCACCTGGGACCCGACCAACGACCCGTCGTACCAGGCGACCGCCGGTCCCAACCGGAAGGTCCCGCTCTACGCCGGCAGCACCCGCGTCTGGGGCGAGGAGCCCGGACCGGCCACCCCGGACACCACCGCGCCCACGGTGCCCGGCACGCCCGTCGCGTCCGCCGTGACGTCCAGCGGGCTCACGCTGACCTGGGCCGCGTCCACCGACACCGGCGGCAGCGGGTTGGCCGGCTACGAGGTGACCCGTACCTCGGCCGGCGCCACCCCGGTCCTCACCGCCTCGACGGGGGCCGCCCTGGCCGTGACCGGGCTGGCGCCCGAGCGGACGTACCAGTTCACCGTGCGGGCGTTCGACGGCGCCGGCAACCGCTCGGCGGCATCGGCCGCGCTCACCGTCACCACGCCGGCCGGCCCAGCGCCGGACACCACGCCGCCGACCGCACCCGGTACGCCCACCGCCTCCGCGATCGGCCCGACCGGCCTGACCCTGACCTGGGGCCCGTCCACCGACGCGGTGGGCGTCACCGCCTACCGCGTCTACCGGGGCGGCAACGTCCTGGTCGGCTCGGCCACCGGCACCACGCTGGCGGTGACCGGGCTGACCGCCTCGACCACGTACACCTTCACAGTGGTGGCGGTGGACGCGGCCGGAAACGTTTCGTCCGCGTCGCCCGGCGTCACGGTCACCACCACGGCCCCGCCTGCCGGCGGCGGTTGCGCGGTGACCTGGACGGCGAACAGCTGGGATACCGGGTTCACCGCGAACATCACGATCGCCAACACCGGCACCACGGCGATCAACGGCTGGACGCTCGCGTTCACCTTCGGAAGCAGCGGGCAGAAGGTCGGGCAGGCCTGGTCGGCGAACGTGACCCAGACCGGCGCCGCGGTGACCGCGTCGAACCTGTCCTACAACGGGACGCTGGCGCCGGGCGCGTCGACGAGCTTCGGCTTCAACGGCACCCACACCGGCAGCACCCCCAGGCCGGCCGCCTTCACCCTGAACGGCGCCGCCTGCACCGTCTCCTGACCCATCGACGCGGCGTGGCGTGGC
This sequence comes from Micromonospora orduensis, assembly GCF_006228125.1. GTDB lineage: Bacteria > Actinomycetota > Actinomycetes > Mycobacteriales > Micromonosporaceae > Micromonospora > Micromonospora orduensis. The sequence continues at coordinate 42,228 of NZ_VDFY01000139.1, read as the reverse complement.
CGGTACCGCGCCCGGGCGACCGGCCACGTTCACGCCGCGCAGAGGCACAACAATCCCGAAATTTTTCCGAAAACTCCATTGCCCGGACCGGCGCATGGTTAACATCGGCCAGATTCGATATATCAACCGAGACGTCTGGTCGTCCCCGCCTCGGCGGCCCGGGTGTTGGCCAGTAAGGAGGCAGAGATGGCAACAAGCCCATCCGTTCCCGGCGGCGGGACTCGGCGACGGCGATCGCCCGTCGTCCGAGCGCTGCTCGCCGGCGCGTTCAGCGTCGTGACCGTGGCCGCCGCCGCGGTGATGATGCCCTCGGCGAACGCCGCCGCGACCACGCTCGGCGCGGCCGCCGCCCAGTCGGGCCGGTACTTCGGCACCGCCATCGCGGCGGGCCGGCTCGGCGACTCGACGTACAGCACGATCGCCGGGCGCGAGTTCAACATGATCACGGCCGAGAACGAGATGAAGCCGGACGCGACGCAGCCCCAGCGGGGCCAGTTCAACTTCAACTCCGGTGACCAGATCTACAACTGGGCGACCCAGCGCGGCCTGAAGGTCCGTGGGCACACCCTGGCCTGGCACGCGCAGCAGCCGGGGTGGATGCAGAGCCTGAGCGGCAGCAACCTGCGTCAGGCGATGATCGACCACATCAACGGCGTGATGGGCCACTATCGGGGCAAGCTCGCCGCGTGGGACGTGGTGAACGAGGCGTTCAACGAGGACGGCAGCCGTCGTCAGTCGAACCTCCAGGGCACCGGCAACGACTGGATCGAGGTGGCGTTCCGCACGGCGCGGGCGGCCGACTCGTCGGTCAAGCTCTGCTACAACGACTACAACATCGAGAACTGGTCGTACGGCAAGACGCAGGGCGTCTACCGCATGATCCAGGACTTCAAGTCCCGGGGCGTGCCGATCGACTGCGTCGGGTTGCAGACCCACTTCACCGGCGGCAGCTCACTGCCGAGCAACTTCCAGACCACGCTGTCCAGCTTCGCCGCGCTCGGCGTGGACGTGGCGCTGACCGAGGTCGACGTCACCAACGCCTCCACCACCCAGTACGCCGGGCTGACCCAGGCGTGCCTGAACGTGCCGCGCTGCATCGGCATCACCGTCTGGGGCGTACGCGACAGCGACTCCTGGCGCTCGAACGAGAGCCCGCTGCTCTTCGACGGCGGCGGCAACAAGAAGGCCGCCTACACCTCCGTTCTCAACGCGCTCAACGCGGCCCCGCCGACCTCGAGCCCGACCGTGAGCCCGACCGTGAGCCCGACGGTGAGCCCGCCGCCGAGCGGCGGCGCCGGCCGGATCGTCGGCGTGCAGTCGGGCCGGTGCGTCGACGTGCCCAACGCCACGCAGACCAACGGCACCCGCGTCCAGCTCTACGACTGCAACGGTCAGTCGAACCAGCAGTGGACGTACACCACCGGCAAGCAGTTGAGGGTCTACGGCAGCAAGTGCCTCGACGCGAACGGCGCGGGCACCGCGAACGGCACCGGAATCATCATCTGGGACTGCAACGGTCAGCCGAACCAGCAGTGGAACATCAACTCCAACGGCACCATCAGCGGCGTGCAGTCCGGCCGGTGCCTGGACGTCTGGGGCACCGGCAACGGCCAGCAGGTCCAGCTGTACGACTGCCACGGGCAGACCAACCAGCAGTGGCGGACCGACTTCGGTGGCGGCACCACGCCGACTCCCACCACACCGCCGCCGACCACCACGCCGCCGCCGACGGGTGGCTGTGCGCTTCCGTCGACCTACCGGTGGTCGTCGACCGGCGCGCTGGCGAACCCGCAGAACGGCTGGGTCTCGCTCAAGGACTTCACAAACGTGGTCTACAACGGCAAGCACCTGGTCTACGGGTCGAACGTCAACAGCAGCGGCCAGTACGGCTCGATGAACTTCAGCCTGTTCACCAACTGGTCCGACATGGCCTCGGCAAGCCAGACCGGGATGAGCCAGGGCACCGTGGCGCCCACGCTGCTGTACTTCGCCCCGAAGAACATCTGGGTGCTGGCGTACCAGTGGGGACCGACCTCGTTCAGCTACAAGACGTCGAGCGACCCGACGAACGCCAACGGCTGGTCCTCGGCACAGACGCTCTCCACCGCCACCCTGCCCGACGCCCCGTACGGAGTGATCGACCAGACCCTCATCGGCGACGACCAGAACATGTACCTGTTCTTCGCCGGGGACAACGGCAAGATCTACCGGTCGAGCATGCCGCTCGGGAACTTCCCGGGCAGCTTCGGCTCGACCTACACGACGATCATGACCGACTCGACGAACAACCTGTTCGAGGGCGTCGAGGTCTACAAGGTGGCGGGCCAGAACCAGTACCTCATGATCGTCGAGGCGATCGGGAGCCAGGGACGCTACTTCCGGTCGTTCACGTCCACCAGCCTGGGCGGCTCGTGGACCCCGCAGGCCGCCACCGAGAGCAACCCGTTCGCCGGCAAGGCCAACAGCGGCGCGACGTGGACCAACGACATCAGCCACGGTGACCTGGTCCGCACCAACCCCGACCAGACCAAGACCGTCGACGCCTGCAACCTGCAGTTGCTGTACCAGGGCAAGAACCCCAGTGCGGGAGGCGACTACAACCTGCTGCCGTGGCGGCCGGGTGTGCTGACCCTGCAACGCTAGGGGACCGGGGCGTGCCCGGCACCGTAGGGTGCCGGGCACGCCCTTCGGGGCCTCAGTCGGCCAGGTCCTCGGCGAGCAGGTCCATCAGCAGCGCGTCGTGCCAGCGGCCGTCCTCGCCACGCTCGTAGCGGCGCATGATGCCCACCGGACGGAAGCCCACCTTCGCGTACGCCCGGATGGCCGCGCTGTTCGCCGCCGCCGGGTCGATGGTGAACCGGTGGTGGCCGTGCTCGTCGATCAGGTGCCGGGCCAGGGTGCGGATGGCGTCCCCGCCCAGTCCCTCGCCGCGCACCGACGGGTCGAGGAACACGTCCAGGCTGGCGTGCCGGTAGTCCGGGTCGGACTCGGCGTACCACTGGATCGCGCCGATCACCCGGCCGTCGTGCTCGATGGCGTACAGCGTCAGGTCGTCGTCACCGAGGTCGGCGTGGACGGACGCGGTCAGGTCGTCGCCGCCGCGCCACCATCGGCGTACCTCCGGGTGCGCCCGGATGGCCGCGAGGGCCGGCACGTCCGCGACCGTCGCCGGTCGCAGGGTCACCGCACGCCCGCGCAGCACCGGCTCAGCCTCTGCTCTCGCCGTGCTCGACACAGACCGCCGACCAGCCGACCGGCAGCACCTGCACCTTCATCCGACGGCGGCACGAATGGCAGTACCGGGGTGGCTCCAACCGGCGGGCCGACGCGCAGCCCGGATGGGCGCCGTCGGTCGCCGGCTCACCGCACCTGTCGCACCACACCTGGGTCGTCGTCACGGTCGTCACAGCGTGGCGGACAGGGCCTTGACCGGCATCTTCAGCTCGTCGAGCAGGTCCAGGTCGGCTGTCGCCGGCCGGCCCAGCGTGGTGAGGTAGTTGCCGACGATCACCGCGTTGATGCCGCCGAGCAGACCGTCGCGGGTGCCCAGGTCACCGAGGGTGATCTCCCGGCCGCCCGCGTACCGCAGGATGGTGCGCGGCATGGCCAGCCGGAACGCGGCGATGGCCCGCAGCGCGTCCTTGCCCTCCACCACGGGACGGTCGCCAAGCGGCGTGCCGGGGCGGGGGTTGAGGAAGTTGAGCGGCACCTCGTGCGGGTTCAGCTCGGCGAGCTGAGCGGCGAACTCCGCCCGCTGCTCGACGGTCTCGCCGAGGCCGAGGATGCCGCCGCAGCACACCTCCATGCCGGAGTCGCGGACCATCCGCAACGTCTCCCAGCGCTCCTCCCACGAGTGTGTGGTGACCACGTTGGGGAAGTACGACCGGCAGGTCTCCAGGTTGTGGTTGTAGCGGTGCACGCCCATGTCGACCAGGTCGTCGACCTGCTCCTGGGAGAGCATTCCCAGCGACGCGGCGACCTGGATGTCGACCTCGGCCCGGATGGCGGCCACGCCCTCGCGCATCTGCTTCATCAGCCGCGCGTCCGGGCCGCGTACCGCGGCGACGATGCAGAACTCGGTCGCACCGGTCTTGGCGGTCTGCTTCGCCGCCTCGACCAGGGACGGGATGTCCAGCCAGACCGAACGCACCGGAGAGGTGAACAGCCCGGACTGGGAGCAGAAGTGGCAGTCCTCCGGGCAGCCGCCGGTCTTCAGTGAGACGATCCCCTCGACCTCGACCTCCGGGCCGCACCAGCGCATCCGCACGTCGTGGGCGAGTTGGAGGGCGGCGGGCAGGTGCTCGTCGGGCAGACTGAGCACGGCGAGAATGCCGGCCTGGTCGAGGCCGACACCGTCACCCAGGACCTGGGTCCGGGCCTGGTCGAGGATCTCTGGCATGGCTCGTACCCTACAAGGCCTCCCGATCAGCCGGAATGACCCGCCGTCCGCGGACCCTCGCACCGAGTGGATCCGTCGGGCCGATGGCGGCGGGTGGTAATTTCGCCCGGCGGGTGTCGGCGTGACCGGCGCGGACAGCGGCGAAGGGGTGACGGTGGCGGACTGGCTGGCGGCGCTCGACCGCCGCGCGGACCTGCGGGCGAAGGCCGGGCTGACCCGGCGGCTGCACCCGCGTCCCGCCGACGACGGTATGACCGACCTGGCCGGCAACGACTATCTCGGCCTGGCCACCCACCCGGAGGTCACCGGCGCCGCGGCGGCGGCTCTGTCGGCGTACGGGCTGGGGGCCACCGGGTCGCGGCTGGTACGCGGCTCGACCGACGCGCACCACGCGCTGGAGACCGAGCTGGCGCGGTGGCTGGGCACCGACTCATCGCTCGTCTTCTCCTCCGGCTACCTGGCCAACCTCGGCGCGCTGCGGGCCCTCGTGCGGCCCCGTACGCTGCTCGTCTCCGACGCGCACAACCACGCGTCCCTGATCGACGGGTGCCGCATCTCGGGCGCGGAGACCGTGGTCACCGCGCACGCCGACGTGGCGGCGGTCGCCGCGGCGCTCGCGGCGGCTCCGGGCCGTCCGGCGGTGGTGGTCACCGAGTCGGTCTTCTCGGTCGACGGTGATCTCGCCCCGCTGACCCGACTGCACGCGGTGGCCCGCCGCCACGGCGCGCTGCTGCTCGTCGACGACGCGCACGCGCTCGGCGTGACCGGTCCGGCCGGCGCCGGTGCGGTCGCCGCCGCCGGGCTGGCCGGCGAACCGGACGTGGTGGTCACCGCCACCCTGTCCAAGGCGCTGGGCGGTGCGGGAGGAGTGGTCGCCGGCCCGGCCGAGTTCGTCAGGCACCTGGTGGAGACCGGGCGCACGTTCATCTTCGACACGGCACTGCCGCCGGCGGTCGCCGCCGGGGTGCACGCCGCGCTGCGGCTGGCCCGGACCGGGGACGACAGGCGGGCCGAGCTGGCCGACCGGGTGGCGCTGGCGGTCGGTCGGCTGCGCGCGGCCGGGTTGGTCGTGTCCGCTCCGGACGCGGCGGTGATCTCGGTGACCGCTCCCGGTCCCGACGCGGCGACCGCCTGGGCCGCCGCCTGCCGGGACCGGGGCGTCGCGGTGGGCTGCTTCCGGCCGCCGTCCACCCCGGACAGCCGTTCCCGCCTGCGGCTCACGGTCAGCGCCGGGGTGCCCCGGGCGGCCTTCGAGCGGGCCCTGGACGTCGTCGTGGAGTGTGCGCCCGTGCCGGCGAGGGATACCGAGGTGGTCGCGTGAGTGCCTGGCAGGGAGTGGTGCTGGTCACCGGCACCGACACCGAGGTCGGCAAGACCGTGGTGACCGCGGCGATCACGGCAGCCGCGCAGGCCGCCGGACTGCGGGTGGCCGTGGTCAAACCGGGCCAGACGGGTACGGCCGGCGGTGAACCGGGTGACGTGGACGCGGTGAACCGGCTCGCCGCGCCGTTGACCGGCCGTACGCTGGCCAGCTACCCGGATCCGCTGGCGCCGTTGGCCGCCGCCCGGGTGGCCGACCTGCCGCCGCTGGAGCTGTACACGGCCGTGGACGCCGTACGCGACGAGACCGACAAGCACGACCTGGTGCTGGTGGAGGGCGCCGGTGGGCTGCTGGTGCCGATGGGTCTGCGCCCGTCGGGCGAGCCGTGGACGATGGCCGACCTGGCGGTGTCGCTCGGCGCGCCAGCGGTGGTGGTCGCCCGCGCCGGCCTGGGCACGCTCAACCACACCGCGCTGACCCTGGAGGCGCTGGACCGGCGGGCGGTGCCGGCGGGCGTGGTGATCGGCGCCTGGCCGGCCACGCCGGAGCTGGTGCACTGGACGAACCTCACCGACCTGGTGCCGAACCTGCTCGGCGCGGTGCCCGACGGCGCCGGCGCGATGGACCCGGGCGTGTTCCGGCGCTCGGCGCCGGGCTGGCTCACCCCGGCCCTGCACGGGGTGCTCGACGACTGGCGGACCTGGGCCGAGGAGAGCAGCTGAACACCTGACTTTCGTCGGTGTCCGGGCAGGTCGGGCGTGGGTAGCCTGGCCGCCGTGAGGATTCTGGACCGCTCGGCGCCCGGTGCGCCGGACCGGGTGTCCCGGTGGCGGCGTCCACTGCTGGACGCGCTGCTCTGGGCGGTGGTGGCCGCTCCGATAGCCGGCGCCAGGTTGAGCCCGCCGTCCCCGCCGTGGGACGTGGCGATGCTCGTCGGTTCGCTTGCGGTGCTGGCGGTGGCGGTGGGGTCGGCGCGGCGGTGGCCGCTTGTCGGACTGCTGCTGGCGGTGCTCGGTTCGTTGGTGGACGGCAATTTCGTCTTCGCGATCCCGGTGTTCAGCTATCTGACCGGGCGTCGCAGCGCGGGCGCGGCGCCGGCCGCGGTGGTGTTCGGTGTGATCGCGGTCGGCGGCACGGTGCTGAACCTGGGGCTGCTCGGCACCGGGGCGGCCACCTGGTTCCTGCTGGCCTCGGTGCTGCTGTTCGCCGGCGTGTTCCCCTGGCTGGTGGGCCGGTACCGCCGCCAGCAGCGGGAGCTGACCGACGCCGCCCGCCGCCACGTCGAGGCGTCGACCCGCGAGCGGCGGGGCGCCGCCGAGCGGATCCGGTTGCGGGAGCGGGCCCGCATCGCCGAGGAGATGCACGACTCGCTGGGCCACGACCTCAGCCTGATCGCGTTGCGGGCCGCCGCCCTGGAGCTGGCCGACGACCTGCCGTCGGCGCACCGGGCGGCGGTGGGTGAGCTGCGGGCCAGTGTGGCGGCGGCGACCGAACGGCTGCACGACATCATCGGGGTGCTGCGCGAGGAGGGCCGCCCGGCCGGTGTCGCGCCGGTGGGGGAGACCGTCGTCGACCTGGTGGACGGGGCGCGGGAGGCCGGGATGGCGGTCCGGTTGGACGTCGAGGCCGGCGCCGCCGAGCCGCCCGGGATGACCGGCGCCGCCGCGCACCGGGTGGTCCGGGAGGCGCTCACCAACGCGGCCCGGTACGCCCCTGACGCCCCGGTCACCGTCGCCCTCGCCCCCGCCGGGGACGGGATCGAGGTGCGGGTACGCAACGGGCCGTCGCCCGCCGACCGGCCGCCCACACCGGCGTCCTCGGGCAGCGGGCTGCTCGCCCTCGCCGAGCGGGTACGGCTGGCCGGCGGCGTCCTGGACACCGGCCCGTGCCCCGACGGTGGTTTCGAGGTGCGGGCCCGGCTGCCCCTGCCCGCCGACCCGTTCACCGGTGTGCCGGCCGGGGGGTGGCCCGCCGTTCCCCCCGACCCGGAGGCGGGCGACGACGGCGGTGGGATCGAGCGGCCGGTCGACGCCGAGCGGCGGCTCGGTGAGGCCCGCCGCCGGGTCCGGCGCAGCCTGGTGACCGCGCTCGCCGCCCCGGCCGGTCTGGCGCTGGTGCTGTCGCTGGTCTACTACCCGTTCGCCACGGCCGGCACGGTGCTGAGCGAGTCGGTGTACGACCGGATGCGGCCCGGGACGGCGCGCGCCGACCTGCCCGGGTTGCCCCGCCGGCAGCTCACCGGGCCGCTCGGGACGTCGGAGCCGGGCTGCGAGTACTACACCGACGGCAATTTCCCGCTCGCCGCGCCGACGTGGCGGCTCTGCTTCACCGACGGCCGGCTGGCCAGCAAGGAGCGGATCACGCAGTGATCACCGAAACGACCGGACCCGTGCGGGTGGTCCTCGCCGACGACGAGGCGATGATCCGGGCGGGTGTCCGGGCCATCCTCGCCACCGATCCCGGGATCGAGGTGGTCGCCGAGGCCGGCGACGGGCACGCGGCGGTGGAGCTGGTCCGTGCGCACCGGCCCCGGGTGGCGTTGCTGGACATCCGGATGCCGAGGCTGGACGGGCTGGCCGCCGCCGCCGAGATCCGTCGGGTCGTGCCGGAGACCGCGACGGTCATGCTGACCACGTTCGGCGAGGACGACCACGTGGCCCGGGCGCTGGGGCACGGCGCGAGCGGGTTCCTGCTCAAGGCCGGCGACCCGCGTGAGCTGATCGCCGGGGTGCACGCGGTCGCCGACGGGGGTGCGTACCTGTCGCCGCGGGTGGCCCGGCGGGTGATCGAGCTGGGCGCGGGGCGGTTGGCCCGTCGACCGGCCGCGCGGGACCGGACGGCCGGGTTGACCGAGCGGGAACGGGAGGTGCTGGCGCTGGTCGGGGCGGGGCTGTCCAACGCGGAGATCGCCCGCCGGCTGCACCTGGTGGAGGGCACCGTGAAGAGCTACCTGACAAGCATCTTCACCCGCCTCGACGTGCGTAACCGGGTGCAGGCGGCGATCCTCGCGTACGAGGCGGGGCTGGTCGACGGCTGAGCGGGGGCCGGACCGGCCCCCGCTCAGCGCCTCAGGCGTCCCGTCGACGCAGCGCGGCCCGGCCCAGCAGCAGCGCCGCCGCGGCCCACCCGGCGAGCAGGAGCAGCCCGACCGCGCCCGGGTACGGGTCGGTGTCGCCGGCCAGGAAGTGCCCGCCGGCCACCCCGGGGAACACGTCGGCGATCCGGTTCAGCACGGCGATGTCCGGCTCCTGAAGCGACAGCGGCACGATCATCAGGGTGGCGAGGAGCACGATGATCGTGAGCACCGCGCTGCGCAGCGCAGCGCCGAGGCCCACCGCGAGCACGCCGACCAGCGCCAGGTAGGTCGCCACCGCCACGATGTCGCCGATCGTGCCGGCGGCGGGCGCGCTGCCCCACTCGCCGAGGACCGGCCGGGCGACCAGGGCGCCGACACCGCCCAGCAGCAGCCCGAGCACGAAGGTCACCGCGCCGGCGACGACGGCCTTGGCCAGCAGCACGCGACCGCGCGACGGGGTGCACTGCAGGGTGGTCCGGATGGTGCCGCTTGTGAACTCGGCGGTCACCGCCAGCAGGCCCAACGCCAGCACCGCGTACTGGGTCAGCTCGACCGCGTCGATCATCACGCGGCCGGCGGTGACCACACCGGCGTTGTCGGTCGGGTCGTCGTTGGTGTTGCCGTTGGCGACGTAGATGGCCAGCTGCCCGGCGCCCGCCGCCATCACCAGCAGGCCGGCCAGGACCGTCCACCAGGTGCTCCGGACCGAGGAGAGCTTGGTCCACTCGGCGGCCACCGCGCCGCGCAGAGAGTCGATCATCGGGTGCCACCTCCGGTCGGGCCGCCCGCGTACTCGACGCTGTCGGCGGTCAGCTCCATGAACGCCTGCTCCAGCGACGCGCTGTGCGCGCTCAGCTCGTGCAGTCGTACCCCCAGCTCGTGTGCCAGGTCGCCGACGCGGTCGGCGGTGGTGCCGGTGACGGTCAGCTCGTCCGGGCCGGCCGGCTCGACGGTGGCCCCGGCGGCGGTGAGATGCGCGGCCAGGGTGGCCAGGCCGTCCGGGTGCGGGCCGCGGACGCGGACCGCGACCCCGCTGCCCGCGATCACCTCGGCGACCGGGGCGTCGGCGAGCAGCCGGCCCCGGCCGATCACCACGAGCTGGTCGGCGGTGAGCTGCATCTCGCTCATCAGGTGGCTGGAGACGAAGACGGTGCGTCCCTCGTCGGCCAGGGTCCGGGTGAGCTGCCGCACCCAGCGCACCCCGTCCGGGTCGAGGCCGTTCACCGGCTCGTCGAACATCAGCACCGGCGGGTCGCCGAGCAGCGCGCCGGCGATGCCGAGCCGTTGGCCCATGCCGAGGGAGAGGGTCCGACCGGGTTTGGCGGCGGCGCGTGCGTCCAGCCCGACAATGTCCAGCACCTCGTCGACCCGACCGGCCGGGATCCCGTTGCTGCGGGCCATGGCCCGCAGATGCGCCCGTCCGGACCGGGCCGGGTGGATGGCGCGCGCGTCGAGCAGCGCGCCCACCTCGCGCAGTGGCCGGCGCAGCTCCCGGTACGCCCGTCCGCCGACGAGGGCCTGCCCGGCGGTGGGCCGGTCGAGTCCGAGGATCATCCGCATGGTGGTGGACTTGCCGGCGCCGTTGGGGCCGAGGAACCCGGTGACCCGCCCGGGTGCGACGTCGACGGTCAGGACGTCGACGGCGACTGTCGCACCGAACCGTTTCGTCAACCCACGTAATGTGATCATGCGGTGACGGTAGGCGGGCGGACCGTCGTCCCACCGCGCCCGAACGGCACCACCCGACCCTGACTTTGGTCAGGTCAGCGGTATGTAGTCCTCCAGCAGCGCCGGCGTGAGCCCCGCCCGGTGGATCGCCTTCAGCGCTCCCAGCAGGTCGTCCATGAGCGCCGGCCGGAAGTGCATGAGCAGCACGTCGCCGGGGCGTACGACCTTCTCCGGGGTCTGGTAGCGCACCTTCCCCTCGTGGACGGTCTCGGACCAGTGCAAGACCGCCCTCATGCCGCAGTCGTGTGCCGCGCGCAGGGTGCTGGCGTCGCGGTTGCCGAACGGCGGGCGGAACAGGGTGGGTCGCTTGCCGAAGAGGGTCTCCAACCGGTCCGCCGCCCCGCAGATCTCCTGCTTCTGAAAGTCGTACGACCGGCCGGACAGTGAGGTGTGCGTGATTGTGTGGTTCTCGACGACCCCACCGGCCGCCTCGATCTGCCGGAAGTAGTCGGTGTGCTCCTCCGCCGCCGGCGAGTTGAGGAACATGGTGACCGGGATGCGCGCCTCCCGGATGAAGTCGATCACGGCGGGTGGCCGGGCCAGCCCGCCGTCGTCGATGGTGATGAAGGCGACAGGCTGCTCGGTCGGCAGCCGGTGCCAGAACGGGGCCGAACCGGTCGCCGGCAGCGGCACCGGCTGCGGTGGCGGCGCCGGCGGGAACGTCGGCACCTGCGACACGTACCAGGCCAGGCTCCCCGGTGTGGGCTTCGCCGTGGGCGACGGCGAGAGCGACGGCGTCGGGGTGGACGGGGCCGGCAGCGGGGTCGTGGTGATCCGGCGCGCGTGGAACGTCGGTCCGGCTGTGCAGGCACTCAGCGCCAGCAGGGCCAGAAGCGCTGTGCCGAAACGGATCCGACGGGATGGGGTGGCGGACACGCCCGGAAACATACCGAGTGGAGATCAGACCGGAGGCCGCCGGACCACGAAGGCGTCCGGCATCCGGAAGGTGAGATTGTCCGGACACCAGGGCGGGCGGACCACCCGGATCCCGTCCAGCAGCGGCGCCGCCTCGGCCACCACCACGGCCGCCTCCATCCGGGCCAGCACGTCACCCACGCAGCGGTGCGCGCCCGCCCCGAACGCCAGGTGCCGGCGCGATCCGCGCTGACCGGGGCGGAACTCGTCGGGCGACTCGACGACCGCCGGATCCCGGCCGGCGCGGCCCAGCCACAGCACGAGGCTGGTGCCCGCCGGCACCACCGTCCCGCCCAGCGTGCCGTCCACCGCCGCCACCCGCCGCCACGTGACGATCGGCGGTTCCAGCCGAAGACCCTCCTCCACCACGTCGGCGACCGCGACCTCGCCGGTACGCAGTCCAGCCCGTACCGCCGGTTCGCCCGCGAGCCGGTGCAGCAGCAGGGTGAGGAACTGCGAGGTCGTCTCCTGCCCGGCGACCAGCAGGAAGAACAGCGCGCCGACCACCACGTCCGGCGGATGCCCGGCGGCCCGCAGGTCGCCGGCCAGTCCACCGCCGGTGGCCGCGAAGTCGCGCAGGACGCGGTGGAAGCTGCCCACCTCGTTGGCGAGCGCCACCTGCCGGTCGGCGGCCAGCGGCGCCCAGAACAACTCCAGTGCGGCCCGGGCGAACTCCTTGACCGCGCCCACCGGAGCGTCCGGCAGCTCCACCAGCCGGGCCAGCACCAGCAGCGGCAGGTCGGCGGCGAGATCGGCGTACAGGTCGACGGGACGGCCGGCGTCGAGCGTGCCGCCGAGCCGGGCGACCCGGTCCCGTACCAGCGCGGTGAGCCACGGCCGCTGCTCGGCGACCCGCGCGGGATGCAACGCGTCCGCCACGATCGCCCGGATCGCCGGATGGCTGACTCCTGAGTTGTTCGCGAGGGTCGGCGGCAGCCGGAACCGGTGCCCGGCGAGCACCCGCAGCGCCGTCACCGGCATCGGCGTCACCGCGTCGAGCGCGTTGTCCGGCCGGTAGCTGACCGGGTCCGCGAGGACCTGCCGGACCAGCGCGTGCCGGGTGACGACCAGATGGCGTACGCCGACGTGGTCGGTCACCTCGGCGACGTCCGGCCCGGGTGCCTCGACCGCGGACTCCCAGCTCCGGAACAGCACGTCGACACGCTAGCGGGCGGCTCCCGGCAGCCCGGGGCGCAACTGCCAGACGGTGGTGCGCTTCACCCGGACGCTCTCCAGCGCCTCCGGCACCGGCACGTCGTAGTGGGCCAACTCGTCGAAGCGGTCCCGGGGCAGGAACGCCCGCCCGGGGTCACCGACCAGCGCCGGCGCGCCGGCCCGGGCGGCGCGCAGCAGGAACCGCAGCACCCGACGGGCCATCGCGTCGCTGTAGAAGACGTCACCGGCGAGGACCACCTCGGCGTCCCCGGCGTCGCCGTCGAGGATGTCGCCGAACTCGGCGTCGACGCGTACCCCGTTGGCCTCGGCGTTGAGCGCGACGGCCGCGACGGCCAGCTCGTCCACCTCGACGGCCCGCACGGACGCCGCGCCGGCCCGGGCGGCGGCGATGGCCACCAGGCCTGAGCCGGAGGCCAGGTCGAGCACCCGGCGCCCGGCGACCACCTGCGGGTGGTCGGTCACGTAGCGGGCGAGGGCCTGACCGCCGGCCCAGGCGAACGCCCAGAACGGCGGCGGACGGTCCGTGCTGAACTCGCCCTCGGTCAGCTCCCAGAGCCCGATCGGCTCGTCCGCCTGGTGCAGCCGCACCTCGGGAACGAACGGGACCGGGGACAGCCGCGCATGCAGCCGGACGAAGGTGCTGGAGAGCTCGGACACCTGCCCGATTGTTCCAGCGGCCCGTGGCCCGGCGTGTCGCGGGGGAGCGGTTACCGGTTCACCACCGTCGGTGAAAACCCACCCCGTGCTTGCCGCCCGGTGCGAACACACCCGTCTGGTCGGGGCGCCGGCCCGCTCCTAGCGTTGCGAGGTGGAGACGACCGAACGGAGGCGGCGGTGGTGACGGTGTGGCGGAATGCGCTGAGGGCCGGGGTGGTGCTGGCTGGCCTGACCGGGGCGGTGCTGACCCTGGCCGCACCGGCACAGGCGGCCTTCGCGACCGAGATGAGTGGCCTGCCGGCCCGGTTCACCGCCGGCGACCAGGTGCGCACGATCTCCGCGGTGGTCTCGCAGACGGACCGGCGCGGCGGCTGCGCGAAGGTGCGCTGGTCGATGGTGCTCACCGTGCGGGGCATCCGACTCGACCAGGTGAAGATGGACCGGGTGGAGGAGAACGGCGACTTCCCGCTGGAGGTCCGGACCGAGGGTGACGTGGCCCGGCTGACCGACCGGCAGCTCGACCCGGGCACCCTCTGCCCGGGCCGCACGGTCACGGCCCGCTACCGGGTGGCCTTCGCCGAGGACGTCACCCAGGGGCGGATCACCCTCGCCGCCGAGGCGTACGACGCGAACCTGCGGCTGCTGGCCCGGCAGACCGCCACCCGTTCGGTGGTGGGGGTGGGCGCCACCCCCACCGCGACGCCGAGCGCGACGCCGACGCTGAGCGAGCCGACGAGCGAGCCGGAGGAGGCGGCGAGCACGCCGGTCGACGAGCCGGTCGCCGACCAGCCGGTCGACGCCGCGCCGCCCGCGGCCGGCCGTCCGGTCTCGCAGGCCGGCGGGTTCGGCCTGGTGCACGCCGCGTTCCTGCTCGGCGGACTGCTGCTCTCGCTCGGGGTGGGGCTGCTGCTGCGACTGCGCCACCTGACCCGGGCCGCGGCCACCGAGGCCGAGGAGCCGCCGGTGGACCGGCTCTGGGAGCGGCCGACGACGACCGGCCGCTGGCGACCCGCCCGGCGGTGACCGTCGGGCCGTCCGGCCGCTGGTCTCGCGGCCGGTCCGCCGTCGACACGGGGAGCGTGGGGGCCGGCGAGATCCGCCGGCCCCCACGCTGTCACCTGGCGAACGCCTGGAACTCGGCGATCCTGACCTGGTTCCGCGCCGGGCTGGCGGTCGCGCAGTCGGTAGTCGTGGCCGGGTCGTCGTCCTGCTCACCGGCGTACTGCGGGCCGCCGGTGCACTGGCTGGTCAGCACCTCCAGCCGCAGGTGGGTGGCGACGGTGCTGGGCACCGTGAACGTCCGCAGGTTGATGTCCCGGCTGTACGCCCGGTACGCCCCGCCGGGGAACGCGTCGGCCGCACTTGTGTAGATCCGTTGCCAGCGCGACGGGTCCGCGCAGTCGGTGGTCCGGGCGTTGCACGCGGACACGGCGAACGAGCGCAGCGCGCTGAGCGCGTTCTGACTGCCGGTGTCGACGTCCCCGGCCGTCGCGGGACGCAGCATCGCGCTGACGTTGACCCGCCTGACCGTCTGCGGCGCGCCGCCCGGCAGCGCCACGGTGACCTGCCGCCCGGCCACCCCGTCCACCGAGGCCCAGTTCGTCGCCTCGGTGTCGTCGGCGATCCGGTCCAGGTTGACCCCGTCGCCGCTGATCGTGGCCCCGGACGTGGTGGACGCGAGGTTGCGGCTCAGCGACAGGTCCACGTATCCGCTCCGGCCGGCGTCGGCGACCACGCTGAGCCGCTGGTGCCCGAAGCCGGGCGCCACCGCCAGCAGGTCGTACGTGCCGGCCACCATCTCCAGCGTGTCCGGGATCGGGGTCGCCGGGTCGGTGTCCGCGATCGGCGTCGCCCGAGCCTCGTACGCCCCGACGTACACCCGGATCGGCGCGTCGGCGCTGTCGCCACGCGGGCGCAGGGTGAACGTCGCGTTGCCGCCGCGCGGTGACGCGAAGCTCGGCGTCGGGTCGGTGTCGGCGGCGCCGTTGGTGACGGCGTCGCGGCCCATGCCGGAGCGGGCGAACTCCGCCCAGATCAGGTCCTGGTTCGCCCCGCCGAAGCGCAGCAGGTCGGCGGTGAGCATGTTGTCCCGCATGTCGAGCATGCTGACCTGGCTGGCCGCCTGGAGCAGGAACGAGTCGAAGACCAGCTGCGACCAGCGCCGGTTGCCGGGGCACCTGTCGGCGGCGACCTTGCCCTGCGCGCACTCCGCCTGCCGCTGGGGCGTGCCGAGGCCGTACCGCTTGACGAGTGCGGAGCGGACCCGGAAGTTGGTGGCGCCCCAGATCTCCCCGTCGGCGTGCACCGCCGGACCGCCGGTGTTGTAGCCGATGTCGGAGTAGTTGAGTGGGCTGCGGCTGAGGTCGTAGTTGCGGATGCCGCTGACCAGGTTGCCGGTGACGTAGCCGCCGGTGACGAAGGGCGTCTCACCGGGCGCGCGCAGGCCGTTCTGGTAGAGGTACTCGGCGGCGAGCAGGTCGCCCCACGACTCGCCCATCGCCCCGCCCTGGTGGCCGCCGATCCCGCTGTCCGGGCCGGCGATCATCCGGTTGGTGATCGCGTGGGTGTACTCGTGGCCGATCACCGTCATGTCGTAGTCGCCGTCGACGCACGGCGGGTACGGTCCGCCCGCCTGCGGCTGCCACAGGTACATGTTGGTGGTCGGCGGCAGCCCGTCGCGCGGGGTGCCCTGGTTGGCGTTGTTCCGGTTGCCGGTCAAGGCGCCCTGCTGGGCGCGGCCCTGCTCGGCGTCACCGCCCAGACCCGCCGGGGTGAGGTTGACCGCCTGGAGGTTCCACGCGGACTCGGTGAAGCCCAGCTGGTACGCCCAGTCGTGCATCCGGTTGTGCATGGCGAAGAGGTTGGCGATCGACGCGTCCGCGTCGTTGCGCTGGGCGGAGGTGAACACCGCCGGGTTGCACTTCGCCTGGTGCCACTGGTCGGTGAACGGGTACTCGTAGCGGCGCTCCGGGCTGGTGGGCGCCGGGACGACCGGGCTGGCGCCACCCCAGGACAGCACGGTGTTGGCAGAGTTGCCGCGCGAGGTGAAGGTGGGCGTGCCGGTGGCCGCGTCGACGTCCCACGGCTGGCCGGTGGCCGGGTCACGGAAGGCGGCCTGGCAGCCCGGTGCCGGGTCGCCGCACCAGCGCACCCGGGGGTCCTGCCCGGGGCCGAGGTCGCGGGGCGGGGTGGCCGGGAAGACCGCCCAGCTCGGGTTGTCGGAGTCGAAGTCGATGAGGTCCTCCCGGACGAGCACCTCCCCGGTGATGCCGTCCACGTAGGTGGTGAACGCGGCCGGGTGGTCGCTGTCGGCGCCGATGACTGTCACCTCGTACGCGGACCGGGGGCCGTCCAGCGGGGTGGGTACCGCCACGGCCCGCACGGTGTGGCTGGCCACCGCGCCGGCGTCGAGTCGGGCGTCGGCGAGCGCGGCGGCGTACGCCTGCCCGGCGGTGCGGGTGGCCGGTGCCGGCGTGCCGGTGTCGCGGGCGAGCGAGGAGCTGACCGAGAGCACCGCCCCGCCGGCGACGGCGACGGTGACGAGGCCGTCCGGGCCGGCCGGCAGGTCGCCGAAGCGTTGCCGGAGGGTGACAACGGCACCGCTGCCGATGGGGCGTACGAGCACCCGTTCCATGGCGGCGACGGTGGGCGCGTCCATGCCGTACAGGTCGCGGTTGGCGGTCAGGTAGGCGCGGGCGGCGGCCTCCGGGTCGGTGGGCAGCCCGGTGGCGAGGGGGGTACGGCCGGGGCCGAGCGCCTGCGGGGTGCCGAGGCGGTTCCACCGCACGTCGGGGTCGGCGGCGCGGGCCAGGCCGCGCTGGCGGGCGTCGGGTGCCGCCGTACCGGTGCGGTTGTCGACGTCGGCGGGTTGGTGTCCCTCGGCGAACGGGCCGGACCTGCGCTCGGCGGACGGCGGGTTCGCGCTGGGGGCCGCGGTGCTCACGCCGGTGGGGAGCAACGCGGCGGCCGTGGCCGTCGTCGCCAGGATGGCGATGAGCCGGCGTCGACGCCGGCTCATCGGGGGTGACCACTCCGGTTGTGGCACGGGACCTCCTCGTGGGAGCGGGATGGCCGGCGACCGCCGGCCGACGCTGCGCGGTGACGCATGCGCATCTGTGGATATCAGCCGGCCGGGGGCGGGGCAAGGTCCGGAGCCGTGCAATGTCGTCGGCCCGCCATTCAGCGGGCGGTCGGTCGTCCGGAGCGGGTCAGTCCAGCTCGGTCGGGTCGAGACCCAGTTCCCGGGCGGTGACCAGCCGGACCCACTCGCCGAACTGCCGGCGGGAGATCACCCGGTCGTGCACGGCGAGCTGCACGGCCAGGCCGTCCATCACCGCGCTGATCCGCCAGGCCGCCCCGTCCGGGTCGGCGCACTGGAAGGTGCCGTCGGCCACGCCGGCGGCGATGACCGCGGCCAGGTCCTGCCGCCACCGCAGGTCGAGCCGGCGGGAGACCTTCTCCAACTCGGGGGTACGCAGCGACTCGGACCAGCCGTCGATCCACATCGACCAGGAGGTGGCCCGCCCGGCCGGTGTGTACAGCTTGAGGATCCGGCGGAGCTTGGTCAGTGGCGGGGCCGGGGACCGGGTCACCGCGTCCAGTCGGGCCAGATCCTGCTCGACCGCGTACGCGAACGCCTGCGCGAGCAACCGTTCCTTGGTGGCGAAGTGGTAGAAGACCAGTGCCTGGCTCACGCCGGCGGCCTGCGCCACGTCCGCTGTCCGGGTGTTGGCCAGACCGCGCTCCACGATCACGTCACAGGCGGTGCGCAGCAGGGCATCCAGGCGGATCTCGGCCGCACGTCTCGTCACGACCGTTACCGTAGCCCATCCTACCGAACACGAACAGTTACCACCGCTGCCCGATTCGCGCTGCGACAGTCGGAAGCCGGACACTTCCCGGAGGTGCCGTCGGTCGTTCTCCGGAGAGAGTTCGTCGAGGTCCGCCGCGCGTTGCTCGGCTGCGGGGGAAACTGGTGGGCGGGGGCCGGGCCGCCGGTGCGGGGGTCTGTCGCGTGATGCCGGAGTGTGATGACAGAGCGTCAATTGAGACACCAGGCCAGCCCCCTAGGAAGCCCGTCGGTGATGGTCGTGATCTCGTCCCGCACGCCGCCTCCGGTCACCGAAACGGGACAGGGCGCGCCGAGATGCCCCCCGAGTTGGCAGTCGTTCCCGGGCTCGGCTAAAGTTCTCATCCGTCACCCGGTAACGCCGGGGGCGTGCGGACGTAGCGCAGCTGGTAGCGCATCACCTTGCCAAGGTGAGGGTCGCGGGTTCGAATCCCGTCGTCCGCTCGGAGCTGCCGCCACGCATGACGGGGGCAACCTCGGTGGGGTGGCCGAGAGGCGAGGCAACGGCCTGCAAAGCCGTGTACGCGGGTTCAAATCCCGTCCCCACCTCGGCATTATGCACGGGCGATTGGCGCAGTGGGAGCGCGCTTCCTTGACACGGAAGAGGTCACTGGTTCAAACCCAGTATCGCCCACCATATGTTCGACAGAATCGCCGAGGCCCGGTACCGGGCCTCGGCGGTTTCTGTTTCCGGGGCGATTGGGCCCGCTCGGCATGCCGTTACTCGCCGGCGCGGAGGACCTCGCTCAGCCGATGCTCCGGGGTGGCTTTCCTGCATTCTGGACGACGGTCTGCCGCCTGTCCCGGCGGCACGCCTCACCAGCGGAAACGGCGTCGGGCCACCCGGCCGGGCGACGCCTACGCGGTCGCGGAGAGCAGCGCCTCCGCGAGGTCGGTGCGGGCGCTGAGCAGGCTCCGGCCCCGGCGGTGGGTCACCACCAGACCGGCCGCGCGCAACGCCGTGAGGTGTTGGGAGACCCCGGCGGGCGACATCCCGCTACGACGGGCCAGCTCGGTGTTGCTGACCGGCCCGGTCAGCTCGGTGAGCAGCCGGGCCCGGCCGCGACCGAGCACGACGGCCAGCGCGTCCTGGACGCCGTTCGAGGGCTCCCACAGGGTGCCGAGCCCGCGGGCGGGATAGGCGAGCTGGGGCGCGTCCCCGGCGGACACGCTCGCCACCGACGGCCAGACGAAGACCGACGGGACCAGTACCAGGCCGGGGCCGTCCGCGACGTCCGGGGCCAGGCAGTGCCGCTGCGCGACGACCAGCGTGTCGTCCTCCCACCGGACCTGTCCGTGCAGGTCGTTCAGGAGCACCGCCGCGCCGTCCTCGGCGAGCAGGCGGGCGCGGGCGGTGACGTCGGCGTCGAGCAGCAGCCGCAGCCGCGGCCAGTGCGGGGCCAGGGCGATCCGCCAGTACGCCTCGATCTCCTCGCACAGCCGGCGCAGCCCGCCCGGCGGGTCGGCGTACAGGGTGGCGAGCGCCGGCGTCCGGTCGCCCGGATACAGGTCCAGGTGGGCGCGGACGGTATCGGCCGGGGTGGCGCGCAGGGCGGCCAGTTCGGCGGCCAGGTCCGGGTTGAGGCCGGCGGGCGGCGGGGTGAGGAAGTCGGCCAGGTAGCCGGGCCGGGCCGGTACGAGCTGCCAGAGCAGACCACCGTCCGCCTCGATCAGACCCGCTTCGACAAGGGGTGGACGCACCCGCCGTATCCAGGGCAGGTGGACCGCGTGGTCGCCGGGGTCGCGCAGCACCCGGACACTCGCGGCGACCTCCCACAGGCAGGAGACGGCGAACCGGATGCGAGCGACGGCACCCGCCGACATGCTGATGGCGACCACGGCACCCCCGGTGGATTCAGCTGGGACTGAAACATTACCGGCGGCGTCGGTGCCGCCCGAGACTTGCCGGGTGAGCGAACACCACACCCGAGCTGACCTGTTCCGATCCCTGCACACCCCCGGGACGCCGCTGGTCCTGGTCAACGCCTGGGACGCCGCGAGCGCCCGCATCGTGGCGGCCGCCGGCGTCCGCGCGGTGGCCACCACCAGCGCCGGCGTCGCCTGGAGCCTCGGCGCGGCCGACGGCGACGTCCTCGGCCGCGACGCGGCCGTCGACCTGGTCCGCCGGATCACCGCCGCCGTGTCGCTGCCGGTCACCGCGGACATCGAGTCCGGGTACGGGGCGACACCGGCGGAGGTCGGCGTGACCACCCGCGCCGTGCTCGGCGCCGGTGCCGTCGGCGTGAACGTCGAGGACGCCCGACGGGCAGCCGGCCCGCCGTTGCGCGACGTGCCCGACCAGTGCGCGCGGATCGCGGCGGTGCGCGGCGCGGCCGACGCGGCCGGCCTTGCGCTCTACGTCAACGCCCGGATCGACACGTTCCTCAGCGGTGCCGAGGACGTCGACGAGACGGTGGCGCGGGCCACCGCCTATCTCGCCGCCGGCGCGGACGGCATCTTCGTGCCCGGAGTGGTCGACCCGGAGACCATCCGCGCGCTGGTGCGGGCGGTGCCGGCGCCGCTGAACGTGCTCGCCGGGCCCGGTGCGCCCAGGGTGGGGGAGCTGGCCCGGCTGGGCGTGGCACGGGTGAGCCTCGGCTCGTCGGTGGCCGAGGCCGCGTACACGGTGGCCCGCCGGGCGGCCGACGAAGCCCTCGGCGCGGGCACGTACGGCGCGCTGGCGGACGCCCTCGACTACGGCACGCTCAACGCGCTGATGAAGTGAGCGGCGCCCGGGGTGTCACCCAGTGCGACGAGCCGGCCGCCTCATGTGAGGTGGCCGGCTCGGCAGGCGGAAGCCTCACAGCGGCGGGGCGATGTCCCGTCGCTCCTCGACCCGGCGGTACTCGACCGGCTGCTCGGTGCTGGTGACCACCGCGCTACGGCGACGACCCCAGATCACCGTGGTCATGATCAGGCCGAGCACACCGGCCCCCATCAGGATCCAGCCGACCACGTCGAGGTTGATGCCGCCGACGCTCGCGTCGAGCGCGAAGGTGAGGATCGCGCCGAGGGCGATCAGAAAGATGCTGGTGCCGATACCCACGACAGCCTCCTTAGGGGATGTGGTGTGCTGTCGAGGTCCTTCAGTACCCCGCCGTCGGGCAGCGCAACCGCCACCGCCGCAGGGTGCCGCGCCCACCGATCTTGGCATCGGGTAGGGTTTCACCCGTCGCCGGCGCTTGCCGGGGGCGTGCGGACGTAGCGCAGCTGGTAGCGCATCACCTTGCCAAGGTGAGGGTCGCGGGTTCGAATCCCGTCGTCCGCTCTCGATCCGTCATCTGGTTCTGGCGGAGACCACGGGCGATTGGCGCAGTGGGAGCGCGCTTCCTTGACACGGAAGAGGTCACTGGTTCAAACCCAGTATCGCCCACCATCCCTGAACGACCCGGTGGCCATTCCGGCCGGCCGTCGCGGCACCCTGACCGCTGATAGGTTCCCGCGGTGAGCGAGCGACTGCCCGGCGGCGGCGTCGAGCTGTCACCCGACGAGATCGAAGCCCTCCCCACCAGATGGTTGTCCTGCTGGACCCCGACAGAGGTCGCGCAGCGGTTGGCCGGGATCGACACGCCCTGGTACGTGGCCGCGGGCTGGGCGCTGGACCTGTTCCGCGGCAGGCAGACGCGCCCGCACGGGGACATCGAGATCGCAATTCCCGCCGCGAACTTCTCCCAGGTCGTCGATCGCTTCCCCGGATACGTCTTCGACGGGGCGGGCAGTGGCCGGATCTGGGAGGACGCGGCACCGGAGGTGCTGGCCGCCGTGCATCAGACGTGGCTGCGGGATCCGGCCACCGGCGACTACCTGCTGGACGTGTTCCGCGAGCCGCACGACGGTGACACCTGGATCTGCCGACGCGATGATGGGATCCGGCTCCCCTACCGCGACGTCATCCACCACACCCGGGACGGCATCCCGTACCTGGCGCCGGAACTGGTCCTGCTGTTCAAGGCCAAGCACGTACGCCGCAAGGACCAGGCAGACTTCGACGCCACCGTCCCCCATCTGAGGTCGACTCAGCGCAGGAGCCTGGCCGAGCTGCTCGCTCGCGCGCATCCGGGGCATCCCTGGCTCGCGGACCTGTGACCCCGCTGCCATCCGGGCCCGCCGCGGTGCGGTCGACAGCCGGTCGTTGGTTCTGCCCAGGGCAGATCCGCTGCTGGCGAACGCGGGTGCCGCCTGCCGTGGCGGTCGGCCGGGCTGGTCGGTGACGGTGTTCAACCGCGGTCTGCACGGTGCGGTGCCGCCCGGCGTACACCCGGCACGGCTGGCGGTGGGCCTGGACGCGCAGCGGGAGGCGGCACTGCCCGCCTGAACGTTGTCGCGCCGGTGGTGCCAGGGTCAGGCCGGCATCACCGGCAGCTCCAACACCTCGTCGACCGGGCGGCGTGGGGTGGGCCGGCCCGGCTGGCCGTACCCGATCCGCAGCACCATCTGCGGGGTGCCGAACCGGCCCAGCGACAGCCGCAACTGTTCCCGGGCGGTGGGCACCTCGATCGGTTGGGAGAGCAGCGACACGCTGAGCCCGGCGTCGGTGGCGGTGAGCAGCAGCCGTTGCAGCGCCTGCCCGGCGACCACCTGGTCCACGGCGGTGTTGCCCACCGAACCGAGCACGCCCACCAACGGCTCCGGTTCGAAGTCCCGCCCCGGTGCCCGGTCGCGGCCGCCGAAGCCGCGCGTCGGCAGCACGTCCTGCGGTTCGCCCTGCGGGCCGCCGGCCGAGGCGGGTACGCCGTCCGGCGCGGGCTCCCGGCGCAGCCACTCCTCGCGTTCGGCCCGGTAGGCGGGGTCGCGCTCCAGCACCCGGTGCGCGCTGTGGGCGATCTCGCCGAACGCCGCCACCGCGCTGACCCCGACCAGCAGCTCCAGCCAGCAATCCTCGGCGCGGGCCGCCTCACCGAGCCGCCACCGTGCGTCGGCCGGCACCGGGTCCGGCCAGAACGGCATCCGGTTGCTGAACCGGCGGGGGATGGCCGCGTGCAGGCGCTGCTCGGTGGGGGTGGGCCGACGCGGAACGTCCGGCACCAGCCGGGCCAACAGGTCCGGCTCGGCCGGGTCGGGACGCAGTCGTACCCGGGCCGGAACGCCGGCCACGGCCAGCGCGACGCGCAGGTTGAACAGGGCCGCGCCGCAGCCGATCCGTACCCCCCACCCGCTCGGGTCGGTCGCCGGCAGCCGGCGGGCCTGGTCAACCAGCACCTCGATCCCGCCGTCGCGCAGGCGCAGCCGCCACGGCTGGGTGTTGTGCAACGACGGCGCCCGGACCGCGTCCACGGCGGCGGCCCGCAGGTGGGCCGCGGTGTAGCCGACGTCCATGGCGGTGCTCCTCTCGGTTCGGGCCGGTCCACGAGACGCGCGGCCGGCGCACCCCCACGGTCCGCCCACCGGGTGGGTGGCGAGCAGGGCCGGACGTCCCGACCAGTCGGGTCCGACCGCCCGCGAACTCCGGCCCGTCCTGGTCGGGACCTTCGGCCCGTGCGGCGGGGCGCCGGCACCTGTAGAAACGAGGGATGATCCGCGTGTTCCTCCTCGACGACCATGAGGTCGTCCGCCGTGGCCTGGCCGACCTGCTGCAGAGCAGCGGCGACATCGAGGTGGTCGGCGAGTCCGGCTCCGCGCAGGAGGCGGCCCGCCGCATTCCCGCGCTGCGGCCCGACGTGGCGATCCTCGACGCCCGGCTGCCCGACGGCAACGGCATCGACGTGTGCCGCGACGTCCGGGCCGTCGACTCGTCCATCAAGGGCCTCATCCTCACCTCGTACGAGGACGACGAGGCGCTGTTCGCCGCGATCATGGCGGGCGCCGCCGGGTACGTGCTCAAGCAGATCCGCGGCACCGACCTGGTCGACGCGGTGCGCCGGGTGGCGGCCGGGCAGTCGCTGCTCGACCCGGCGATCACCACCCGGGTGCTGGAACGCATCCGCAACGGTGTCGAGCAGCCACGCGAGCTGAAGTCGCTCACCGAGCAGGAACGGCGGATCCTGGAGTACGTGGCGGAGGGGCTGACCAACCGGGAGATCGCCGGGAAGATGTTCCTGGCCGAGAAGACGGTGAAGAACTACGTGTCCAGCGTGCTGGCCAAGCTGGGCCTGGAACGCCGTACGCAGGCCGCCGTCCTGGCGACCCGCCTGCTCGGCAAGTCCACCTGACCCGACCCGCTCAGTCGCGCAGCGGAACGGTCCAGCACAGCTCGGTGCCGTGCGGCTCGACCCGGCCGACCGTGAAGATGCCGCCGTGGCCCTCGGCGCGTTCCCGCAGGTTGACCAGGCCGCCCCGGGC
Organism: Micromonospora orduensis; assembly: GCF_006228125.1. Classification (GTDB taxonomy): domain Bacteria; phylum Actinomycetota; class Actinomycetes; order Mycobacteriales; family Micromonosporaceae; genus Micromonospora; species Micromonospora orduensis. The sequence continues at coordinate 17,828 of NZ_VDFY01000139.1, read as the reverse complement.
GGCGGCCGGGTCGCAGCCCACCCCGTCGTCGGTGACAGTCACGCTCACCTGCCCGCCGTCGACCCGCACGGCGACGGAGACCCGGCTGGCCTGCGCGTGGCGGACCGCGTTCGACAACGCCTCGCGCAGCACGGCGGTGAGGTCCGGGCGGACGGCGTCCGGGACGGCGCTGTCCACCGGGCCGGTCAGCTCCAGGTGCGGTTTGAAGCCCAGCGACTCGGCGGCCAACTCGACCGCCTCGCGGATCTCGGTGCGCAGCGCTGCGGTCATCGGGGTGCGCAGCTCGAAGATGGTCCGGCGGATGTCGCGGATGGTGGCGTCCAGGTCGTCGACGGCCGCGTTGATCCGCTTGGCGACCTCGGGGCGGGTCATCATCGGCGCGGCGCTCTGCAGTTGCAGACCGGTGGCGAAGAGCCGCTGGATCACCACGTCGTGCAGGTCGCGGGCGATCCGCTCGCGGTCCTCCAGGACCACCAGCAACTCCCGTTCCTCCTGACCGCGCGCCCGCTCCATGGCCAGCGCCGCCTGCCCGGCGAAGCTGCCCAGCAGGGCCACCTCGTCGTCGCTGGCGCCGCCGCCGCGTTCCGGCCGGTGCGCGACGACCAGCACACCGTGCAGCGTCTCCGCGGTGGCCAACGGTGAGATCACCGCAGGGCCGGTGCGCAGCAGCGCCGGCCACGGCGCGGCGTGGCCGAGGTCGTCCACCTGATCGTGGCGGCCCTCGGCGATCGCCGTTCCGAAGCTGGTGTCGGCCGCCGGCAGGACCGCGCCGACCAACCCGCGGGCCTGCTCGTCGACGCCGTCGACCACCTCGACGGTGAACTGCTCGGCGTCGGTGTCGTAGAGCAGCACCAGCGCCAGCTCCGCCTCGGCCACCTCGCGGGCGCGGCGCGCGACCAGGGCCAGCGCGTCGGTGCGGCGCACCTCGCCGAGCAGCACCGAGGTGATCTCGGCGGTCGCGGCGAGCCAGCGTTCCCGTCGGTGCGCCAGGGCGTACAGGCGGGCGTTCTCGATGGCCACGCCGGCGGCGGCGGCGAGCGCGACGACGATCTCCTCGTCGTCCTCGGTGAACTGCGCGCCACCCTGCTTCTCGGCCAGGTACAGGTTGCCGAACACCTGGTCCCGGATACGCACCGGCACGCCAAGGAAGCTGTGCATCGGCGGGTGGTTCGCCGGGAAGCCGTAGGAGCGGGGATGCTGGGTGATGTCCGGCATCCGCAGCGGCCGGGGGTCGTCGATGAGCAGGCCCAGCACGCCCCGCCCGTGCGGCAGGTCGCCGATCTGCGCGTGCTGCTCGGGCGTGATGCCGTGCACGATGAAGTCGTGCAGCAGCCGGTCCGGGCCGATCACGCCCAACGCGCCGTACCGGGCGCCCACCAGCTCCGAGGCGGACTGCACGATGCGTTGCAGAGTGGTCCGCAGATCCAGGTTGGTGCCGATGCCGACCACCGCGTCGAGCAGGGCACGCAGCCGCTCCCGGCTGGTGACCACCTCACCGACCCGGTCCAGCATCTCCTGGAGCAGTTCGTCGAGGCGTACCCGGGACAGCGGGCTCAACCCGAGCGACGGGGTCACCGGCGATTCCTGGCGGGGGTGCGGGGGGCTGCTCGTCACCCGGCGATGGTAGCGCCGCGGATTTCCTGGCCAGGCCCCTCAGCCCTGCTCGCCGCGGACCGTGGAGGTGTCGACCACCTGCTCGGTGGTCAGTCGCGGGGTGTGCGGCGGGCCGGCGTGCGCCGGGTCGGCGATCCCCAGACGCAGCACCAGGTACGGGTAGCTGAGCCCCGCGAGCAGCTGACGCAGGGTCTGCCGGGTGCCCGGCACCTCCACCACGGCGCTGAGCGGCACCACCGACACACCGAGGCGGGTGGCGGTCAGCCAACCGGCGGAGAGCGCCTCGCCGGCACGCAGCCAGCTGTCCGGTTCGTCCTCGTCGCCGTGCAGCAGCGCGTACACCGCGGCGCGGTCGTGACCCGGACCCACCGGCAGGCTGCCGGGGCGGCCGAAGTCGCGGGCCGGCACGGTGGTCTGGGGGAGCTGCTCGGGCAGCACCTCCGCCGGCAGCCCGGTGCCGGTGCCGGCCCGGCCCGTCCAGTACGCCAGTTCGGCACGCAGCTCCGGATCTTCGGACTCGACCGTGTCGGCGTGCCCGGCCGTGGCGGCCAGCTCCAGCACCTGGTCGCGGTCGAGGATCTGCAACCGGCCGCCCTCGGTGGTGACCGCCCGGCTGATCTGCTCGACCGCGGCGGTCGGCACCGGCTCGTCGCTCACCGGCCGTCGGTCGGTGTGCCGGACCTGCATGCACTGCACCATGCGCATGGCGTCCGGGTCGGCGTCGGTGCGGCTCAGGTCGGTCAGCCGGGCCAGCAGCTCGCGGTCGCCCGGGTCGGGCAGCCGCTCCACGACCGCGCGCCACCCCTGCGCGGCCAGCGCCACCCGGGCGTGGTGCAGGGCGGCGCCGCAGCTGATCGCGAGGAGCCGACCCTCCGGGTCGGTGGCGGCCAGTTGCCGGTCGGCGACCGAGCGCAGCTCCAACGCGTCGGGGAGCACCCGCCACCGCCATGGCTGGGTGTTGTGCACCGAGGGGGCGTGGCCGGCGGTGGCGGCGGCCTCCGCCAGCGCGGTGGTCAGCTGGCTCTCCTGACTCATGGTCACGACCTTTCCGTCTCTGCCCATCGTGCCTCACGACGCGATGCCGTGCGGGACTTGCCGCACCATCCTGTGCCATCCGGCGTCGACCCACACGGGTCGCAGGTCCCGACCCGGCCGGGACGTTGCGCCTGCCCACCTGGCCGGCGAAACACCCGTGTGGGGCCACCGGCCGGCTGCGGGCTGCGACGATGCGCAGGTGGGGGCGGCGGAGTCGACCGAGTGCGTGCCGGAGCGGCCGGCCCGGCTCCGCGTACGGCGATGGTGGGCGTGGACGCCGCTGGTCGCGCTCGGGATCGCGGTGCTGGCCGGTGCGGCACTGCGGATCGCCGACCGGCCGGCAGCGGCCGACCTGATCTGGGCGGCCGTCACGGTGGCCGCGCTGCTGCCCGCCGCCTGGTCGATGCTGCGGGCGCTGTGGCACCGGCGGTTCGGCGTGGACGTGATCGCCGTGCTGGCCCTGGCCGGCGCGCTCGCGGTGGGCGAGTACCTGGCCGGGGCGGTGATCGCGGTGATGCTGGCGACCGGCCGGTCCCTGGAGTCGTACGCGCAGCGCCGCGCCACCCGAGACCTGCGGGCGTTGCTGGCGCGCGCCCCGCGTACCGCCCGTCGGCGTGGCCCGGGCGGCGCGATCGAGGTGGTGCCGTTGGACCAGGTGGCGGTGGCGGATCGGCTGCTCGTCGGGCCGGGTGACGTGGTGCCGGTCGACGGGACCCTCGACGAGGCGGCCACCCTGGACGAGTCGGTGGTGACCGGGGAGTCGCGCCTGGTCCAGCGGGCCGCCGGGGAGTCGGTGGCCAGCGGCGTGGTCAACGCCGGCGCCGGGTTCGGGATGCGGGCGACGAAGAACGCGGCGCAGAGCACCTACGCCGGGATCGTGCGACTGGCCGAGGAGGCGACCGCCCACCGGGCGCCGATGGTCCGGCTTGCCGATCGGTACGCCGCCGCTTTCGTTCCGTTCACGCTGGTCCTGGCCGGGCTGGCGTGGCTGCTCTCCGGCGACGTGGTGCGGGCGGTGGCGGTGCTGGTGGTGGCCACTCCCTGTCCGCTGCTGCTGGCCACCCCGATCGCGATCGTCTCCGGGCTGTCCCGGGCGGCCCGGCGTGGGGTGCTGGTCCGCGACGGTGGCGCGCTGGAACTGCTCGGCCGGGCCCGTACCCTGCTGGTGGACAAGACCGGCACGCTCACCGCCGGCCACCCCCGTGCCGCCGAGACGGTCGTCGCTCCGGGTGGCGACCGGGACGAGGTGCTGCGGCTGGCGGCGTCGGTGGAGCAGTTGTCACCGCACGTGCTGGCCGCCGCGCTGGTCCGGCAGGCCCGCGAGCGGGGGTTGGCGCTGACCGAGCCGACCGACGTGACCGAGGAGCCGGGCCGGGGGGTCAGCGGCCGGGTCGACGGGCGGCTGATCCGGGTCGGGCAGCTCCGCGGCGAGCCGCCGGTGTGGGCGGACCGGGCCCGAGCCCGCACCGAGTTGGCCGGCTGGTCGGCGGTGTGGGTCAGCGACGACGACGGGCCGCTCGGCGCGATCCTGCTGGAGGATCCGGTGCGCCCCGACGCCCGCCGGACCGTACGCCGGCTGCGCGCGGCGGGGCTGCGACGGATCGTGCTGGTCACCGGCGACCGTCCATCCACCGCCGCGCAGGTCGCCGCGATGGTCGGTGTGGACGACGTCCTGGCCCGCTGCACGCCGGGGGAGAAGGTGGCCCGGGTCCGGGCGGAGGCCGATCGCGCGGTCACCGTGATGGTCGGCGACGGGGTGAACGACGCGCCGGCGCTGGCCGAGGCGCACGTGGGCGTCGCCATGGGCGCGACCGGCGCGACCGCCTCGGCGGACGTGGCCGACGCCGTGCTCACCGTGGACCGGCTGGACCGGCTCGCCGACGCGGTGGAGATCGCCCGGTACGCCCGTCGCATCGCCGCGCAGAGCGCCACCGTCGGGATGGGGCTGGCCGTGCTGGCGATGGTCGCGGCGGCGGCCGGTCGACTGCCCCCGGTGGTCGGAGCGTTCCTCCAGGAGGGCATCGACGTGCTGGTCATCCTCAACGCGTTGCGGGCCCTGCGGGGCGGACTGAACCGAGGCGACATCGCACCGCGTACGCGGGAGCTGCTCGCCCGGTTCGACGTGGAGCACGAGGCGGTCCGGGGCGTGCTGGCCGGGCTGCGCGACACCGCCGACCTGGTCGCCACGGACCCGACCTCGCCGAGGTGCCTGCCGGCGCTGCGCGAGACGCACCACCGGTTGACCGACCGGGTGCTGCCGCACGAGGCCGCCGAGGAACAGCAGCTCTATCCGGCGCTGGCCGAGCCACTGGGCAGCGGCGAGGCGACCTCGACGATGAGCCGGGCCCACGTGGAGATCCGCCGCCAGGTCGACCTGCTCGGCACCCAGCTCGCGCAGAGCGCCGACGGTCGGTTGCGTCCGGACCAGGTGCCCGACCTGCTGGCCACCCTGTACGGCCTGGACGCCGTGCTGCGCCTGCACCTGGCCCAGGAAGAGGAGGAGTTCTTCTCCCTGGACCCGTCCGATCCGGCGGCCGAGCGGCGGTGAACCGCGAGCCCGACCGGTCTCAGCGTTCCCGGACCACCGCGACCGGGCAGTGGGCGTGCTGGATCAGCTGCTGGCTGACCGAGCCGAGCAGCATGCCGGCCAACCCACCCCGGCCCCGGGTGGCGACCACCACCAACCGCGCGTCGCGGCTCGCCTCGATCAGCATCGTCGCCGGGCTGCCCGGCACCAGGTCGACTGTGACGTCCAGCTCGGCGAACGTCCGCCGCCACGGCTCCACCGTCTCCTCGATCGCGGCCTGCTCGTCGGGCACCCCGGCCGGCCCGCCGGGGCCCGGTGTCCAGGCGTGCAGGACACGCAGCGGAACCTGCCGCTGCGCGGCCCGCTCCGCCGCGAAGCCCAGCGCCACCTGCGACGGCTCCGAGCCGTCCACGCCGACCGCCACCGGGCCGGGCGACGTGTCGCTCGGGGCGTCGCCGTCGCGGACCACGACGACCGGGCAGCGCGCGTGCGCGGCGACCGCCACCGCCGTCGACCCGGCCAGCAGGCCACCGAACCCGCCGTGCCCCCTGCTGCCGAGCACCAGCATCCCGGCCTCGGCCGAACGTTCCTGCAACACCAGGGCCGGCGGCCCGTCGTACACCTGGCCGGTGATCGTCAGCCCGGGGTTCGCGGCCGTGGCGTCCGCCGCCGCCCTGCGGACCAGGTCCTCGACCTGCCGCCGGGCGGTGTCGTCCGGCCAGACGCCGGGCGCCACGCCCGGGCCCACCCAGCCGGCCACCGTCAGCCACTCGAACACGTACGCCAGTCGCACCGGCTGCCCGCTGTGCCGAGCCTCGTCCAGCGCCCAGTCCAGGGCCCTCGACGCGTCGGTGGAGCCGTCGTAGCCGACCAGGATCTCCGCGTCACGCACGTCGTCCTCCTCAGCGGTTCGTCGGGTCGGTCTCGCGGATCCAGCTCCACTCCGCGACCTGGGGGTCGTCCTCGCCGTACCGGCGGGTGTAGTCGCGGGCGGCCTGCCGGGCGTCGATCATCTCCTGGCGCAGGTGCGCGGCGCGGGCCGCCAGCCCGGGCACCCGGTCGATGACGTCGATGACCAGGTGGAAGCGGTCCAGGTCGTTGAGCATCACCATGTCGAACGGGGTGGTGGTGGTGCCCTCCTCCTTGTAGCCGCGCACGTGCAGGTTCTCGTGGTTGGTACGGCGGTAGGTGAGCCGGTGGATCAGCCACGGGTAGCCGTGGTACGCGAAGATGATCGGCCGGTCCGCGGTGAAGATGGTGTCGAACTCCTTGTCGGGCAGCCCGTGCGGATGCTCGGTGTCCGGCTGGAGCCGCATCAGGTCCACCACGTTTACCAGCCGCACCTTCAGCTCGGGCAGGTGCTGGCGCAGCAGTTCCACGGCGGCGAGGGTCTCCAGGGTGGGCACGTCGCCGCAGCAGGCGAGCACCACGTCCGGCTCGGTGCCCGCGTCGCTGCTGGCCCACTCCCAGATGCCCAGGCCGCGCCGGGTGTGCTGGATGGCCTCGGTCATCGTCAGCCAGTTCGGCGCCGGCTGCTTACCGGCCACCACCACGTTTATGTAGTGCCGGCTGCGCAGGCAGTGGTCCATCGTGGCGAGCAGGGTGTTCGCGTCCGGCGGCAGGTAGACCCGGACCACCTCGGCCTTCTTGTTGACCACGTGGTCGATGAAGCCGGGGTCCTGGTGGGAGAAGCCGTTGTGGTCCTGGCGCCAGACGTGGCTGGACAGCAGGTAGTTCAGCGAGGCGATCGGCTGCCGCCACGGAATGGCCCGGGTCACCTTCAGCCACTTGGCGTGCTGGTTGAGCATCGAGTCGACGATGTGGATGAACGCCTCGTAGCTGGTGAACACACCGTGCCGACCGGTCAGCAGGTAGCCCTCCAGCCATCCCTGGCACAGGTGCTCGGAGAGCACCTCCATCACCCGGCCGTCGGGGGAGAGGTGGTCGTCGCCGGGCACCGTCTCGGCCACCCAGGCCCGGTCGGTCACCTCGAAGGCGGCGCCCAACCGGTTGGAGGCGACCTCGTCGGGGCCGAACAGCCGGAACGTCTCCGGGTTGGCGGCGATGACGTCGCGGATCCACGGGCCGAGCACCCCTGTCGCGCCGGCCATCGGCTGACCCGGCTCGGGGACCTCCACGCCGTAGTCGCGGAAGTCGGGCAGGGCCAGGTCGCGCAGCACCACCCCGCCGTTGGTGACCGGGTTGGCGCTCATCCGCCGATCGCCGCGCGGCGGCAGCGTGCGCAACTCGTCCACCGGCGCGCCGGTGGCGTCGAACAGCTCCTCGGGCCGGTAGCTGCGCAGCCACTGCTCCAGCGCGGCCAGGTGCGCCGGATTGTCGCGAACCCCCGACAGCGGCACCTGGTGGGCCCGGTAGGTGCCCTCCACCTGCTTGCCGTCGACCTCGCCGGGGCCGGTCCAGCCCTTCGGCGTCCGCAGGACGATCATCGGCCAGCGGGGACGTTCGACGACGCCCCCGGTGCGCGCCCGGCTCTGGATCGCCGCGATCTCGTCCAGCGTTCGGTCCATCGTCGCGGCGAGCGTGCGGTGCACCTCGGTCGGGTCGTCGCCGGCCACCACGTACGGCTGGTAGCCCGACCCGCGCATCAGGTCGAGCAGGTCGGCCTCGGGGATCCGGGACAGCACGGTCGGATTCGCGATCTTGTAGCCGTTGAGGTGCAGGATGGGCAGCACCGCGCCGTCGCGGGCCGGGTTGAGGAACACGTTGGAGAGCCAGCTGCCGGCCAGCGGACCGGTCTCCGCCTCGCCGTCGCCGATCACGCAGGCCACCACGAGGTCCGGGTGGTCGAACGCGGCGCCGTACGCGTGACTCAACGCGTACCCCAGCTCGCCGCCCTCATGGATCGAACCCGGCACGTCCGCCGCGACGTGGCTGGGGATGCCGCCGGGGAACGAGAACTGCCGGAACAGTTCGGCCATCCCCGCCTCGTCGCGCGCCACGCCGTGGTAGCGCTCGGACCAGGTGCCCTCCAGCCAGGTGTTGGCCACGATGGCCGGGCCGCCGTGCCCGGGGCCGGTGACCAGCATGGCGTTCAGGTCGCGCGCCACGATCACCCGGTTGAGGTGGGCGTAGATCAGGTTGAGCCCGGGGCTGGTGCCCCAGTGGCCGAGCAGCCGTGGCTTGATGTCGTCCGGGGTCAGGGGGTCGCGCAGCAGGGGGTTGCCCAGCAGGTAGATCTGCCCGACGGTGAGGTAGTTCGCGGCGCGCCAGTAGGCGTCCAGCCGGCGCAGCTCGTCGTCGGTGAGGGCGCGGTGCACGTCGAGAGCGGTGTCCATGATGCTGCCTCTCGCGGGTCGGGATGGGCGTCCGGCGTCCAGCTTCGCGGCTGGCGGCGCCCCGGATCAGGGCCGTTGGTCCCGCGTCGGGCGGGCGTCGGGCCCGGTGAGCGGCTTCGTGGCGAGGCCTCGCACGACGACCACCGGGGCCGGGGAGTGGTAGAGCAGGGACTGGGCGACAGCGCCCAACATGGCTCGGCCCGGTTCGTCGCCCCGGGCCGCGACCAGCGCCATCTGCGCCGAGCGGGACGTCTCGACGAGCACCGCGCCGGGATCGCCGTGCTCGACCCGGCACTCGGTCACCACCCCGGGGCGGTCGGCGGTGTGCCGGTCCAGCGCCTCGGTGAGCTGCTCGGCGACCGCGTCGGTGTCCTCGTCGTGCTCCACCACCCGCATGGCCAGGAGCCGGGCGCCGCGCTGGGCGGCGCAGTCCAGGGCCCATCGCAGGGCGAGGTGGGAGCTGGGTGAGCCGTCCACGCCGACCAGCACGGGACCCTGCGGCGGTGGCTCGCGGCGGACCGTCAGCAGCGGGCAGCCGGCCCGGGCCGCCAACTGCACCGCTGGCGTCTCGGCCGGTACGCACTGGCCGCTGCCGGCCATGCCGCTGTCGCCGACCGCCAACAGGAAGGCCGCCTCCGAGCGCCGGATGAGGGTCATCAGCATGGCGCTCTCGATGATCTCGCCGCGTACGGTCAGCCCCGGCTCGGTCTGGTGGGCGAGTTGGGCGGCCTGCGCGATCAGCTGCTCGGCCCATTCCCGGGGTGCGGCGACGGTGTCGGCGGCGAAGGCGGCGTGCCAGTCGAAGGTGTGCAGCAGGTGCAGTGCCCGGCCGTGCCCGGCGGCCTCCAGCGCCGCCTGCTGGACGACCGGGAGATCGCGCTCCGAGCCGAGGCCGACCAGCACCTCCGCGTCGGCGGATGCGGTCATCCGACATCACCTCCCGGGCGTCGCGCCCGGCACGACCACGCTGTCCCTGACTGAGGGTAGTCGGATGGATACGACAGCGGGCCGATTCACCTGGGCCTCGTCAACCGGGGTTGACATGAGTGGTGCTGTCAACGTATGTTGACGGCATGAGTCAGGCGACGGAACTCGCGGCGGCAGCCGGCAGCACCGACCCTCGGGTCGGGCTGCGCGCCGTCCGCGCGCTGCGCCGGCTGCTCGAGCGGCTCGAGGTGGTCCAGGTGGACAACGCCCGTCGACAGGGCTGGTCCTGGCAGGAGATCGCCGACGCGCTCGAGGTCAGCCGGCAGGCGGTGCACAAGAAGCACGCCGGACGACCGGCGGCCAACTCATCCTGGGAGGCGTGATGTTCGAACGGTTCACCGACCGGGCGCGCGACGTGGTGCGGCGGGCGCTGGAGGAGGCACGGGCCGAGGGGCAGCGACCGGTCGGCACCGAGCACCTGCTGCTCGCCCTGCTCGCCGACGAGGCCGGCCTGGCCAGCCGCGTGCTGACCGACGCCGGGGTGCGCGCCGACGACCTGCGCGAACGGGTACGCCGGCACACCGCCAGCGGCGGCGCCGGCCTCGGCGACGCCGACGCGGCCGCCCTGCGGGAGATCGGCATCGACCTGGCCGCGATCGTGGCCCGCATCGAGGAGTCCTTCGGCCCGGACGCGCTGCGCGAGGCCGTACCCGCGCCGCGCCGCCGCTGGAGGCGCAAGAGGTACCTGGGCGGGCCGTTCTCACCCCGTTCGAAGAAGGCCCTGGAGCTGTCCCTGCGGGAGGCGCTGCGCCTGCGTCACAAGCACATCGGCACCGAGCACATCCTGCTGGGCGTGCTCCGCGAGGGCCACGGGCTGGGCGCGCAGGTGCTCACCGAGTTCGGCGTCGACCTCGACGATCTGCGCCGCCGGGTGGAGAGCGCCCTGCGAACCGCCGCCTGACCGGCCGCCAACGCGTTGAAACCTGTCTGTGGCACTTCCGACGCCGGGCGTTCATGGGCTCGCTGAAGCCGTCCGGGTGCTGCACACTGGCGCCGTGGATCCTGGACAGGACAGACGACCCTCGGGCGGCGACGGTGGGCTGCGCTCCGCCGTGGTGGTCAACCCGGTGAAGGTCGACGATCTCGACGAGCTGCGACGCACCGTCGACGACGCCCTGGCCGCCGCCGGCTGGCCGGCGCCGCAGTGGTACGAGACGACAGTCGACGACCCGGGCCGCGGCCAGACCGAGCAGGCCGTCAAGGACGGGGTCGACCTGGTCTTCGCCTGCGGTGGCGACGGCACCGTGATGTCCTGCGTCAGCGCGCTCGTCGGCACCGACGTGGCCCTCGCCGTGCTGCCGCAGGGCACCGGCAATTTGCTCGCCGCCAACCTGGGCCTCTCCACCGACCTGGCCGCCGGTCTCCAGGTCGCCGTCGAGCGGGGCCGCCGGCTGCTCGACGTCGGCGCGGTCGAGGACCGCTACTTCACCGTGATGGCCGGCATGGGCTTCGACGCCCAGATGCTCGAAGCCACAAACGAGACCACCAAGGCCCGCATCGGCTGGCCGGCGTACGTGGTGGGCGCCGTCCGGCACCTGCGCGACCGGCCGATGCGGGTGCAGATCCGCATCGACGACCGGCCACCGGTACGCCGCCGGGCCCGCTCGGTCCTGATCGCCAACGTCGGCCGGCTCCAGGGCGGCGTACGGCTGCTCACCGAGGCCGAGCCGGACGACGGCTGGCTCGACGTCGCGGTGCTCACCCCGCGCAGCCTGCGGCACTGGCTCGCGCTGGGCTGGGCGGTGATCCGCCGCAGCGGCGAGGTGCCCCAGATGGAGGTGTTCCGCGGCCGCAGCGTGGTGGTCACCAGCAACCGGGCGCAGCCCCGCGAGCTCGACGGCGACCTCATCTCCCCGGGCCGGCAACTGCGGGCGGACATCCGGCCTGAGTCGCTCTGGCTCTGCGTCCCGCAGCCCGAGGACGCCCCCGACCTGGCCGTCGACGCACAGGGCGCCGGGGAGCGGGGCGAGCAGCTGATCGAGGAAGCGCGCCGTGAGTAGCACCCGGATCGTGCCGGAGACCCGGCTGATGGCCAACGAGGAGCTGTCCGCCGACGACGCCTGGCTCACACTGCGCCGCCAGGGCGGCTGGCACCTGCTGCGCGACGCCTTCATCCGGTTCCGCTACGGCGACGGGTTCAGCCACTCCCGGGCCTTCGCGTTGCAGCTCTGCCTCGCCGTGGTGCCGTTCCTGATCGCTCTGACCGGGCTGATCAGCGAGCTGGGCGTCGAGGAGGGCGGCCAGGTGGTGGCCGACACCGTGCTGGCGCTCACCCCCGGCCAGAGCGCCGAGATGGTCGGCGAGCTGCTCGGTGAGGGCGAACGCGTCGAGGACGCCGGAGAGCTGGCGCTTACCCTCGGTCTGCTCACGGGTCTGGTCGCGCTGACCACCACGATGGCCCAGATCGAGCGGGGCGCCAACCGCATCTACGGCGTCGAGCGGGACCGCCCGGCCTTATGGAAATATCTCCGGGCCGCCGTGCTGGCCGTCACCGCCGGTCTGCCCGCGCTGGCCGGCTTCCTGATCCTCGTCGGCGGCGGCGCGATGGGTGACTCGGTGCGCGAGCACTACGAGTGGGGCGAGGTCGCCAACGCCATCTGGAACGTGGTCCGTTTCCCGCTGAGCCTCGGGTTGACCGTGCTCGCCGTGGCCGTGCTGTTCCGGCACGCGCCGCGCCGCAACCAGCCCGGCCTGTCCTGGCTGTTGTTCGGCGCCGGCATCGCCACCGCCCTGTGGTGGCTGGCCAGTCTGCTGCTCGCCGCGTACGTGCGGTTCAGCGACGGCTTCGGGCAGACCTACGGCGCGTTGACCGGCATGATGGCGCTGCTGCTCTGGGCCAACCTGACCGGGATGGCGCTCTTCGGTGGGCTGGCGTTCGCCGCCCAGTTGGAGGCGCTGCGCATCGGCGTGCAGGAGCCCGCCCAGCCGGACCGGTGGGAGCCCGACACCGACCGCGGCGAGCTGCTCGACACCGGGGACATGTCCGCGCTGTAGCGGTCCCCCCGCGTGTACGCACGACGCGGATCGGGTAATGCGCCTCGCCAGAGACGACAAGGGAGGTGCGGGGTGACCGCGGTCAAAGAGGTGGCGCGGCGTCCGATCGGTCATTTCGCCGAACGGAGCATCGCCGGCCTGGCGGCCGTCACCGGCGTCGGGGTGGCCTTCGGGCTGCTGTTGCTGCTCGTCCGGGTGCGGTGGAGTCCGTTGCAGGACGCCGACCATGCCGTCGCCGAATGGTTCAACGGGCTCGTCGCCCCGCACCACGCCCTCGTCACCGTGCTCCAGGCGGTGACCGACCTGGGCGGCCGGCCGATTCTCATCTGGTTGGTCACCATCGCGGTCGTCGGGCTGCTGATCCGGCGGCAGCCCCGACTGGCCGTCTATCTGATCATCACCGGGGTCGGCGGTCTGATCCTCGACCCGTCGCTCAAGACGCTTGTCGGTCGGCTCCGCCCGATCGTGGACGTGCCGATCGCCAGCGCCCCGGGCAACAGCTTCCCCAGCGGGCATGCGCTCGGCTCGTTCGTCGCGTACGGGGCGCTGCTGCTGGTGTTCCTGCCGGCGATGGCGCCTCGTTGGCGTAAGCCGGCGATCGTCGGCGTCGGGGTGCTCGTGGCGTTGATCGGCCTGACCCGGATCGCGCTGGGCGTGCACTTCGTCTCCGACGTGTTCGGCGGCTGGCTGCTCGGCGCGGTGTGGCTGGGCGTCACCGCGTACGCCTTCCGGCTGTGGCGGCGCGAGCGGGGCCGGCCGGTGCCGTCGCTGAGCGAGGGTCTGGAGCCGGAGGCCGGGCACGACATCGCCCCCGCCCCGGCCGAGGAGCACGTGCTGGCCCATCCGCGTTCGGCGGTGGCCGAGCTGCTGGTCGGCTGGGTGCTCGTGTTCGGCGCGCTGTACGGCTTCGGCATGTACGTCAGCTACCACGCCAAGGGCACCTTCTTCGACACCCTCGACACGGAGGTGCCGCGCTGGTTCGCCGAGCGGCACACCGAGGTGCTGACCGAGGTGAGCTGGTGGTGGAGCAAGTTCGGCGACACCCACGCGATCCTGCTCATCTCGCTGGTGTTCTGCCCGCTGGTGCTGGCGGTGTGGCGGCGCTGGCGGCCGGTGCTGTTCGTGGCGCTGGCGATGGTCGGCGAGCTGACCCTCTTCCTCGCCTCGGCGCGGGCGGTCGACCGCCCGCGCCCGCCGGTGGAGAACCTGGACGGGCAGATGCCCACCTCGTCGTTCCCGTCCGGGCACATCGCGGCGACGATCTGCGTCTGGCTGGCCATCACCCTCATCGTGTTCCCCCGTACCGACCGCTGGTGGCGGTGGATCTTCGTGGCGCTGGCCGTGATCATGCCGGTCGGTGTGGCCACCTCGCGGATGTACCGGGGCATGCACCACCCGACCGACTTCATGGGCGCGATCCTGCTCTCCGCGCTCTGGATCGGGCTGCTCTATTTGGTTGTCCGCCCGAATGCCGACCTGAAGGAGGGCAACCAGCCGGCCATCGAGTCGGAGGACGTGGACACCCTCGACGATGAGCTGGCGCGGGCCGGCCGGGCCGACTGAGCGCCGCGCCGTGGTGCGCGTGATGACCTGGAACATCCGTACCGGCGGCCGGGACCGTGGCGGCCCCGACCGGTTGGATCAGGTGGTCCGGGTCGTCACCGAGCAGGCGCCGGACGTGCTGGCCCTTGAGGAGCTGCGTGGCTTCGACCGCGACGGGCTGATGGCCACCGTGGCGGGCCGGGTGGGGATGACGCCCCACCTGGCCCGGTCCTGCTTCGGGCAGCCGGTGGCGGTGCTGGTCCGGCCGCCGTACCGGGTCGTCGACGCGGGACCGGTGCGCCGGCCGTTCCACCACGCCGCCGCCCGCGCCGTGGTGGCCACCTCCGCCGGTCCGCTGACCGTGGTGGGCGCCCACCTCTACCCGTACTCCGGTGGGCGCCGGCGGATGGAGGTGGACTGGCTGGTGTCGGCCGTACGACGCGCGCCGGGGCCCCTGACGCTGATCACCGGCGATCTCAACTCGCTCGACCCGACCGTGGACCACACCGCACGGCTGGCCGGGATGCCCGTCCTGTACCGGCGGCGGCACCTGCGACGGGCCGGCGGGACGGTGGACACCCGTGCCATCGCCCGGTTGCTGGCCGCCGGGCTGGTCGACCTCTGGCCCGCGTCCGCTCCCGGGGCGCCGGAGGCCGAGGGGCTGACCGTGCCCACCCGGTTCGGCGGGGCCGAGTTCGCCGGCATGCGCCTGGACTACCTGTTCGGCAGCCCCGCGCTGGCCGAACGCGTCAGTGACTGTCGGGTGATCCGTGGCGGGGCGGCCGACACCGCCTCGGACCACTATCCGTTGCTGGCCGAACTGGACCTGGACCCCACTCCACGTGAGGTGTTCAACGCCCCGGGCGTGCGTCGCTGAACACCCCACTCTCGGCGGTGCTCAGAGCACCAGGTTGAGCAGGACGGTCAGCACCACCGAGGCGACGATCGAGAAGAGGATCATCAGGAGGCAGCCGAGGCCACCGCCGAGGGGGCGGATCTCCGTGTTGCCGAAGCGCATGGGTTCACCTTTTCGTCAGGGTGGGGGCGAGGAGGTGGCGGATCGCGTCGGCGACCGCCGTCGGGGCAGTGGTGAGCACGTTGTGCGCGGCGCCGGGGACGACCACCAGGTCGGCGTTCGCCAGCCGGGCCGCCTCGTTTCGCCAACCGGCCGGCGCGACCGGGTCACGACGTCCGGCGACGACGAGGGTCGGCGCGGTGACCCGGACCAGATCGGCCTCGATCGCGTTCCGCGCCGAGTGCGACAGCGTCGCGAGGACCCGCCAGGGCCGGGCGTTCGACACGTCCCGCAGGACCACCGGCGGCGCCCCGGTGCCGGGGTCCTCGCTTCTCCGGGTGTGGCTGCGCAGGCCGTCGACGAGCCGCCATTCGCTTACCAGTCCGGCGGCCGGCCGGGGCGCGGCCATCGCGAGGCGCAGCTCGGTCCGCCCGAACCGGCCGGCGGGGGTCAACCTCACAGTTGCCGCAGCCGGGGCAGCAGTTGCTCCTGCGCCCAGTCCAGGAACATCGGTTGGGTCTCCCCGCCGACCTGGATGATCGCCACGTGGGTGAAGCCGGCGTCGACGAACCTGCGGAACGCCTCGACGTGCGCGTCGATGTCCGGGCCGCAGGGGATGCCCTCGGCGACGTCCTCCTCCCGGACGAACTGGGTCGCGGCGGCGAAGGAGTCCGGGCCGGGCAGGTCGGCGTTGACCTTCCAGCCCAGCCCGAACCAGCGGAACTGGTCGTGCACGATCTTGCGGCACTCCGCCTCGTCCGGGCCGTAGCAGATGGCCACCTGCCCGTAACGGGGCTGGCCGGCGCCGCCGGCGTCGTCGTACATCTCGATGATGTGGCGGTCGGGCTCGGTGGCGATGATGCCGTTGCCGTACTCGGCGGCCAGCGTGGCGGACTGTCGACCGGACGCGGCGACGGCCATCGGCACCGGACGCTCGGGGCGGTCCCAGACGTACGCGTCGGGCACGTCGAAGTGGTTGCCGGAGAAGGTCAGCGTCTCGCCGTTGAGCAGCGGCCGGATGATCTGCAACGCCTCCTCGAACATCTCGTGGCGTTGCTGCACGTGCGGCCACCCGCCGACCACGTGCTCGTTCAGGTTCTCGCCCGCACCGAGGCCGAGGGTGAAGCGTCCGTCGGAGAGTGCGCCGATCGTGCTTGCCTTCTGCGCCACGACGGCCGGGTGGTAGCGGCGGATCGGGCAGGTCACGAACGACATCAGCTCCGCGCGGGAGGTGGCGTGGGCGACCGCGCCGAGCACCGACCAGGCGTACGGGGAGTGGCCCTGCGAATCCAGCCAGGGGTAGTAGTGGTCGGACATCACGAGCTGGTCGAAGCCGGCGGCCTCGGCGCGTACCGCGTGGTCGACCAACTGCTTGGGACCGGCCTGTTCGCCCATCAGGGTGTAGCCGACGCTGACCATCCTGGTTTCCCCTTCCACCGACGGATCATTCCCGGGATACCCAGGTCGGCAGCCCTCAACCCTCGCGTCCGGTTCGTGGGCGACGGTGCTTGACGGATGACGGCGACCTGCCTACCGTCGCTCTTAACCGGTTAAGACCGGTTGCGGCGCGCATCCTGTGGTGGGGGTGATCGCCCCGTGACGGCCTGCGCTCGCGTGGGCCGTCACGGCTGTGCGGGGCCGCCTGTGGTCACTGAACCGGTTGCGCGGGTCGACCCATCGTCCTACGCTGATGCCTGCGCCGCCGGGAGCCGAGCGGTGGCTGCCGGGCTGCAGCCGCCTCCCCCCTGTCACGTCCCACCCCTGTCGGGCACCGGGGGTCCTTTCTGAGGAAGGCCATGAAGACTCGACTCTCCGCCGCCGGCGCCGCGCTGCTGGCGCTGCTCGTCGCGGTGCTGGCGTTCGGCCAGCCGGCCCGCGCCGCCGCCGGTTTCACAGTCGCCAACGGCAAGTTGTACGACGCCAACGGCACCGAATTCATCATGCGCGGGGTCAACCACGCGCACACCTGGTACCCGCAGCAGACCAGCTCGTTCGCCGACGTGAAGGCGCTCGGCGCGAACACCGTGCGGGTGGTGCTCTCCAGCGGCGACAGGTGGACCCGCAACACAAACGCGGACGTCGCGAACGTCATCTCGCTGTGCAAGGCCAACCGGTTGATCTGCGTGCTCGAGGTGCACGACACCACCGGGTACGGCGAGCAGAGCGGCGCGATCACCCTCGCCCGCGCGGTCGACTACTGGATCAGCCTGGCCGACGTCCTCGCCGGCCAGGAGAAGTACGTCATCGTCAACATCGGCAACGAGCCGTACGGCAACCAGAACTACGGCTCCTGGGCCACCGACAACGCGGCGGCGATCAAGCGGCTGCGCGCCGCCGGGCTGACCCACACGATCATGGTGGACGCGCCGAACTGGGGGCAGGACTGGTCGTTCACCATGCGCGACAACGCCGCCTCGGTCTTCGCCGCCGACCCGGCCCGCAACACGGTCTTCTCCATCCACATGTACGGGGTGTTCGACACCGCCGCGGAGATCAGCGACTACCTGGGCCGGTTCCGGGCCGCCGGGCTGCCCATCGTGGTCGGTGAGTTCGGGTTCAACCACTCCGACGGCGACCCCGACGAGGACACCATCCTCGCCTACAGCCAGGCCAACGGGATCGGCTGGCTGGGCTGGTCGTGGAGCGGCAACGGCGGTGGCGTCGAATACCTCGACCTGGCCACGTCCTTCAACCCGGCCAACCTGACCACCTGGGGTCAGCGGCTCTTCAACGGCGCCAACGGCATCCGGCAGACCGCCCGGGAGGCAAGCGTCTTCTCCGGTACCCCGCCGCCGACCACCCCGCCGCCCACCACGAC
>NZ_VDFY01000291.1 GCF_006228125.1 Micromonospora orduensis | reverse complement strand
CGTGGGGAGTGCGGGGTTAGCGGGGGGTCAGGCGGTCGGTGCCCAGGCGGCCCTGGAGGACCTCGGGGACCAGGACGCTGCCGTCGGGCTGCTGGTACTGCTCCAGGATGGCGGGGAAGAGCCGGCTCGTCGCCAGGGCGGAGCCGTTGAGCGTGTGCACGAAGCGGGTCTGCTTGCCGCCCGGCTCGCGGTAGCGGATGGCCGCCCGGCGGGCCTGGTAGTCGCCGGCCCAGGAGACCGACGACACCTCCTTGTACTTGCCGGTGCTCGGCATCCACACCTCGATGTCGAGCGTCTTCTTCATCGACGCGCTCGCGTCACCTGCCGACAGCAGGGTGCGCTGGTAGTGCAGGCCCAGCCCCTCGACCAGGCTCTCGGCGTGGGTGACCATCTCATCCAGCGCCGCGTCCGCCTGCTCGGGCAACGTGAACTGGAAGATCTCCACCTTGTTGAACTGGTGGCCCCGCACGGTGCCGCGCTCGTCCGAATGCGAGCCGGCCGCCTCCCGGCGGTAGCACGGCGTGTACGCGAAACGCTTCAGCGGCAGCTTCGACGTCTCCAGGATCTCGTCCTGGTAGGCACCGAGGATCGCCGTCTCCGAGGTGGGCAGCAGGAACTGCCCGCGCGGGGCGGACTCCCGGTCCAGGTGGTAGACGTCGTCGTAGAACTTCGGGAACTGCCCGGCGGCGAAGCCGGCCGTGTCGAGCAGCAGGTGTGGCGGCAGCAGAAACTCGTAGCCGGCCTTGACGTTCTCGTCGATGAGGAAATTGAGCAGCGCCCACTCCAGCCGGGCACCCATCCCCGTGTACATCCAGAAGCCGGAGCCGCCGAGCTTCACGCCGCGCTCGTGGTCGACCAGACCGAGCATCCGCGACAGCTCCACGTGATCGCGGACCTTGTCGATCACCGGCGGCTCACCGAAGGTCTTGACGACCCGGTTGGCCTCCTTGCCGCCGGGAAGGACGTCGTCGGCGGGCAGGTTGGGCAGCTCGCTCATCGCGTCGCGCAGCCGGGCCTGCACCTCGTCCAGCTGGGACTCCAGCTCGGCGAGCTGCTTACGCTCGGCCTCGGGCGCGGCGACCTGCGGCTCGGTGCCGGCGCGCTTGGCCTGCGCGTACGCCCGGGCCTCGGCCTTGCGGCGCTGCCGCTCGGCGTCGATCTCCGTGATGAGGGCGCGTCGCTCCTGGTCGAGCCGCTGGATCTCGTCCAGGGCCCGGTTGACCTCGGCGGGATCCAGACGCTTCGCCAGCGCGGTCGCCACCGCCTCGCGATCCTTCCGGATCAACTCCATGTCGAGCATGCTGCTCCGTACGCCTCCGTCCGGGGTCACAGGTGAACCACCAGATGCTACCGTCGTGCCCCTTTCGGCCCGGGACGGGGAGTGACGAGGCCGGTTCTACAGCCGGATCGGCATCAGCACGGAGAAGGTGTCCGCGTCGTCCGTCCGCCGCACGGCCAGCGGGGCGACCGGCCCGTCCAACTCCAGCACCAGCTGGGCAGTGCCGGCCGCGTTCAACGCGTCCAGCAGGTAGCCGCCGTTGACGCCCACCCGTACCGCCTCGGTGCCGGCCTCGTCGGCGGGGAGCAGGCGCAGACCGCCGTGGTCGTCGAGGCCGAGCACGGTGACCGCCTGCGGCTCGCCGCCGTGCTCGCGGGCCACCGTGGGCGCCGCCGGGTCCGCCAGCGCGGCGCGCAGCGCCGCCACGTCCACCGGGATCCGGTACGCGGCCGGCCGCTCGCCGACGGCCTTGCGCAGCAGCCGTCGGTAGTCCGGGAAGTCGTCCGGCAGGGCGCTTCCGGTAAGCGTCCGCCCGGCCACCACCACCCGCAGATCGGTGCCGGTCACGGTCAGCCGCACCGGACCTGCGTCGGCGGCGTCGAGCAGCGCGCGCACCCGGTCGACGAGATCCACCGGAACGAACACCCGCGCCGGCGGGCCGTCGACGTGCGCACCGGCCCGGGCCAGCGCGAGCCGGTACCGGTCGGTGGCGACGAGCCGGACGCCGTCGGACTCCACGTCGAGCAGCACACCGGAGAGCATCGGCAGCTCCGGGTCGACGCCGACGGCGAAGCGCACCGCGTCGACCGCGGCGGCCAGCTCGGCGGGGGAGAGCAGCAGCGTGGTGGCGACCGGCCGGGCGGGGTCGACCATGGCCCGCAGCCGGGTCACCTCCCGACGGGCGTCGGCGAGCCCGTCGACCAGTCGGCGCAGGTGCGTGTCGAGCAGCCGGTGCACAGCCGCCGGCTCGGCGCGTACCGCCGCGGCGATCTCCGGCACCGGCATGCCGATCCGGCGCAGCCCGGCCACCAGCCGGGCCGGCGCGATCTGCTCGTCGGTGTACCAGCGGTAGCCGGTCACCGGGTCGACCATGGCCGGCTCCAGCACCCCCGCCGAGTCGTAGAAGCGCAGCGCGCTGACGGTCAGGCCGCTGGCCCGGGCCAGCTCACCGATGCTGTGCAGGTCGCTCACGCGGGCATCCTGCCCCCTCGACCCGGTCGAGGGTCAAGCCGAGCGCTCCACCGAGGTCTCCTCCAGTACCCGGAAGGTGAGCCCCGCCCGGACCAGCCGGTCCAGCAGCGCGTCGCCCATCGCGGCGACCGGCGTGACCTGCCCGGCGGTCGGTGGCAGCTCGTCGAGCGCCAGGCAGAGCGCCGACTCGGCGAGCATCTTCGCCGTCTCGTCGTAGCCCGGGTCGCCGCCGGCGACCTCGGTGAGCACCCGCCGACCGCCGCCGGTGCCCACGAACCGGACCCGGAACCAGGCCGCCGCGCGCTGCTGCGGGGTCGGCCCCTGCCCGGAGGCGAGCCGGCCGAGCAGCCAGCGCCGCGTCGGCGGCAGTTTCACCAGGCCGACAAGCGCGCCGAGGCCGAGCCCGCCGGCCAGCACGGTCGGCAGCCGCTTCACGGCGGCGAAGTGCCGGTAGCGGAAGTCCGGGCCGTACTCCGGGCGGGCCGCCGCCGAGCGGCGCACCACCTGCGGGTCGATGGTGGGCAGCGGCACGGTCCAGATGCCCAGCTCCGCCGAGCGGGCCAGCCGGCCGGGCACCGCCCGGACCCGCCGGTCGGTGGGCCGCGGCTCGACCGCCCGGCGGTCGCGGGCCGCGCGGCTGGCCTGGCCGGTACGGGAGAACGCGGTGAGCGCGGAATGGTACGTGCCGGCGGAGAACCGGCCCGAGGCCCGGACGTAGCCGTCCACGGTGATCGGCGCGTCGGCGGGCAGATGCCTGACGGTGAACCAGACGCCCAGGTCGTGCGGGATGGAGTCGAACCCGCAGGCATGCACCAGCCGCGCGCCGGTGCGGGCGGCCTCGGCGTGGTGGCGGACGTACATCAGGTCGACGAACTCCGGCTCGCCGGTGATGTCCAGGTAGTCGGTGCCAGCCTCGGCGCAGGCGGCGACCAGCGGCTCACCGTGCCTCACGTACGGGCCGACGGTGCTGGCGACCACCCGGGCGTCGCGGGCCACCACCCGCAGCGAGTCGGCGTCGGTGACGTCGGCGGCGAGCAGCGGCAGGTCGGCCAGCGCCGGGTCGATCGCGGCGAGCCGGTCCCGTACGGTGGCGAGCCGGTCCGGGTTACGCCCGGCCAGCGCCCAGCGCAGCCCGGGTGGGGCGTGTCGGGCCAGGTATTCGGCCGTGAGCCCTCCGGTGAACCCGGTCGCCCCGAACAGGACCACGTCGTACGTTCGCTCCCCAGCCATCCTGCGAGTCTGCCATCCGCCGGCGCCGATGGCTCATCGGTCACGGGCTGAAGACCGCCCGGACGCAGCCGTCGGCCCGATCGCGGAACAGCGCGTACCCGCGCGGGGCCTCCTCCAGCGGCAGCCGGTGGGTGGCCAGATGCTCGGTCCGCAACTCGTCGCGGGCCATCCGGTCCAGCAGCATCGGCACGTCCCGCAGGTCCGGTCGCCGGGCCCCGCGCACCGTGAGCCGCTTGTCGGTCACCGCGCCCAGCGGGAACGCGTCGACGAACCCGTCCGTCCCGCCGAGCACCACCACCGTGCCGCCCTTGCGGCAGGCGTACACCGCCTCGCGCAGGGCGTCCGGGCGGTCGCCGACCCGGGCGCCGAAGCGGTCGACCACCGACCGGGCCGGCGGCTCGCCGACCGCCACCACGCACACGTCCGGTCCTCGCCCACCGCTGTGGTCCCGCAACTCGGCCGACACGTCGGTGCGGCGGTAGTTCAGCGGCTCCGCGCCCGTGTGCCGTTCGGCCATCCGCAACCGCTCCTCGTGCCGGTCCACGACCACCACCCGGGCGCAGCCGCGCAGCGTGGCCGCGCGGGCGGCCAACTGGCCCACCGCGCCGGCGCCCCAGACCGCCACCACGTCACCCGGCCGTACCGCGCCCAGCTCGGCCGCCAGCCAGCCGGTCGGTGCCGCGTCGGCGGCGAACAGCGCCCGGTCGTCGCCGACCACGTCCGGCACCCGCACGGCGGTCACGTCCGCGTACGGCACCCGCACGTACTCGGCGTGGCCGCCGGCGAAGCCGCCCGCCGCGCGGGGCCGCCCGAAGCAGCCCGCGTCCGACCGTCCCCAACCGTCGTCCACGCTCGCCGGTTCGGTGCTGCCGTTGTCGCAGCAGGCGTGCAGGCCCGCACGGCAGTACCAGCACCCGCCGCAGGCGACGCCCGCGCCGACCACCACCCGGTCGCCGCTGCGGTGCCGGCGTACCCCCGGGCCGGTCTCGACCACCTCGCCGAGGAACTCCGCCCCGAGCACGTCACCGCTGCGCAGCAGCGGATCCCGCCCGGCCAACAACGGCAGGTCGGCGCCGCACGTGGCGCTTCGACGGACCCGGACGATGATGTCCCGTTCGTTGCGCAGCTCCGGGTCCGGCACCTCGCGTACCGCCAGCTGGTCCGCGCCCACCCAGCACAGCGCCCTCACCCGCCGGCCTCGGGTCGGTCCAGCGCGGAGCGGTCCGCGCGCAGCTCCTCGCCGGTCTCGACGCGCTGCTTGACCTGGCGCAACGTCCGGCGGACCAGGTGCCGTGGGTCGTCGCCGACCAGGTGCGCGGCGAGCCCGACGGTCGGGGCGGCCCCGGTCAGCGGGCGGGCCGCCAGTTCGGTGCCCCGGTCGCCCGGTGCGGGCCGCACCCGCACCTCGACGGCGCCGTCCAGGCGGCGCAGCGGCTCAGGCCACCGACCGCCAGGCAGCACCTGATCCGGCGGCCGGTCCACCGTCACGACCTCCCACCGGCCCGCCGCGGCGGGGTCGCCGTCCGCGCCGGACCGGCCATGCCGCCGGGGTACGCGCAGCACACGCGCCGCCCCGGCCAGCGCCGAGCCGCCGAGGGCGGTTCCCACAGGCGTCAGCCGTCGCATCGGTCCCACCCGTCCTCCCGGTCCACGTTCTCCGATCGTCGGTCGCGAGCGGGTGAAGCGGGCTCGCCCGGAAGGGGTGAACCCGTCCCGGTCGGGTAACCGCTCGCCGACCGGGGGTGGGACGCGTCGCTGGGGGTGGAGCCGGGTGCCGGAACAGCAGGATCACGCGCCAGTGGGTACGGCACCGGGGCGCTCAGGGGACCGGCCGTTGCTGGCATCCCGGTTGACGCCGGCCGCTCCACCGGAGGCGGTGGTGGCCCGGCCCCGCCTGCTGCGCCGGCTCGACGAGGGCAGCGCGGGACCGGTCACCCTGGTCGCCGCGCCGGCGGGCTGGGGCAAGACGACACTGCTCTCCTCGTGGGTGCGGCTGACCGGCGACGCCCAGGAGACCGGGCCGAAAGCGGTGGTGCCCGACGCGGGGGCGGCGCCGGCGACTGTCGGGCCCGAGCCGGCGTGGGTGTCGGTGGAGACCGGCGACGACGGCGAACGGCTGTGGGCGTACCTCGCGGCGGCATTGCGGGGGGCGACCGGTCCGGCCGACGACGGTCCGGTGCCCGACCGGCCGCCCCGCCCCGACCAGCTCGAAGCCCTCGCCGCCGCCCTCGCCGGAGCGGACCGGCCGGTCCTGCTGGTCCTGGACGACCTGCACCGGATCACCGACCCGGCGGCGCTGACCGGCCTGGAGTTCCTGTTGCGGCACGCCGAGCAGCGGCTGCGCCTGGTGGTCGGGGCGCGCGCCGGGCTGCCGTTGGCCCTGCACCGGCTCCGCCTCGCCGGCGAGCTGACCGAGATCGGCCCCGACGAGCTGGCCTTCACCGACGACGAGGTGGCCGACCTGCTCACCGCGCACGGCGCGGCACTGCCGGCGAGCGCGGTGCACCGGCTGCGCGAACGCACCGGCGGGTGGCCGGCGGCGCTGCGGATCGCCGCCCTGGCGGTACGCGGGCAGTCCGACCCGGAACGCTGGGTGGGGCAGTTCGGCGGCGACCAGCCGGAGATCGCCGGCTACCTCCAGGAGGAGGTGCTCGCCGCGATCGACCCGGCCGACCGGGACCTGCTGCGCCGTACCGCCCTGGCCGACACGGTCTGCGCCGACCTGGCCGAGGCGTTGACCGGCCGTACCGACGCCGGCCGGGCCCTGGCCGACCTGGCCGGAGCGGGTGGTGTGCTGCACCGGGAGGACGGCCGCCCACCCTGGTACAGCTGCGAACCGCTGCTGGTCGACCTGCTCCGCGCCGAGCTGGCCCGGCTGCCCGCCGACGAGCTGCGCGAGCTGCACGTACGGGCCGCCGAGTGGTACGCCCACAGCGGACGCCCTGCCGACGGTCTGCGGCACGCGTTGGTCGCCGGCCGGTGGGACCTGGCCGGTGACCTGTTCGTCGCGCACTGGCCGGAGCTGACCCGCTACGACCGGGACACGGCGGGCGCTCCGCCGCCGCCGTCCCCACCGCCGGACGTGCTGCGCGCCGACCCGGAGGTGGCCCTGGCCTGCGCCGCCGAGCGGGCGTACGCCTGTGACCTGCCGGCCGCCACCGACCAGCTGCGCACCGCCGCCGGGTACGCCGGTGGTCTGCCTGTGCCCCGCCGGGACCGCTTCCTGCGGCTGGCGACCACGCTGGAGCTGACTCTGGCTCGGCTCGCCGACGACCCGGTGGAGGCTCGGGCCGCCGCCGCCCGGTTGCTGCGTACCCGTCCCGCCGGCGCCAGCCCGACCCGGCTGCCGCCGGACGCCGCGCCGACCAGCGGTGGCGGCGGCGCAGCCGAGGACGCGGACCTGCGGGCGTTCACCGGTACCGCGCTGGGGTTGGTGGAGCTGGCCGCGGGCGCGTTGCCCCCCGCGCGGTTCGTCCGGGCCCGGGCGGCGGCCCGGGAGGCCGGTCGGACCCGCACCGAGCTGGTCGACGCCAGCCGTTCCGCGCTGCTGCTCGCGGTGCGTGGCGAACTGCGCGCGGCCGAGCGGGCGGCCCGCGACGCGCTGGGCATGCCGCCCTGCCGGGGCTGGTCCTGCCGCCTCGACTGCGGGTACGCGTACCTGGCGTTGGCCGTGGTGGCGCTGCACCGCGACCAGCCCGACGAGGCCGCCGCGAACCTCGCCCTGGCCACCCCGGCGACCGGCGCGGACGGCTCGGAGCCGGAGAACGGCGAGCCGGTCGCGGCGGCCGTGGCCGCCCTGTGCCGGGCGCGGCTGCACGGCGACGCCGGCGACCCGGCCGCCGGCCAGCGGCTGCTCGTGCGGGCCCGGGAGGCGCTGGCCGACCTCACGGACGCCGCCGAACTGGTAGCCCTGCTGCGGGCCGCCGAGGCGGAGCTGCGGGCCGAGCGGGGTGACCTGGACGGCGCCCGCGAGCTGTTGGTTGGCGACGCCGCCGAGCCGGCGCTCGCGGTGGGCCTGGCACGCCTGGAGCTGCGGTCCGGCGACGCCGGTGCCGCCGGCCGGGCGCTGCCGGACTGGCAGGCGCCGCAGGCCAAGGCGTGGCCCCTGACGGTACGCCTCGACGCCGGCCTGCTGGACGCGGTCCTCGCCGAGCGGGGCGGAGACGGGCGACGCGCCGGTCGAATCCTGGAACAGGTGCTCGACCTGGCCGGTCCGCAGGGCTGCCGGCGGGTCTTCACCCGTGCCGAAGGGCCGGTACGGGATCTGCTGGCCGCCCACCTGGACGCGGGCACCGCCCACTTCGCACTCGTCAGCGACCTGGTGCGGGACGCCGGCCAGGCCCCGACCCGACAGCCCACCGAACCGGCGGGAACGCTCGACGAGCCGCTCACCGAGCGGGAACTGACGATCCTGCGGTACCTGCAGAGCATTTTGTCCAACGTGGAGATCGCCAGCGAGCTGTCCCTGTCGGTCAACACGGTGAAGACGCACGTCCGCAACATCTACCGCAAGCTCGACGCGACCCGCCGGCGTGAAGCGGTCCGGCGGGCGCGCGAGCTGCGGCTCCTCTGAGCCGTCGGTCGGTCAGGCGTTCGCGGCGGCGTCCACCGCGGCCAACAGGTCGGGCAGGGCGTACCCGCCCTCGTGCCGGACCTCGTTGACGAAGAGCGTCGGCGTGCCGTTCACGCCGCTGCGGATGCCGCCCACGAAGTCGCGGCGTACCCGGTCGGCGTGCGCCCGGCTCTGCACCTCCGCGTCCAGCTCGTCCGGTGGCAGACCGATCTGCTCGACGCCGAGCGACAGGTGCACCGGATCCAACTGGTCCTGGTGCTCGTAGAGCCAGTCGTGCATCTCCCAGAACCGGCCCCGGGCCGCGGCGGCCTCGGCGGTCTCGGCGGCACGTTCGGCGTACGGGTGCACGTTGGCGATCGGGAAGTAGCGATAGACCAGGCGTACGCTGTCGGCCCGCTGCCGCAGCATCTCGTGCAGGTTCGGGTACGCCGCGCCGCAGAACTGGCACTGGAAGTCGCCGTACTCGACGACTGTCACCGGCGCGCCGACGGGCCCCCGGGCGTGGTCCTCGGCGGTCACCGGATCCCGGAGTCGGGCGGTGACCTGAAGTGGCGTGCTCATCGCGCCATCACCCCCTGCTGGGCGAGCCGGTCCAGCGCGTCGAAGATGCCGTCCGCGCCCGGATTGACGTCCGGCGGGGAGAGGTAGCTCCACACCACCGTCCCGTTCTGGTCGATCACCACCAGAGCCCGCTGCGCCTCGCCCCACGGGGCGTACGCGCCGTAGCGGCGGGCCACCTCACCCTTGGGCTCGAAGTCTGCCAGCAGCGGGAACTCGATGCCCCGGGCCTGCGCGAACGCCCGGTGCGACCAGATGTTGTCCACCGAGATGCCCAGCACCGCGGCCTGGTACTGGTCGAACACCGGCGCCGCCGCCTGGTAGAGCGCCATCTGGTCGCCGCAGACCGGGCTCCAGTCGGCGGGATAGAAGGCGAGCACGACCGGCCGGCCACGGAACTGCTCCGGCCCGATCTGGTGCCCGTCCGGGGTGGCCGCGAGGGTGAAGCCGGGCGCGGCGTTCCCCGGTTGGATCAGCCCGTTCGGATCACTCATGCCCCCAGCCTGCGTCCGGGACGGGTGAGGCCGGCTCACCCGCCCCGGGTGGTTCCGCGTACGCGGTCAGTGCAGCACCGGGGCGACGGCGATGTGGTTCTGCACCTCCCGGATGCCCGGCGCCGACCAGACCACCTGCTCCACCTCGGCCCGCTCGGGCATCGAGTGCACCAGCCCGGCGAGCACGACCGTGTCGCCGTGCACCCGCACGGTGATCCGTTCGACTTCGGTGGCTCCGGCACGGGCGAGGGCGTCGACGATCCGGTCGGCGATGTTCTGGCCGTCCGCCGGCGCGGCCGGGCGCACGGTGATCCCGTTGCTCACCCCGCGTACGCCGGTCAGCCGACCTACCGAACGCTCGGCGGCGCGGCGCTGGTACTCCCACTCGACCTCGCCGTGCAGCGTCACCCAGCCGGCCGAGACGGTCACCTGGAGCTTCTCGACGGGTACGAACGCGTCCCATTCCAGGGCGTGGCCGGCCGCGGCGGCCAGGTCGGGGTCGGCGCGTTCGGAGTTGCCGGGCAGTTGGACGGTCACGTCGTTGGCGACCGCCCGGACCCCGGCGACCCGGTGCGTGGCCCGTTCGGCGGCCCACTTCTTCGCGTAGCTGTCCACCCGCCCGGTGAGCGTGACGACGCCCTCGTCCACTGTCACCCCGATCTCGTGCGGCTGCACGCGCGGTTCCCAGGTCAGCTCGTCAAGTACGGCGGACTGGATGTCCTGGTCGGTGCGGCTGATCGTCGCGATGGCCATCTGTCCCTCCTCCGGTACGTCGGTCTGGCGGACCGGCCGACGACCGTGGCCGCAGGCCCGCCGGGGTCCGATCCTGCCGGCGGGAGGGGTGAGCCGTCCTCGCCCGGTGCGGGTGACGGCGGTGCCCGGGGCTGGTGGTGGGACGCTCACGTCGGCCCTGAACGTCGGTGATGGGAGCGCTTCCAAAGTTGTTGACGATCGGTTACGGTGAAGAAGGTCCTCGACAGCGGGAGCCGTCGCGTCGGGTGGTGGGAGCCAGGGCAGCTTCGCGCCTTCCCCGTCGTGCCCCCGCCGCCGTGCTCGTCCCCCGGGCCACGGCGCCACCATCGGAGTTCGACCCCGTCCCCCGGGCGTCCACTCCCAAGGAACCGCAGCTGCGGATCGGTCTCGCCGGGCGCCCAGCGCCGGGACCGACCCAGATCACCGGTCCGCCGGGCTGCCTGAGGGGTCCGGCACCCGGCGGACCGGCCCACCCAGACCGCCCCCCCGCGC
>NZ_VDFY01000289.1 GCF_006228125.1 Micromonospora orduensis | reverse complement strand
CCGGGGATGCGGATCCGGTCGGGGCGGCGACGGTCGGGGCGGGCGCGGTCGGCGTCGGAGTGCTGGAGGCCGAGGAGGCGCTGTCGCTGGCTTGCGGCTCGGCGCAGGCGGTCAGAGGCAGCAGGAGGAGCGTGGCGAGGAGGGTGACGCGGGGGGTCAGGGGCACGGTGGTGAGACGTTCCAGCAGGTCGAACGGTTCCCGGCTGGACAACGGGCGACGCCCGGGCAGATGAACTGCCCGGGCGTCGCTGGGTGGTGCGGGATCAGTGGTCAGCTGATCCGGATCTTCATCGAGGTGCCGTCCTGCTCCAGAACCTTGATCTTGACACCGGTCGCGGGGAGCTTGACGCCGTGGTTCGGCAGCTCCTCGTAGAAGTACTTCTTGGTGTCGTCGAACAGCGGCTCAGCGGCCTGGCCACGGATGTACTGCGGCTGGCTGTTGAGGTGCAGGGTGAACGAGTCGGCCTTCTTGAGGCTGAACGGAGCGTCGTAGACCTGGACGCGGGCCCGCCACGGAGCGCCGGTCAGGTTGTAGATCGGGCGCGGGTGCGCATCGATGTACAGGTTACGACCCTCACCCGGGTGACCACCCGGGTTCGTCGGCGACGCCGGTGCGGTGTTGTTGTCCGACCAGCGGGTGTTCCAGTACGAGATGAGCAGGCCCTCCTGGTACGCGTAGTGGTCCACCCAGTCCGGGCGGGTGTTCGCGTAGCCGAAGAAGTACGGGCCGGTCTTCAGGTACTTGTCGTACGAGACGTACGACCGGTTGCCGGCGATGTAGAAGTTGTCGAACAGCCGGGTGTAGGTCGCCCCGACCACCTGGAACTTGTCGAAGGTCCAGCCGGCGGCGGTCTCGGCACCGTCGCTGAACACCGTCTGACCGTCGGCGGTCACGGTGAGCGCGTCACCGAAGAAGCCACCCTCGGAGACGCCACCGTCGGTGACGTAGTGCAGGCGGACCTGCGCCACCTTGCCGGCGAGCGGGGTGAGCGGGATGTTGATGTCCGCCCAGGCGCCGTTGCTGGTGCCGGCGAGAGCCGGGCGGCCAGCGCCGTCCACGCCGATCGGCCTGCCGTTGACCGTGCCGTTCAGGTCGGTCCAGGTCTGACCGCCGTCGGTCGATCCCTCGAAGTAGAGGTAGTCGTAACCGGCTTCGATGCTGTACTTGCCCTTGAGCGACAGCGCCGCCGAGGACTTGCCGGTGAGGTCGAACGTCCTCGTCATCTTGCTGTCGAGGTCGTCCTCGTTACCGGAGAAGTACTGCTTGGAACCTTCGAACGGCGCACCGTAGTTGAACGTGTACTCCCGCTGGGGCAGCACCACCACGGCGGCCTGAGCCTTCTCCGAGTTGTACTCCTGCGGGCCGAGCTCCAGCGAACGCTTCTGCCCTGCGACCACTACCTCGTAGTCGAGCCAGCCGAGCTGGAGCTTGTTCCAGGCACCGAGGTCGCCACCGCGGTCGCCGATGGCCGGGTCGTTCTTGGCACCGAGCCGGCTCTGGGCCATCAGGGTCCAGTGCTCGTTGCTGTTGTCGGCGGGTCCGTAGTCGTCCGGCAGGCCCAGGTCGTGGCCGTACTCGTGGTAGAAGACGCTGCGGCCACCGTTCTCCGGCTGGATCGTGTAGTCGCGGATCCAGACGCCGGTGTTGCCGATCTGGGTGCCGCCGATCGGGAAGTTCGGCGGGCCCACGGGCGAGCTGTTGAACGCCGACCAGCGGTGGCTCCAGATGGCGTCCTCACCCTGCTGCGGGTCACCGTCGGCCTGGTCGCCGCCGGAGTGGACGATCTGGAAGTGGTCGATGTAGCCGTCCGACTCGTTGAAGTCGCCGTCACCGTCGTAGTCGAACCGGTCCCACTGGTCGTAGGACCGCATTTCCTCGGCGATCTGCGCGTCCGTCCGGCCGTTGGCCTTCTGGTCGGCGACCCACTGGTTGGCGGCGTCGCGGATCAGGGCCCAGGTGTTCGAGCAGACGTTGTCCGCGCAGACGGCGGGGTCGTTGGCCGGGTTCTGGGTGTCCTCGTCCGCGATCGGGTCGTCGGAACGACCGTAGCGGGCCTCGTTGTACCGGACCTTCACCCAGTCGGTGACCTTGCCGTCGACCGTGTACCGGCCGGAGGACTGGGCCTCGTAGTACTGCTTCAGCGACTCGTCGCCCGGGTTGGTACCGAAGTAGACCTGGCGGAAGTGCTCCGGGCTGAAGTCCGGCTGCCAGATCGTGGAGTTGTCCACGGCCCGGTTGGGCTGCGGGATCTTGTTGTGCAGCGGCCCGTCGAACGTCGCCGGTCCGGCGATGTCCGGGTTGATGTCCTTGTCCGGGTAGGACGGGTGCCGCTCGTCGCCGAACTCGGCCAGGATCACGAAGATCTTGTCGGTCCGCTCACGCTCAAGCTCGACGTACTGATCCTTCGTGGCCTGAGCGCCGGCGGTACGGGCGTTGGCGTTGCCGCCCGCCTTGCCGACCTGACCGACCTTGACGACCTTGCTTCCATTGCGCTCGATCGGCTTGCTACGACCGCTCAGCACGTCGCTGAGACCCTGCTCCCGCAGCTCGCGGCGCTTCTCCTCGAGCTTGTCGGGGAGCTCGTCCTTCAGCGTCTGCGGTTCGGCAGCGGCCGGTGCTGCTGCCGGCAGTTTGGGCTGAGGCGCCGCCGAGGCGGACGGGCCGAAAGCCAGGCCCGTCGCCGTCAGTGAGAGCCCGATCAGACCCACTGCGACTTTGCGCACGTGGTACCTCCGGTGTGAGGGAACCGGCCCAACGGGGGTACAGGCCGGTGGGAGATCGATCCCACGAGTGGGACCAATGGTGAACATAGACACTGCTGGGACGGGTGGGAAGACGCACGCGTCGATTTGTTGCAAGATTTTGTTGGCGACGTCTTTCGCCGTCACACACCGGCGCTTCATCAGCCACGCTGGCCAGCAGGGATCGTACGAACGGTTTCGCAACGACGATTTTCGATCAATTTGATCGGCCATACGGCAGTGGGGCCGGAGGCGTCTTCGCCACCGGCCCCACTGTTACCGCTGTTGTCAGTTGGAGAACCGTGAAACCGTCACTTCTTCGCCGGGGTGACGAAGATCGTGGCCGACGAGTTGTCCCGCGCGGCCTTCTTCACGGTCAGCGAGACGCCGAAGTTCACGCCCGCGTCACCGGGGTTACCGGTGCCCAGCACGATCGCGCCGCCGCCCAGCGTCACACCGTAGAACTCCGGTGCCGGGCTACCGTCCGGGTTGGTCACCCGGGTGGTGTACGGCGCGTTGCTCCGCGACGGCAGCACGACCGACGCGTCGTTGTCCCGGGCGTAGGGGGCCCCGTTGCGCATCTCGATGCCCGGGTACCAGCCCTTGGCGTCGGTGAAGGACTTCACCGGCGCCTGCGCCTTGAACTTCGTGCAGTACGCGCTGTACGGCTCGCCCGCCGCCTCCAGGCACTCCGTGAAGGGGTACGTCTTCTGAAGGCCGAACGCCGCGTTCGACGACTGCGGACGGCTCGGCAGGTTGTCCGTCACCGACGGGTCCTTCTCGGCCGCCGTGCCGGTGCGCCGGTACGGGTCGAAGTGCGAGTCCACGATCAGGAGCCCGCCCTTCGCGCCGTAGCTGGGCAGCGCGGTCATCTGCCCGGTGACGTGGTTGACGTCGCCGAGCGCGGTGTCCCGGTACCAGACCAGCATGCCCGGCGCGTTGTACGAGATCCGGTCGACCTTCCACGCCTCGTGGGAGTAGATCGTGTCGTAGGCGTACTTCAGGCCCTTGTCGAAGCCGTCGAAGTTGCGCCACTCGGCCAGGTAGTAGTGCGCGTGGGTCTCGACGCCGCTTGAGACCTTCCAGCCCGCGCCGGTGGTGTCGACGAAGGTGCCACCGGTGGCGGTCCAGCCGTTGTCGCCGCCCTCGACGTCGTCGCTCCAGGTGGTGGCGCCGCCGCCGGTGACCGAGAAGTCGTCGACGAACCAGTTGCGCTCCTCGAACGCCTCGTCGGTGGCGAGACGCAGCCGGACCTGGACGGTCGTCCCGGCGTACGCCGACAGGTCGACGTAGTCGTGACGCCAGCCGTCGGTGCTGCCGGTGAGGCCGTACTTCTTGCCGCCGAAGTCGTTCATCCGGCCGTTCGGGTCACCGTAGTTGTCAGGCGTGGTGACCACGGCGCCGCCCTCGGCGTAGACCTTCTGCTCGGTCCAGGTGGTGCCGCCGTCGGTCGACAGCTCGACGAAGCCGTAGTCCCAGTCGTCTTCGATGATGTAGTTGTTCCACATCCAGAACTTGGCGTCGGCGGCCGCCGGCACGTCGACCGAGCGGCTCAGCTTGACGTCGGCCCAGCTCTGGTCGTTGTTGCTGTGCCACATCTTGGTGCCGCTGTGCGGCGTGGCAAGCGTCGTGATCTTGTCCGGCAGGTCGACCTTGATGCCGTCCTCGGAGTCGATGGGCGTACGCGAGGTCTGGCCGAGCTTGACCTCACGCGGGTTCGAGCCGGGGCGGATGGTCAGCGGGTCGGCCCAGCCGAGCACCCACTTGTCCCAGATGCCCATGTGCGTCGGCAGCGCCTGGAAGATCTCACCGGAGTGCGAGCCCGAGGCCATCAGGTCCCAGAAGTCCACGTCGGAGTCGGCGTTGCCGGAGGTGTCGTAGAGATCCGGGAGACCCAGGTCGTGGCCGAACTCGTGGGCGAAGACGCCGACGCCGGCGTCCTCCGGCTGCACGATGTAGTTCGACACCTTCAGGTTGGTGCCCGGGATGCTGTAGCCACCCGGAACCGAGGAGGAGTGCGCCCACACGGCGTACACGCCCTGGTCGCCGCCGCCGCGCGACTTGCCCTGCCCGGCGTGCACCAGCACGAGGTGGTCGATCACGCCGTCCGGCTCGAAGAGGTTGCCGTCACCGTCGCGGTCGGCCTGGTCCTCGATGTCGTAGTCGGCCCACGGGAAGGTCGGGTCCTTCGCGACGAGCGCCTCGATCGCGTCGCCCGCCAGCCGGCTCGCGCCGGCCGGGTTGTCCGGGTGGCCGTTCATCGACTGCTCGCGGCCGGGGACCCAGTTGCCGTTCTCGTCCTGGGTGCAGCGGTTGGCGGCGTACCAACCCTCCGAGTGCGGCACCGTGATCCACGGGCTGGCCTGCCCGTCAACGGTGTAGGCGTTCTTGGACATCTCCAGGTACATGTTGTGCATGGTGCGACCGGAGATGTCGATGCCCTTCTTGCCGTCCGGGCCCTTGAGGTCCGTGCGGACCCGCTCGGTGATGCCCTTCTTGCTGTACAGCATCTTGTTGTAGTGCGACGGCGAGAAGTCCGGCACCCACATCGAGTTGTTGTCCTCGTGCGGCAGCCTCGCCGGGTCCGGAATCTTGTTGTGCTTCGGTCCGTTCTGCACGGTGCCCGGCACGCAGGTGCGGTCCTCGAACACCGTCTTCGGGACCATCACGTCCGTGAAGTCGTCGTTCGCCTTGTCGTTGAACTCGACAAGCAGCGTCAGCAGCTTCGCCGTCTGCGTGGTCGGCGCCTTCTTGATCTTGCGGGGGTTCTTGCCGGTCTGGATCGACTTGGCCTCGATCTTCGCCAGCTGCTTGGCGGTGACCGGGTTGCCCCGCGCGTGCTTCTGGTCGAACGCCCGGGCGGCGTCCAGGGCCGGGGCGTAGACGCCACCCTTGCCCTTCACCTCGCGCCCGTTGGTGTCCGGCTGCACCTCGGGCTCGGCGTAGTTGATGTAGTACTCGTCGGCGCCGATCACCGCCCGGGGGGTGCCGGACGCGGACTGGGCCGCCGCGCTGCCACCCACGGTCAGTGCGGTGGCCGCGAGGGCGATGGCGGGCAACGCGACGAGTAGTCGTCGACGCGCACCCGGATGGGGGTTCTTGTTCATGCCACTCCGTTCTCGGCATGGGCGGAGGAAGTCGGTCGGTCCCGAAGCGCGGTGAGGGCGCATCGACAACACCCGACGCGCGTGAAACTAAATGAGAAACAAGCCAAACGGCGGGATCGTGATCGATGCGTTATCTGCGCGTTCTCGGCCGGACAATCGATGTCCGAGATCGGCTGGGAGCGTTTCCGGTCGTACCTCCACAGACGACGACGGGGGGTGACGGTCCGTCCGGACCGCCACCCCCCGACGGGGTACGCCTGTCGTCAGTCCTCGTCGGACTTCGCGCCGCTCATCCCCGAGGAGATCAGCTCCATCACCGAGGAGTCCTGCAACGTGGTCACGTCGCCCAGCGACCGGTTCTCCGCCACGTCCCGCAGCAACCGGCGCATGATCTTGCCGGAGCGGGTCTTCGGCAGCTCCGGCACCAGCATGATCTGCCGCGGCTTGGCGATCGGGCCGAGCGTCTTCGCCACGTGGTTGCGCAGGTCCGCGATGAGCTGCTCACCGGCCTCGCCGACGATGTCCGTGCTGCCGCGCGGAATGGCGAACGCGACGATCGCCTGACCGGTCGTCGGGTCGGTCGCGCCGACGACCGCCGCCTCGGCCACCGACGGGTGCGACACCAACGCCGACTCCACCTCAGTGGTGGAGATGTTGTGCCCGGACACCAGCATCACGTCGTCCACCCGGCCGAGCAGCCAGATGTGCCCGTCGTCGTCCTTCTTCGCGCCGTCCCCGGCGAAGTACATCCCCTCGAACCGCGACCAGTACGTCTCGATGAACCGGTTGTCGTCACCCCAGATGGTGCGCAGCATCGACGGCCACGGCTCGCGCAGCACCAGGTAGCCTCCCCCGCCGTTCGGCACCGACTGGCCCTGGTCGTCCACCACGTCGGCCACGATTCCCGGCAGCGGGGTCATCGCCGAACCCGGCTTCGCCGCCGTCACCCCGGGCAGCGGGGAGATCATGATCGAACCCGTCTCGGTCTGCCACCAGGTGTCCACAACGGGCAGCTCACCCCGGCCGATGTGCTTCCGGTACCACATCCACGCCTCCGGGTTGATCGGCTCGCCGACGCTGCCCAGCAGGCGCAGCGACGACAGGTCGAAACCGGCCGGAATGTCGTCGCCCCACTTCATCATCGTCCGGATCAGGGTGGGAGCGGTGTAGAGGATGCTCACCCCGTACCTGTCGACGATCTCCCAGAACCGGCCCTTGTGCGGGGTGTCCGGGGTGCCCTCGTACATGACCTGGGTGGCGCCGTTGGAGAGCGGGCCGTACACGATGTAGGAGTGCCCGGTGACCCAGCCGATGTCGGCCGTGCACCAGTAGACGTCCGTCTCCGGCTTCAGGTCGAAGACCGCGTGCGTCGTGTACGACGCCTGGGTGAGGTAGCCGCCGGTGGTGTGCAGGATGCCCTTCGGCCGGGCCGTGGTGCCGCTGGTGTACAGGATGAACAGCGGGTGCTCCGCGTCGAACGGCTGCGCGGTGTGCTCGGCCGACGCGGTCTCCACCGTCTCGTGCCACCAGTGGTCCTTCTCCGACCAGGCAACCTCCTCGCCGGTGCGGCGGACCACGAGCACGTGCTCGATCGACGGGCAGCTCGCCACCGCCTCGTCCACGGTCGGCTTCAACGCCGACGGCTTGCCCCGCCGGTAACCGCCGTCCGCCGTGATCACGACCTTGGCGCTGGCGTCCTGGATGCGGTTGCTCAGCGAGTCGGCGGAGAACCCACCGAAGACCACGCTGTGCGCCGCGCCGATCCGGGCGCACGCCAGCATCGCCACCGCCGCCTCCGGGATCATCGGCAGGTAGATCGCCACCCGATCGCCGGCCGTCACCCCCAGGTCGGTGAGCGCGTTCGCCGCGCGGCAGGTCAGCTCGTGCAGATCCGCGTACGTGATGGTGCGGGTGTCGCCCGGCTCGCCCTCCCAGTGGATCGCCACCTTGTCGCCGCGGCCCGCCTCGACATGCCGGTCCAGACAGTTGTACGCCACGTTGAGCTGCCCACCGACGAACCACTTCGCGAACGGCGGGTTCGACCAGTCGAGCACCTCGTCCCACTTCTTCGACCACGCCAGCCGGTCGGCCTGCTTCGCCCAGAACGCGAGCCGGTCGCTCTGCGCCTCGGCGTACGCGTCGACGGTGACGTTGGCGTGCGCGGCGAGCTCGGCCGGCGGGGGGAACTGGCGCGTCTCGTTCAGCAGATTTGCCAATGCCTCGCTCATGCCGTGACTCCTCGTCCTCGGGGTGACCTGCGTCTCGCTGGGCACGAGGGTAGTCGCGGGTTCCCCGGCCGGCGACCGCTGCCCACCCCGTCGCGCCGAGCGGCCCCCGCCGCGCGCCCGACGGCCGGCCCTGCCCGTCCCGTCGTGCCCGGCCCCCGTCCGGGTGGGCTGGCAGGCCTTGATCGACACGGGTTCGGCGATGTCGCGGTGTCCGGACCGGTGGGACACCCCGATATCGCTGATCTCGTGTTGACCTTGCTCGGCGGCGGGCCGGGTCGGGGTCGGCCGGGTGGCCCGGGTCGCGTTGCGGGCGGGTGCGGCCCGCAGCGCCGGGCCGGGTCGCTAGCGTGGCGGGGTGACCACCGACCCGCTCGCCCCGCTGCTCGCGCTCGCCGACATCGCATCCGCCGTCGACCGGGCCCGCGAGAGCTTCGACCAGGCGCTCGGGCACCGTGCGCTGCGCCGCAACGGCGGACAGGTCGCGGCCGAGGTCAGCCTGCGCTCCGCAGTGGCCAGCGCCGCCCTCGAAGGGGCCGCGCACGAGCGCGAGGAGGTCCGTGCCGGCACCGTCACCGACCCCGTCCTCCAGGGGGCGCTGCGGGTCGCCGGGGCACTACCCGGACTGAGCGAACTCTGGCCGAGGGCACCCCGGCAGGCCCTCGCCAAGCTGCACGTCCTCGCCGCCCGGGACATCGTGTCCGAGGCCGAGCTGGGCCGCCCGGTGGCCGACCCGGTGGTCGCCACCCGACTCGACGGGCTCGCCGGACTGGTCGCCGGCGGCACGAAGGTCTCCCCACTGGTGCTCGCCGCCGTCGTACACGGGGAACTGCTCAACCTGCGCCCGTTCGCCGGCCCGTCCGGCGTGGTGGCCCGCGGCGCCGCCCGCCTGGTGCTGCTCTCCAGCGGCCTCGACCCGCGCGGCCTGCTCGCCGTCGACGTCGGCCACCGCGAACGCGAACCGGAGTACGTCGGATCGGCCGGCGCCTTCGCCACCGGCACCCCCGACGGGCTGCGCTCCTGGCTGCGCCACTACATGGCCGCCGTCGAGATCGGCGCCGACCAGCTCACCGCCATCGGCAACGAGATCCTCGCCGCCGCCTGACCCCGCGCCTGTCAGCGACGCCGACCATCGGGTCGTGGCGTCGACCCAGGGGGGTGGGGGTTAGGCGGTGGTGGCGGTGCGGGTGCGACGGTGTCGGCCGTACCAGGCGATGCCGATGGCCACGCCCACGCCGACGCCGAGCGCCGCCGCGGCCACCGGGACGGCGGGCCGCTCCCGCAGCCGGCGGCCCAGCGGGATCGGATGCCGGAACTCCAACACCGGCCACGCGTTCTCCGACGCCAGCTTCCGCAGCTGCCGGTCCGGGTTCACCACGCTCGGGTGGCCGACACACTCCAGCAGCGGACGATCGCTGTACGAGTCGGAGTAGGCGTACGAGTCGGCCAGGTCGTAGTCCCGCACGGCGGCCAACTCCGTGACCGCCTCCACCTTGCTCGGACCCGCCGCGTAGAACTCCACCTCGCCGCTGTACCGGCCGTCGCGCACCGTCATCCGGGTGGCGATCACGTCGGTCACCCCGAGCAGCTCACCGATCGGCCGGACCATCTCCTCGCCGGACGCGGAGACCAGCACCACGTCCCGACCGGCAGCCTGATGCTCCTCGATCAGGGCGGCAGCCTCGGCGTACACGTAAGGGTTGATCAGCTCGTGCAGCGTCTCCGCGACGATCTGACGGACCTGCTCCACCTGCCAGCCCTTGCAGAGCGCAGCCAGGTAGTCCCGTGTTCGGGCCATGGTCTGCTCGTCGGTGCCGCCCAGCCGGAACATCAGCTGCGCGTACGCCGACTTGACCACGTCACGCCGGGTGATCAGCCCGTCCCGGTAGAACGGCCGACCGAACGCCAGGGCGCTCGACTTGGCGATGACGGTCTTGTCCAGATCGAAGAAAGCGGCACTTCGGCCCACGGCGCGAAAGTCTAGCCCGATGGTCTATCGTCGGCGGGTGCCCGGGGTCATGCCACCCCTCAGACCTGCGGGCCGGCACCGCCATCTCCGCTCCGCGTGATCACGCTCACACTGCGCGAGGATATTTTCGCACTGAGTGGAGACGGCACCACTCGACGTGACGGGCGCGCTCAGGCAGACTTGTCGGTACGACGAGCTTTCACATCCACGAAAACAGACAGACGCTCGGCGGTTGCACCCCCCGTGACCGCTGAGTGGTTCGGCTCGACCCCCCCGGAGCCGAACCATCGACGACCCCCGTCTCCCCCCGACGGGGGTCGTCCCTTTCCCGGGGAGCGCTCCCGACCAGGTGACGACGTGTTTCCGGACCAGCGGGGCGGGGCGACCGCAGAGGCGGACTAGTCCCAACGCCGTTCAGTTAGGTCGGTGGCTGGCCTGTCAAGGTTCGTTGGTGATGACGTCGATGTTGGTGGTGGCTTTGTAGGTGCGGCGGTCGATGTTCGGTCCGCGGGCCTGGTATTTGGNGTTCGA
>NZ_VDFY01000268.1 GCF_006228125.1 Micromonospora orduensis | reverse complement strand
CCCTTACGGGCGACCGCGACGACGTCGCGGCGGAACTCCAGGGGGAACGCTTTCGGCATGACAGACATCCTTCCAGCGAGGAACAGATCCTCACAGGTCAGGAGTCAACCGAACCGGGTGCAGTCCCCTGGACTCGCCAAGTCACATGGGAGTCTGAAGACGATGCGCTGGCGCGCGTGGTTGCCCAAGCCGTATGCGCGGATGCTCGTCCGCGTGATCGCTCGTACGGCGCCAAGGGCCGAGGGCGCAGCCAGCGTGAATCAGGATCACAGCGGCGGAACGGTCCTGCTCCAGTGCGACCTCCCGCGCTCGTTCAGGTCAGGGATGGATCTGACGAGTAGCCAGGCCCATCTCCACACTCGCCCGTCGAGTCCGTGGAGTGAATGCCAAGCATGCGGACGAAGCGGTTGTCCGCATGTGCGCCACCGATGGGCTTCCTGTGCGTCTATGCATCTTGGTGTTCTTGGTTGCACCGGGCTGAACAGTGAGTGACCCTATGGGCGAGGTATTCACGCTGATTATCGGCTGGTGGCGTGAACAGCCAGAGGAGGCGATGCTATGGGCCAGACCCCGCGGATGCTTCAGCCGTCCCTGTCGCAGCGCCACTTCTTCGGCGCCGAGCTGCGTCGGCTGCGGGAGCGGGCCAATCTCTCGCAGGCGC
This sequence comes from Micromonospora orduensis, assembly GCF_006228125.1. Taxonomy (GTDB): domain Bacteria; phylum Actinomycetota; class Actinomycetes; order Mycobacteriales; family Micromonosporaceae; genus Micromonospora; species Micromonospora orduensis. Next base: position 9,962 of record NZ_VDFY01000268.1, on the reverse strand, counting down.
GACTCGGCGCGATGATCCGGTTCAGCGCTGACTTGATACGTCGGGTCGAGACAGCGGACCGTTTCCCGTCTCGGGAATTCGTTGAAGCCTGCGACAGGGCATTGGCGGCCAAAGGGGCGTTGGTTCGCCTGCTACCGCTTCTCGAGGAACGTCGCGCCACCGAGGGTATGCGGACAATTTCCCCTAGCAGTCCTACCAACGCCGGCACCCTGCCGGCAGCCCAGGCGGAGGAGACGCCCGGAGTGGCGGACATGGTCGTCCGCGTTCCCTTCCAGCCTGGCGTTCTTGACCGCGCCGCGCTCGACTGGCTGAACGCCTCAGCGGGACCCCACCTGTCCGTGGCCGACCTAGCCGGTTCACCTGATTTGGTCTGCGAAGAGGCTCTCGACTCCGCTGAGACCGCCCTGGCGATGTTCCGCCAGTTGGATCACACCCACGGCGCCGGACGAGTCCACGCCCAGGTGCAGCGGTACGTCGAACGCGAGTTGAACCGGTTACTGGCCAGCCCGCCCGCCTCGGAGCCGATCGGTCGGCACCTCTACACCTTGGCGGCGGGATTCTTCGAGCTCTGCGGGTATCAGGCGGTCGACACTGGCGCTTACGGTCTCGCCCAGCGCCGCTACCTTCGCGCTCTACGTCTGACGGAAGCTGCCGGTGACCGCCTGTACGGCAGTTACCTGCTCGCCGTGAACATCGGCCACCTCGCGTTGCACTGCGGGCACCCCGAGGCGGCACGCGGGATGGCGCTGACGGCGGTGAGAGGAAGCGAGACCCGGGCGACGCCTGCCGTGGCAGCCGCGCTGCACGCGGTGGTGGCGCGCACGCACGCCCGCCTTGGATGCGAAGGCGACTGCCTGACCCACCTCGACATCGCGGAAAGGCAACTGGCCCGCAGCAAGCCCGAGGACGAGCCGGCGTGGATCGGGTACTTCGACGCGGCGTACCTCGCCGACGAGATCGCCCACTGCTTCCACGATCTGGGCCGACCGCAGCACACCCAACAGCATCTGGGCGACGCCCTCACTGCGCTGAGCCCCACTCATGTCCGGCGACTCGCCATCGACACCGCGCTCCTGGCCTCGTCCTTCGCCGCCGCCGGCCGCTTCGACGAAGCCTGCGCCACCGCACGCAAGGCAGTCGACCACGCCGCACAAACCACCTCACACCGCTGCCTACAGCGCATCGTCGAGGTACAGGCCGACCTCGAGCCCTACCGCTGCGAGCGCGAGGTCCGCGAGTTCGGCGAGTACGTGCGCTATCGGCTACCCCTGGCCGCTGTATAACCCGTGTTGGTCGTTGGTTGCATCCGCACTCACCGAGCGGTAATGAGCCACCTCCGCCTCCAGCGCCGCGCCCGCTCGGCCGGACGACGCCACATAGTGGCCGACATCAGGAAGAATCAACACCTCGGGTGCCACGCCAAGGGACGTCAACTCGTCGGCGAGGTCGCGGACATCCTCGACCACGGCCACCTCGTCGGCGGTGCCATGAATGAGCAGCACCGGCCGTTGGACAGCGGCGGCACGGACCGGGCCGGCGCCCCCGCGCAGCCGCATCGCGTGCGCCCGCTGGAACCGGGGCACCGTCTGCGCCCACCGGTCAGGATCCACGACCGCCGACACGGCGGTGGCAGCGGCGAACGGACCGTCCTGGGCCACCGCGTGCAACGCGGTGTATCCACCGGCGCTGGCCCCCCGGATGAACACCTGCCCCGGCACCGCCCGCCCTGTCGACAGCAGGTGAACCGCCACCGCCGCACAGTCGTCGACATCGTCCAGGCCCCACCGGCCGTACAGCGATTCCCGGAACGCCCGGCCGTACCCGGTGCTACCCAGGTAGTCGACATCAACGACGGCGAACCCGCGGCTGGTGAAGAACTGCACCTGCCAGTCAAGGCGCAGCAAGCAGGAGGCGGTCGGCCCGGGATGCGCCCGAACAATCACCGGGGCCCGCCAGTCAGCCGCCGACCCCGTCGGCGGATATACCAAGGCGAGCACCTCCCGACCACTGGCCACTCGAACGCGCAGCTCCGTCGGCGTCGACACTCGCGCCCGTTCGAGTGCGGCATGCTCCGACCTGGCAAGCACCTCCACCTGGAGATTGCCGTCAGCCAGGTCAATCAGTACAACCTGAGGGGCAACAGTCGGTGACGATCCGATCAACGCCACTGTCGTGCCCTGCACGGCCAGGTACGGCTTGATCGAGGTGTACGGCAGGTCGACCGGCCGGACAGTGCCGTCGAGCTCGATGACGACAAGGCGGTGTCGCGGCCCCTCCTGCACCGCCATGACTATTCGCCCGTCGCCGAGAAAACCGTATGACGCGTAACCCAACTCCCAAGGCTCTGCGGCGCACTCACCCGCGATCGGTGCCACCGTCCTCACATTGAGGCCGTCCCACCGGTAGAGGTTCCACCAACCACTGCGGTCCGACACGAAATACAACGCCCCGTCCGGCCCCCATTGCGGCTCAAGCGCCGATTCACCCGGACCCCCGGCCAGCTTCACGGAATTCTCGATCACACCACGCGGCGAGTAGGAGGCCACCCACACCTCGCACGCATCCCAGGGCATGTCGCGCTCACTCCAGGCCGTCCAGGCCAACCAATCTGGACCGGGCCGAGGTGCACCGAGAAACCCGGGGGACGAGGCGAGAGGTCTCACCTGCGGAGCACCGGTGAACGCTACCGCAATGAGCTCGTCACCCTGTTTCGACTCCCGCACAGCCAGCAACTCGCCATCGCCGACCGTCAGGTCACCGAAGGATCCATGAGTGACCAATTCCAGTTGGCCGCCGCGACGATGGCTCCGGTAGAGGCCGTCTCCGCCGACGCACCACAACGTCCCCTCGCCAGCAGCGAACGACCCGCCCCCGTACGCGTGAACGCCGCTCGCGACATCAAAGCCTCTCGGACTGACATCACGCTTGCCCTCACCGGATCGCCACCGTGTCACCGCCGTACCCCCGCCAGCGTCAGGGCGGGCCTCCAACCAGAACAGGCCCTCATCACTGGAACGCAGCTGGTCATAGCTCACCGAGGCACGGACAGCGTCGTCCGCCGACACTTCAGCGATCCTCTCGCCCGGCCTCACGGTTCCTCCTCGAACAACGTGCATCTGGGCAGGACGGCGGCGGGCTCGCAAACCGTGGCCCGGACACCGGCGCGGCCACCGGAAGGGCAAGGTCCTCGGACCAGCGTGCCGGCCCCAACGTGGACCGACTCGACGTCCGATCGCCTTGTCCCTGCCGCCGGATCACCCTGCAAATGCCTCCACCCGATCGCTTCCCTGGGGGCGAAGTCGATGCGGACAAAAGCTCTCGTTCAGCATCATTCCTGATCATGCCTTGGGCTCGACAGGAGGCCGTAATGGTCGGCGAAGGAACGGACAAGTTCCTCGAGTACCGCCTTGCCCTTGGCGGCGGTGGCGTGCGACGGCAGACCGATGACGCCGCTGGTGGTGTAGCCACCCATGCCCCTCGTGAGGAGGTGACGTCGGTCCTCCGCTACGTGGTCTGCATGCTGGAAGCCATCACGAACCACCTCCGGCGCAGCATGCAGGAGCAGCGAAACCTCGAGCTCGCCAGCGTGCATGTCCTGGTGGGCTGTGCTGTACAGGCCGGCGGCCAGTCGCGCGTCGTCCCAGTCGGCCCGAGCGGGGAACAGAGTCATCCGCGGTCCGGCGACGTTGGCTTCCTGAACGACGTTGGCAAGCGCGTAGTTCCCGCCGTGTCCGTTGATCACGGCGAGCTGATCGATGCCCGATTCATGCAGCGAGGCGGCGATGTCAACGACTACGGCGGTGAGGGTGGTGGCGCTGATACTGACTGTTCCACGCCACGCCGCGTGCTCGTGGGAGCAGGAGATCGTCACGGGCGGCAGCAGGAAAAGGTTGTAGCGCTCAGCAACTGCCTGCGCAATCGCGCACGCCACGATCGTGTCCGTCAGCAGCGGCAGGTGGGCACCGTGCTGTTCGAAGCTCCCGACCGGGAGGACCGCGACGGACGCCGCTCGCTCGGACTCGTCGATGCTCGTTGCCGTGGTGATCAGGTCCACGGGCTAATGGTTACACGCTTCGAGAGTCGCCTGCCGATAAGCGAGCACGAAGGCCGCCGCCTCAGGAACGGCGGACTGCTGTCGAAGGGCCACCGCCGTGGGGTTCAACCAGCGCAGAGCCCGCCCTGAGGAGGTACCAGCGGCCAAAGCCAGGGCGTTAGTGGCCTCGGTCGCGGCGCGTTCGACGTTGCCGCTGTTGACGTAGGCGGTAGACAGGGCCGATCGCCACAGGGCCTCGTCGACGCGCCATTGAGCTGGCCACTGCTGAAGAAGCTGCTCGTAGAGATCGGCTGCCGCCGCCGGTTCGCCGAGGAGTAGACGGCACTGCGCTTCGTGGGCAGCCACGTACACCGGGTTGCAGTGGACGCCAACATCGATCGGCAGTTCCGAGTCCCAATCGGCGCTTCCGGCGGCCCTGTGCGCTTCGTCGATGCTCGCAACGCAGGAGCTCTGATCACCGCCCATCGCGAAAGCCTGGGCCTGCCGAACTAGCAGCAGAGCACGGATGCGGCCTGGCAACCGGACCTCGTCCAGAGCCTGATGCGCCAAGGCAGCGGCCTGGCGCGGGTCGAATCGCTCGAGAGCGCGTTGGCTCTGCCTCATCAGGACGTAGCTTGCCAGCGCCGGGGCATTGGCTTCGACGGCGTACCGCTGGGCACATCGCAGCCACGCGTCCGCCTCGGCGGCGTCACTCTGCTCGTCGATCCAACTGAGGAACTCGGCCCACATGGCCTGGGCGATGAGTACCTTTCGACGGTCGGTTGAGCTGCTCCGGCGCCCGATAGCGGCTGCGGTACTGATCTGCGCATGGGCGGTGGACGCCATCCCCGCATATCCGGTGCGGTTTCCGGCAATGGCGAGACTGGCGAGCTGCTCGTGCCACGAGCGGAGGAGGTCAGTCTCCTCAGAGTGATCCATCGCGGCCCCGAGCTGGCCGTCCGTGCCGTCGGGGAAGCGGTAGCCGGCGCCGGTCAATCGACGCTCACGTTCGAGGTCCGACAGGAAGGCGACCAGCGCACCACCCGTCTGCAGCGCGGCCTCGCACGACTCAACGAGGCGGGCGGACGGCCAACGTTCGGCCTTCTCCACCTTGCCGATGAGGTCCCCGCTGACGTGCACCAGCCTGCCTAGAGCGCGCTGGGATAGCCCGCAGCGCTCGCGCCACTGTCGCAGCGCGGCGCCATACCCATGCAGCGCTGATCGGTGCGGGGTCAGCCGTCGCGGAACCTGAGCCACCGGTACTCCTGGATGCCGTTGCCTGTCGCTTGCCGCAGTCAGACGGGCCTGACCTTACGTGCTCGAACGCTACGCGGACAGTTGCATGCGGACAACACCGCATGTCCGCATCACCGCTATCGACTCATCTGGTCCCGGTGGGCAATTCTCGTTTCTGAAGTACCCGTCCGCATTCCGACGAACAGTCAGCTGCGATTCGGGTCGACGAGTAGTTGCCTTCGCTGGCGAGGTCAGCGGCGAAGTCGTGAGATTAGCCAGAATCAAGATATTTGAGGAGTCTAATGAGTCTCCAGGACAACCTGTCGCGATATGGATATAGGCAGGAGTTGAGCCGCCAGTTGCGGTTCCGCGACCTATCGGCCTACGGCCTGGTGTACATGGTGCCGATCGCGCCGATGGCGATCTTCGGCAGCGTCTACGCCGGCTCCGGTGGCATGGTGGCCTTGGCGTACGCGATCGGCGTGGTGGCGTTGGTGTTCGCCGCGTTCTCGTACGCGCAGATGGTGAAGGCGTTCCCGATGTCGGGCAGCGTCTACAACTACGCAGGGCGCGGCATCAGCCCGCCGGTCGGGTTCCTCGCCGGCTGGGTGATCCTCCTGGACTACGTGCTCGTACCGGGGCTGCTGTATTTGGTGGCGTCGGTGGCGATGCACGCCACGGTCCCGGCGATGCCGGTGTGGCTGTGGCTGCTCGGGTTCGTCGCAGTGAACACGGTCGTCAACTCGGTCGGGATCCGCATGACGGCCGCCGTTACCCGGGTGATGCTCGTCGGCGAGCTGATCGTCCTAGCGGTCTTCCTGGCCGTCGCCGGCTGGGCCCTCGCCTCGGGTAGGGGCCGGTTCAGCTGGGACGCCTTCTACAACTCCGACACGTTCACCTGGTCGCTGGTGGCGGGGGCGGTGTCGATCGCAGTGCTGTCCTTCCTCGGCTTCGACGGGATCTCCATGCTGGCCGAGGAGACCAAGGGCGGCTCCCGTCAGATCGGCCGCGCCATGGCCGCCGTCCTGATCCTGGCGGGGGTGCTGTTCATCGCGCAGACGTGGCTGGCGGCGATGCTCGTCCCCGACCCCGGCGTGCTTCTCGCCGGGGGTGATCCAAACGGCACTGCCTTCTACGACGCCGCCGCCGTGGCCAGCGGGGGCTGGCTGGCGACGCTATGCGCGGTGGCCACGGCGATCGCGTGGGGGTTGCCGAACTCGATGGTCGCGCAGGTCGCCACGTCTCGGCTGCTGTACGCGATGGCCCGGGACCGGCAGCTGCCGGCGTTCCTGGCGAAGGTGTCGATCCGCCGCCACGTGCCGATCAACGCGACGCTGCTCACCGGTGCCGTGTCCCTGGCGCTGGGCCTATACATGGCGACCCGCTCGGATGGGATCACCCTTCTGTCGTCGCTGATCAACTTCGGGGCGATGGTCGCGTTCCTGGTCCTTCACGTCTCAGTCGTGGTGCATCACCTCATCCGGGAGCGCAGCGGTAACTGGTGGGCGCACATGGTCATGCCCGCCGTCGGCTTCGCCATCTTGGTGTGGGTGGTCGTCAACGCCAACATCGCCGCCCAACGCCTCGGCCTGGCGTGGCTCGCCCTCGGCATCATCGTCCTGGCTGGCCTGTACCTGTCCGGCCGCCGACCTGCCCTCTCGGGACTGGCGCCCGCGCAGCCGCAGGCACGTCACGTGGAGCGGGTGTGACCGGGATGGACGCGTTCACCTACCGGCCCGCCCGAGACGAGCTGGCCTACACCTTCGGCGGTCGGATGCCGGTGGCGCACGTGCGCGGCGGGGACGTTTTCACTGTCGTGACGGAGGACTGCTTCGTTGGTCTCGTTCGGGGGCCGGCGGACCTGCCGTCGGAGGTGTGCCGCATGCCGTACCTCAACCCGGTGTCCGGGCCGTTCTTCGTCGAGGACGCCGAGCCCGGCGACACCCTCGCCGTCCACCTCGCCGCCATCACCCCGGCGCGGGACTGGGGTGTGTCGTCGACGTTCCCGCACTTCGGGGCACTGACGTCCACCTCCCACACCGCCACCTTGCAGCCTCCGTTGGAGGAGCGGGTGTGGGTGTACGGCATCGACCGGCAGGCCGGGACCGTCCGGTTTCAGGCCACGCGCAGCGACCACAGCGTGGACCTGCCGCTGGATCCGATGATCGGCACGATCGGTGTCGCCCCCGGCGGGTTCGAGGCCCGCTCCACACTCGTGCCTGACACCCACGGCGGGAACCTCGACACCCCGCACCTGCGCGCCGGCACCACCCTGTACCTGGGGGTGAACGTTCACGGGGCGATGCTGGCCCTCGGCGACGGGCACGCTCGTCAGGGCGAGGGCGAGGCCTGCGGTGTCGGCGTGGAGATCGCCACGACCACCACCCTCGCCATCGACGTGATCAAAGGCGTGACCACGCCGTGGCCGCGGTTGGAGACCGACCGGGACATCCTGACCATCGGCTGCGCGAGGCCCCTGGAGGACGCCTACCGCATCGCCCAGCACGACCTTGTCGGCTGGGCCAGCGCCCTGACCGACTTGGAAATCCTGGACGCCTACCAGCTCGTGTCGCAGGCGGGGCGGGCGCCGATCGGCAACGTGTGCGACGCCAACTACACCGTCCTCGCCGCGATCGACAAAGCACGGCTCCCCGCCCCCGGAGCCGCGTACGGCGGGGCACACGAGCGGCTGCGGCGGCTCACCTCCGGGCTGCGGTAGGAGCCCCGCCGATGACCGCGTCGATCCCGCGCCTGCCGCTGCGCGATGACCTGTTCCTCCTCGGCCACGACGACGACACCGGACACCTCCACGTGCACCGGCAGGCCCTCGCGCTCGGGCTCGCCGGCGCGGTCCTGATCGACCTGTATTTCGCCGGGCGGGTGACTCTCGACCTGAACGATGAGGCGCGCGCAGCAGGCCACCAGCGGATACACCCGCACATCGACCGTCCGACCGGGGACCTGATCGCCGACGCCGCGGCCGCCACCATCCGCAACGCTCACCCGCTGCTGCGCATGTGGCTGCGGGGGTTCTCCGACGACCTGTACGACCGCACCCGCGCCGGTCTGTTCGCCGGCGGGATCCTGCGCCAACACACCCAACGGCGCCTCGGCGGCCTCATCCGCGCCCACACCTACCTGCCCACCGACAGCAGATGGGCGGTCATCGCCCGCTCCCGCCTGCGCTACCTCGCAGCCGGCCGCGAACAACCCGACAACCACACCGCCGCCCTCGCCGGCCTCGTCGCCGACCTCGGACTCACCCACCACCTCTACCTCGACGACGACACCCCAGCCATGACCAGCCGCCTGAAGGCCATCGCCGCGCAGCACCATCAGCCGGTGCGCGACATCATCGCCGCCATTGACGCCGCCGTCGGCGACGTGGCCACCGCCGCCTACCGCTAGCCCTGTCCGCTCATCGCAAGGAACCCACCGTGACCAACCAATCCCCCATGCGACCTCCGACCGACAAGCCCCACCCGGTGGGCCGGGGAGCCATGAAGGTTATGGCCGCTGTCTGTGTAGTCGGCCTGCTCGCTGCCGCTACCGCTATCCCGACCTGGACGGGCACCGCCGGGCCGGTGCCATCCCCACCCTCGCTGCCAAGCACCGTCGCGTCCCGGCCGATCGTGGCACCGTGTCCGTCGCCCGCCCCCCTGACTGCGGCACAGCTCAAGGCCCGTGCCCGACAGAAACTCGACCAGTCGCCGACGCGCCTGTCGGCGTCGCCTCCGACGCAGCAGGGCCTCAAGACGGTAGGGACGGGGCCCTCCGGCTGTGACGTCATCCCGGGCCGGTTCGCCTACGTCCATCTACTCCAATGGGCCACGGACACCGCGATCGCAGGCAACAGCACGACCACGCGGACCGTGCTGTTCGAAGAGCAACGCTGGCGCGCCGACGACGCCTCCGGACGCGTCATCCGCAGCCGCTACCCCGGCGGCAACCAGCCCACCGACGACAGCACCTACTACCCCGGCCAGCTGGACGGACCCATCGGACCGATCGCCGCCGACCCGACGGCACTCACCGCGCAGATCGACACCACGCAACCCCGATTCCTCGGACCCACCGCCGTCATCCGCGGCCTCGCGAGCCTGCTCGGCTGGCGCACCCCCAACCAAGCCGGCCCGCACCGCGATCCTCACCGTCCTGCGCGACACCGCCGGAATCACCTACCACCCATTGGTGACCGACCGGGCAGGCCGAACCGGCATCGGCGTCAGCGCCATCGCCATCGCCGACGACATCCGCTTCCTGCTGATCCTCAACCCCAGCAACGGCGAACTACTCGCGTACGAAAGAGCCGCACTCACACCGCCAGCCGACAGTGACCGAAACGGCGCCTTCGTCGACGACTACCACCTGTTCCTCGTCCACACCCACACCACGAGCAGCGACAACTCCTGACCCCGCCAACTGCTTCAAGGGAATTGCCATGGACACTGTCCCGCGCATCCGCGCCGCCCGCTGGGCAGACAAAGACCACGTCGCCGCACTCATCTCCGACGCCCTCAATCCCAGCCCTCTCGCCACATGGCTAATCCCCGACCCAAGCCCACGGCGCCGGATCCTCACTGACGTCCTCGCCATCTGGATCGAGCACGCCATGTTCTACGGCGACATCTACCTCACCGACGACGCCACCGCCGCCACCGTCGGCTTCCACCGATACCGGCCCATCCCACCC
>NZ_VDFY01000201.1 GCF_006228125.1 Micromonospora orduensis | reverse complement strand
ACCAGGACGTGGTCGATGGTGACCGGGGGGATGAGGTCGCCGTCGTACGGGCCCCAGGTGCCGGTGAGCCCCGCGCCGGTGGCGTCGGCGGCGTCCACGTAGCCGGTGCGCAGCAGGGCACGCAGTGGGCTGTGGTCGAGGGTGGCGTTGAAGTCCCCGGCGAGGATCCGCAGCTCACCGTCGCCGGTGGCCGGTGGCTGGGTGGTCAGGTCGGCTCGCCAGGCGCCGACCTGGTCCAACGCGTACGGCGCGGAGGGGTGGGCCGACTCGACGCGCACCGGGGGAGCGCCGGGGATGGTCAGCGTGCCGTACGCCTGGGTGAAGCCCCAGCCGCGCCGGTTGGTGCGGATGCCGGCGTCGCTGATCGGCCAGCGGGCGTAGAGCCCCGAGCCGGGGGTGCCCACCTGGGGATTGAGGTGCCGGTAGGGCAGCAGGCGGTCGAGGCCGAGCCGGTCCAGGGCGGCCTGCGCGTCAGGGGTGAACTCCTGCACGGTGAGCACGTCGACCTGCTGGGTGCGGACCAGGTCGACGAGGGTCCGGGCGTCGGCGGCGCCGGCGAGCAGGTTCGCGGTGAGCAGCCGCAGGGTGGGCCCGGCCGCCGCCGGTTGCGGGGCGGGCAGTGCCCGGGGTACGACCAGGCCGAGCAGCGTCACGGTGGCCAGTGCCGCGACGGCCGCCGGCCACCAGCGCCGCAGGGCGAGGGCGGCGGCGAGGGCCAGCAGGCTCCATCCCGCGGCGTACGGGGTGAAGGCGAGAGCCTGCACAAACGGCCCCCGGTCGAGGCCGGCGAGCCGGACCGTGGCCCAGGCGGCCACCGGCCCGACCACCAACCAGCTGAACACGGTGCCGACCCGCCGGGAGTGGCGTCGGATCAGCGCCGCAGGGGTGTCCATGATCATGGCGATCAGCGTAGCGGGACCGGCCGACGCATTTCGTGAATGTTTGTGCGCTCGCATTTCACAATTGCCTGACGGCTGACCGACAGTGCGTCAAAGTGAGATCAACTATTGACGGTCAGCTTTTTGTGGTGCTACGTTCCATCTGGCCTAAACGACGCAACTCTGAGTAGTAACTCCAGCTCAGGCGGGATACAGATTGTCAAAGAATCCGCTCCCGTAATGGTCGTGACCCTATTTTCAGGCAATCATCCGTCCCGCCCCGCGGGTCGGCCGAATTCGCACGGTCACAAAAGGGGGACCTGTTATGAGCACATTCTTCCGACGTAAGGCGGCGGCGGTCACGTTCGCCGTTCTGGCGCTGACCCTGGCCGGGGGTGGGATCGCCGCCGCTGGGGCGTCGGCCAAGGCGCCGCAGGAGGCCGTCCAGCCGGCGGCGCGCGGCACGAACGCCCAGCCGCCGGTGACGGCGGAGTCGGCACGTATGGCGAAGGCCGCGCTGAAGGCCAACTCGGCCCTCGTCGCCACCGCCACCACAGTCGTCGTCAACTCCAACGGCACCAAGGCGCGGGGCACCGGCACCGTGATCAAGTACGGCGTCGGCCAGTACGAGGTCCAGTTCGGTTTCACCGTCTCGACCAGCATCTTCGTGGCCACCATCGGCCGCGCCGACGCGTGCTGCATCCCGCCGGCCGGCGAGATCTCGGTCGCGCCCCGGCTCAGTACGCCGAACGCGGTCTTCGTGCAGACCCGCAACTCGGCCGGCACGCCGACCGACCTCGGGTTCCACCTGGTCGTCCACACCGCCTGACCGAACCGATGTCCGGCCCCCGCGTCCCGCACGCGGGGGCCGGATCGCCTTCGATGATCGTGGACCTCGGGCGCGTGGGCATATCGCCTGTTGCTCGTACCCCGTCCGGGCGGCTCATCCCCGTCCGGGCCGCAACGGGCCCGTCCGGCGCTCACAATCCGACGTTTGCCGGCCCCCCGCCACGGGAAGCAAGCACCGTGACGGACATCTCGGACACCCTGGCCAGCATGCCCAGCCCGGTCGATCCAGAGCCGACCGGCGTCGAGCTGGAACAGACCCTCTTCGAGGTCAAACGCGTGATCGTCGGGCAGGATCGGCTCGTCGAACGACTGCTCACCGCACTGGTCGCCAACGGGCACTGCCTCCTGGAGGGGGTTCCCGGCGTGGCCAAGACGCTTGCCGCGCAGACCCTCGCCACAGTGGTCGGTGGCACCTTCTCCCGGATCCAGTTCACCCCGGACCTGGTCCCCTCCGACATCGTCGGTACCCGGATCTACCGGGCCTCCAAGGAGACCTTCGACATCGAGCTGGGCCCGATCATGGCCAACCTGGTGCTCGCCGACGAGATCAACCGCGCCCCCGCCAAGGTCCAGTCGGCGCTGCTGGAGGCCATGGCGGAGCGACAGGTCTCCATCGGCGGGCGCAGCTGGCCGGTCCCGGCGCCGTTCCTGGTGCTGGCCACCCAGAACCCGATCGAGTCCGAGGGGGTCTACCAACTCCCCGAGGCACAGCGCGACAGGTTCCTGATGAAGGTGGTCGTCGACTATCCCAGCGACGCCGACGAGCTGGCGATCCTCTACCGGATGAGCACCGACCGGCCGACCCCGCGCCGGGTGCTCGACGCGCAACGGCTGCGTGACCTCCAGGTCCAGGCGGAACGGGTCTTCGTCCACCACGCCCTGGCCGAGTACGTGGTCCGGCTCATCCTCGCCACCCGTGACCCGGGGCGCTTCGGCCTGGCGGAGATCGCGCCGATGCTGGCGTACGGCGCCAGCCCCCGGGCCACCCTCGGCCTGGTCGCGGCCGCCCGGGCGCAGGCGCTGCTGCGGGGACGGGAGTACGTGCTGCCCGAGGACATCCGTGAGCTGGCCGTGGACGTGCTCGCCCACCGGCTGGTGCTCTCCTTCGACGCGGTGGCCGACGGTGTGTCGGCCGAGAGTCTGGTCCGGCGACTGGTCGAGGCCGTCCCACCGCCCCGGCTCGCCCACGGCCACCCGCAGCAGGCCCCCGATCTGGCGGCGGCATGAGACGCGCGGCTGTCGCGTCGGCCGACCCCGGGTTGGTGGGGCTGGCGCCGGACCAGCGGCTGCGCCGCCTGGAACTGACAGTCACCCGCCGGTTGAACGGCCTACTGCACGGCCAGTACCGTGGCCTGCTGCCCGGCCCGGGCAGTGAACCCGCCGGCAGCCGGGAGTACCGGCCGGGCGAGGACGAGGTCCGCCGGATGGACTGGGCGGTGACCGCCCGGACCACGGTGCCGCACGTACGGCAGGTCGACGCCGATCGGGAACTGACCACCTGGCTGCTTGTCGACGCCAGCGCCAGCATGGAGTTCGGCACCGCCGAGCTGGACAAGCGTGAGCTGGCCGTGGCGGCGGTCGCGGCGATCGGTTTCCTGACCGCCGGTGTCGGCAACCGCCTCGGCGCGCAGGTGCTGGGCACCGACGGGGTGCGCCGTTTCCCGGCCCGCAGCGGGCGTACCCATCTGCTCGGTCTGCTGCGCGCGCTGCTCGCGGCCCCGCGTGCCACCGCGCCCACCGACGGGTCGGTACGGGGGCCGTCAGCGCCGCTGGAGCTGGCGGACGGGCTCGACGCGCTGAACCGGGTCGCCAACCGACGAGGGCTGGTCGTGGTGGTCTCCGACTTCCTCGACGGGCTGCCCGACGATCCCGCCGAGCAGCCGCCCTGGGAACGGACCCTGCGCCGGCTCACGGCCCGGCACCAGGTGCTGGCGATCGAGGTGACCGACCCGCGCGAGTTGGAGCTGCCCGACGTCGGCATCATCACCCTCGTCGACCCGGAGACCGGCCGCCACCGCGAGGTGTGCACGTCGGACCGTGGGCTGCGCGAGCGGTACGCGGCGGCGGCCGAGGCCCAGCGCGACCAGGTGCGCCAGGCGCTGCGCCGCAGCGGGGCCAACCATCTGGCGCTGCGGACCGACCGGGACTGGAGCGCGGACATCGTCCGGCACGTGCACGCCCAACGTCGGCTGGCCGCGGCGCCGGCCGGGGCCGCCCGGGGAGGTGCCGCGTGATCTGGCAGTCGCCGCTGCGGCTCTGGCTGCTGCTCGGAGTTCTCGCCCTGGTCGTCGCGTACCTGGTCATGCAGCGGCGGCGCAGCCGGTACGCGGTCCGCTTCACCAACCTGCGGCTGCTGGACCGGGTCGCGCCGCAACGACCGGCCTGGCGCCGGCACGTGCCGGCCGGCCTGTTCCTGGCCATGCTGGCGCTGCTCGTGGTCGGCTTCGCGCGGCCCAGCGCCGAGGTCCGGGTGCCCCGGGAACGGGCCACCGTGATGGTGGCCGTGGACGTGTCCACGTCCATGCTCGCCACCGACGTGGATCCGGACCGGCTGGCGGCGGCCAAGCAGGCGGCCCGCCGCTTCGTCGAGGGGCTGCCCGACGAGTTCAACGTGGGCCTCGTCGCGTTCGCCGGCAGCGCCGCGGTCCTGGTGCCGCCGGGCACCGACCGGGGAGCCCTGGACGAGGGGATCGACCGGCTCGCCGAGGGGGTCACCGGAGTGCAGGGCACCGCGATCGGCGAGGCCATCAACACCTCGCTCGGCGCGGTCAAGGGGCTGGACAGCCAGGCGGCGAAGGAACCACCCCCGGCCCGGATCATCCTGCTCTCGGACGGGGCCAACACGTCCGGGATGGACCCGATGGAGGCGGCCGCGGACGCGGTGGCGGCGAAGGTGCCGGTGCACGCGATCTCCTTCGGCACCCCGTCCGGGTTCGTGGACCGGGGCGGACGGCCCATCCAGGTGCCGGTCGACGGGCAGACCCTGCGGGCGGTCGCCGACGAGACCGGCGGGATGTTCCATGAGGCCAGCACCAGCGACGAGCTGAGCGCCGTCTACGACGACATCGGCAGCTCGGTCGGCTACCGCACCGAGCGGCAGGACGTCTCGGCGCGGTTCATCGGCCTCGGGCTGGTGTTCGCCATGGGAGCCGCCGCCGGCTCGATGCGCTGGTTCTCGCGCCTGCCCTGACCGCCGCGCACAACCGACGTCGACCGTGAGGAGTACGCATGGCAGTGCAGACCGGACTGGGCGAACCGCGCGGTCCCTGGTTCATCTCGCCCGAACTCGACCCGGACGGGCGCGGGTGGTGGGACGCGCCGGGGAACGGTCGGGACCCGGGCGGGCGGCGACCGCGCCGCCTCCTCGCCGTACTGGCGGTGGTGGCGCTGTCCACCGTCTCGGGTGCGGTGGCCGGCGGCGTGGTGGCCGGCCGGGACGGCGGTGCGGGTCCGGCCGCCGCGTCCGCGGCCCCGGTGCCGGCGGAGCTGGTCACCGCCGCCGAGCGGACCGTGCCCGGGGTGGTGTCGGTGCTCGCCGGTGGTGGGAACGGCGCCTCCGCGACGGGCTCCGGCTTCGCCGTGGACGACCAGCAGCACCTGATCACCAACGACCACATCCTGGCCAAGGGGGGTGGCGGGCCGGTGACGGTGGAGCTGCCCGACGGTCGCCGGTTCGCCGCCGAGGTCGTCGGTCGGGAGCCGCGCAGCGACCTGGCGGTGCTGAAGGTGCCGCCGTCGGCCGGGCTCACCCCGTTGCCGCTGGCCAAGCCGGGCGCCACCCGCGTCGGCGAGCCGGTGCTCGCGGTGGGTTCGCCGCTCGGCCTGTCCGGGACGGTCACGGCCGGCATCGTCAGCGCGTTGGACCGCGAGGTGCGGCTGGGCAACAACCGGCACAGCGCCGTGCAGACCGACGCGTCCATCAACCCCGGCAACTCGGGTGGCCCGTTGGTGAACGCCCGTGGGGAGGTGGTCGGGGTGAACACCGCGATCGCGACCATCGACGGCAACGGCTCGATCGGCATCGGGTTCGCCATTCCGATCGAGCAGGTGCAGCAGACCGCTGACACGATCATCGGTAAGGGCGGCTGAGCTGCCCGGACGCCCGGTGGGACGGGCGCGACTGTCGGATATCCGGCCCGACGGTATCGGACCATGGAAATATCACGCTCGGTATGGATACTGGCGGAGGTGGAGAGTCCCCTTCTTGCGGTCCTCCTGCTGGTGGGCCTGGTGATCGGTTGTGCGGTGGGGTCGGCGTACGCCCGGGCGCGACGCGGGTGGGCCGATTACCAGACGGTGAAGAAAACGGTGCCTACGGCACGCCGTGGCGCCTGGTTGCTGATCCGTGGCGTCGCCGTGAAGGCGGCGGTGATCGGGCTGCTGCTCTTCGGCGCCGTGGCGTACGCCGCGGTCGGCTCCGACGACGAGACCGCCGGCCCGGCGCCCAGCCCGTCGACGACGCAGAGTGAACCCGCGCACCGCTGACCTCCGGCGGGTCGTCGCGGGTTAGCCTCGGGACGTGGACGATGGGCTGCGGGTGACCGACAGGTGGGTCGTCCCCGCCGGGGAGCTGCGGGAGCGTTTCTCCCGTTCGTCCGGGCCGGGTGGGCAGGGTGTGAACACCGCCGACTCCCGGGTGGAGCTCAGCTACGACGTGGCCAACTCCCCGTCCCTGCCCGACTGGCTCCGGTCCCGGGTGCTGGCCCGCCTGGCCAACCGGCTGGTCGACGGCGTGTTGACGATCGCGGCCAGCGAGCACCGGGCGCAGCTCGCCAACCGGGAGGCGGCCCGCGACCGAATGGTGGCGCTGCTGCGGGAGGCCGCTGCGCCCCCGCCGCCGCCCCGCCGCGCGACCCGTCCGTCCCGGGGCGCCAAGGAGCGCCGGCTGGCCGAGAAGAAGCGCCAGTCCCAGCGCAAACGCGACCGCCGCGTCGACGGCGAGTAGCTCGAATCGTGCTCTCCATGGAGTGACCGGCGTCTCATCGGTGACAGAATCTGAAATCTGTCATCCGGAGGATGTACGCTGAGCGGGTCACTCAGGTGAGAGGAAAGACCCATGGACACCCGCACCCTCGGCACGACCGGCCCCACCGTCTCCGCCCTCGGGCTCGGCCTGATGGGCATGTCCGACCTCTACGGCGCCGCCGAGGAGGCCGAGAGCATCGCCACCATCCACGCCGCCCTGGACGCCGGCATCACCCTGCTGGACACCGGCGACTTCTACGGCATGGGCCACAACGAGATGCTGCTGCGCGACGCGTTGCGCGGCCGCAACCGGGACAACGCCGTGATCAGCGTGAAGTTCGGCGCTCTGCGCGACGTCGACGGCGGCTGGAACGGCAGCGACCTCCGACCAGTCGCGATCAAGAACTTCCTGGCCTACACGCTGCGCCGGCTCGGCACCGACCACGTCGACATCTACCGTCCCGCCCGGCTCGCCCCGGACGTCCCCGTCGAGGAGGTGGTGGGCACCCTGGCCGAGCTGGTCGAGGCCGGCCACGTCCGGCACATCGGCCTGTCCGAGGTGAGCGCGGAGACGCTGCGCCGGGCACACGCCGTGCACCCGATCAGCGACCTCCAGATCGAGTACTCGCTGATCTCCCGGGGCCCGGAGGCCGAGATCCTGCCGACCGCCCGCGAGCTGGGCGTCGGGATCACCGCCTACGGAGTGCTGTCCCGTGGGCTGATCAGCGGCCACTGGACGGCCGGCCGGCAGACCACCGGCACCGACTTCCGCAGCCAGCTGCCCCGGTTCGCCGGCGCCAACCTGGACCGCAACCTCGCCCTGGTGGACGCGCTGCGCGTCATCGCCGAGGCGCGCGGCGTCACCGTGGCGCAGATCGCCATCGCCTGGGTGCTCGCCCGGGGCGCGACCATCGTGCCGCTGATCGGCGCCCGCCGCCGGGAGCGGCTCACCGAGGCGCTGGGCGCCGCGACGGTCACCCTGACCGACGCGGACCTGGCCGCCATCGAAGCCGCCATCCCCGCCGGCGCGGCGGCCGGCAGCCGGTACGACGAGGCGCAGATGGCGTTCCTGGACAGCGAGCGCGCATGACCGCCCGGCCGTGGCGCGACCGCCGGACGGGGGCCGCGCCACGGCCGGCCACGCGGTCAGGGAGGCTGGACCGATGAGCGACGCCACCGCCCTGACCGCCGACCGCATCCTCGACACCGCCGAGGAGGTGCTGCGCCGGTACGGGCCGGCCAAGGCCACCGTCCTGGACGTCGCCCGCGCGCTGGGCGTCAGCCACGGCAGTGTCTACCGGCACTTCGCCAGTAAGGCAGCGCTGCGCGAGGCGGTCGCCGGACGCTGGCTGGCCCGGGTCTCCACCCCGCTGATCGAGGTGGCCACCAGCCCCGAGCCGGCCCCGCAGCGGCTGCGCCGGTGGCTGGCCGAGCTGAGCGGCACCAAACGCCGGATGGCCCGGGAGGACCCCGAGCTGTTCGACAACTTCCACCAGCTCGCCACCCTCTCCGAGGGCGCCGTCGCGAACCACCTGGAGGTGCTCGCCGGTCAGCTCGCCATCATCGTCACGGACGGGGTGGCGGCCGGCGACTTCAGCGTGCCCGACGCTGCCGTGGCCGGGCGGGCGTTGCTCCAGGCCACCGCCCGTTTCCATCACCCGTCGCACCGGGCCGAGTGGAACGAACCGGGCCTCGACGACGACCTGGAGGCCGTGGTCGCGCTGCTCCTCAACGGGCTGCGTACCCGCCCGACCGGCTGAGCGACGCCCTGCCGGTCAGGCCGGTACGGCGGCGAGCAGCCGGTCGCGCAGCACCGCGGCCCGCTCGGCGAACCCGCGCTGCGCGACCGCGTACTCCGCGCGACCCTCCGGGGTCTCCACCCGCACCGGCGGACAACCCAGCGCCGCCAGGTCGTACGGGCTGGCCCGCATGTCCAGCGTGCGGATGTCCCGGGCCAGCTCGAAGCAGTCCGCGACCAGCTCGGACGGCACCAGCGGCGACATCTTGTACGCCCACTTGTACAGATCCATGTTGGCGTGCAGGCAGCCCGGCTGCTCGTGCGCGTGCTGCGTCTCCCGGGTCGGGGTGAGGACGTTCAACGGCCGGGCCGGCGGGGTGAAGAAGCGGTACGCGTCGAAGTGGCTGCACCGCACGCCCCGCTCCTCGACGACCGCGGCCGTCCGCTCCGGGGTCAGCCGCAACGGCCACGCGTTGTGCCGCAGCTCCTCGTGGGTCTGCCGGTAGACCATCGCCCACTCGTGCATCCCGAAGCAGCCGAAGTGCGGCGCCCGCCCGGCGGTGGCCGCCAGCAGCGAGCGGATCCAGGCGATCGACTCGCCGCGCCGCTCGCGTACCCCGTCGGTGTCGAGGGTGAGCCCGGCGGCGGTGGCGCGGTAGTCCCGACCGAACTCGGCCGGGTCGGCGCCCCGCAGCTCGACCCCCGCGCCCGGGTGCCAGCGACGCAGCTGGGCCGGGCGGTGCGAGTAGTAGGTGAACAGGAAGTCGGCCACCGGATGCCGCTCACCCCGCCGGCGACGGGCCAGGTGCGGGGTGAGCCACACGTCGACCCGCTGCTCGTGGGCCTGGCGGCGGGCCTGCCAGGCCGCCACGTCGAGCACGGCGGGGGCGAGGGCGGCGGTCACGGACCCCAGGGTACGACCGCCGCCCGCCCGCCGTTCAGTGCATGTCCACCCGGACGCCGGCGGAGAACACCCCGCTGCGCAGCTCCAGCTGCCGGGGCGGCTCCCGCCCGTCGACGGTGAAGACCAGCGGCAGCACGACCCTGCTGCCGGCGGCCATCGGATCGGCGAAGACGTCCCGACCCAGGTTCGCCGACCGGGTGGCCGACTCGTCGGTGCTGACCCAGCGCCCGCCCGGCAGGTACGCCCGTTGCAGCTGGCCGTGCCAGGGCTGCTGGTCGCCGGTGATGTTGCGTACCCCCACCGTGGCCTGGCAGCGCCGCCCGGAGGCCGGAGCCGCGCCGCCGCCGTCGGTCGACCGGGCGGTGCCGGACGCTCCGCAGGTCATCCGGTACACGGTGAACTCGAACGCCGACTCCCGCAGCGGCACACCAATCGGCCCGGAGACACCCGTGCCCCGCCACGCGCCGCTGGTCGGCTGCTTCTGGGTGTCGATCGCCGCCACCCGCCGGGTCGCCGTCCAGCCCGCCGTGCCGACCACACCGGCCAGCACCGCCACGGCCGTTACGACAAGCAACCAGACCGGAGGGGTACGCCGCCGCCTCGGCGCGCTCGGGGCGGCCGGGCGCGGGTAGATCGTTCCGCGTCCACCGTCGGGTCCCGCGCCGCTGGCCAGCGCGGCGGCCGTCACCCTGCGCCGCCCGCGCCGCCGACGCCACAGCCAGACCCCGCCCGCGGCGAGCAGCAGCAGGACGGCCAGCCCGGCGAGCAGCACCGGGTACCGCCGCCAGACCGGGGCCTCGGTGACCTCGGCCGGCGCCGCCGCGCCCTGCCAGGTGGCGGTGGCGCAGTCGTACGGGCGGCTGCCGTCGCTGGTGAACGCGCACGCCGGTGCGGTGAGCGCCTGACCGGGCGCGGTGGCGGCCAGCGCGGTGCCCAGGGTCGCGGTGCTGTGCGCGGGCAGCCGCAACCGCCAGGTCACCTCTTTGGTGGAACCCCCCACGCCGGTGGATCGACCGCCCCCGGTGATCGCGGTGGCCGACGCGCCGGGCGGCAGCTCCTGGCGGACGGTGGTCTCGATGGGCGAGTTGCCCACGTTGCGCACCTGGATGCGGTAGCGCGGCGCCGGACTGCTCTCCGGGGCCACCGCCACGGTGACCGGCTGTGGAAGCCTCGCCGCCGGTGTCGGCGACGGCGGCGCCACCGCCGGCGGCGCCGAGGGCGGGGTGGGCTCCGCGCTCGCCCGTGCGGCCACGGCCACCGGTGACGGGGCGCCGGGCAGTGGTGCCACCGCCGCCGGCCCGGTGGTCGCCGCCGCGCGGGGTGCGACCCCCACGGGCGGTGGCGTACCGGCCGGCCGCCGGCG